>CAYSHI010000495.1:0-7350 GCA_964430745.1 uncultured Acidobacteriota bacterium | reverse complement strand
TGCGCACCGTGAAGCTGGCGTTGGTACGGCTGCCGCGCCGGGCGATGACCACGCCCTCGAAGATCTGTATACGCTGTTTGTTGCCTTCGACCACCCGCTGGTGAACCTTGACGGTGTCGCCCGGGTGAAATGCGGGGAGGTCCTGCCTTTCCCCTTTTGCCTCGATCATCTTCATGACGTCCACGGTACCTACTCCCTCGTTTCTTTCTTCAAAATGTCTTGCTCGTTGTCGGATAACGTCCGGTCCGCGAGCAGATCCGGGCGTTTGCGCGCCGTTGCCAGCAAGGATTGTCGGCGACGCCACACGTCCACTGCCTGGTGATCGCCCGAACGCAGAACCTCCGGCGCCGAGTATCCTCGGAACTCGGCCGGACGCGTGTACTGAGGATAATCCAAAAGCCCCTCCGAAAACGAGTCGCGAGAGGCGGCTTTTGCATCTCCGAGCGCCCCCGGCTGCAGCCGGGTCACGGCTTCGACGAGTACCATCGCCGGCAATTCTCCGCCGGTGAGCACGTAATCGCCAATCGAGAGCTCGAAGTCCACGAGATGCTCGCGGACGCGCTCGTCGACCCCCTCGTAGCGACCGCACAGCAGGGTCATTTGCTCCAACTGCGCCATCTCTTCGACTTTCGGCTGTCTCAGGCATTCACCCTGAGGCGACATCAAGACCACCGGCCCGCGGGCCCCCCCCTGCTCGGCCAGTTGCCCGTGCACCTCCTCGACCGCGGCAAAAAGCGGCTCCGGCTTGAGCACCATGCCGCCACCGCCGCCGAACGGCTCATCATCCACCTGCCGGTGGGTGCCCTCGGCAAACTCGCGCAGGTCGTGGACCCGCAGCTCGAGCAGCCCGCCGGCAACGGCACGACCGATGATGCCCTCGCCCAACGGCCCCGGGAACAGGTCGGGGAAGATGGTAACGATGTCTACTCTCATTTCGCTTCTACGCCCTCGGTTTCGGCGCTGTTCAGTGGCGCGTCGCGTCCACCAGGCCCTGCGGCAGGTCGATGACGATGCGCTGTTCGTGCACGTCGACTTCCTTCACGATGGCCGGCACCATGGGCACCAGGCTGCGGTGTGCGTCGTGCTCGACCTCGAGCCAATCCTGTGGGCCGGAAACCACGCCGATGACGACGCCGATGGCGGCGCCGTCCGGATCGACGACCCGACACCCGACGAGGTCGTGGATGTAGTAAAGGCCGTCGACAAGCGCGGGAAGCTCAGCCGCTTCGATGCTCAGTTCCTCGCCGCGGAGCTTCTCCGCAGCATCGCGGTCCGGGACATCTTCGAACTTCACCACCCACCGGCCCTTGTTGTCGGTGCGCGCTTTGGCGACGCGCCGCCAACGACCGGCCAGCCACATCTCACTCCCGGGCGTGCACTCCGCCGACGATGACTCGACCGGCGCGACGACGATCTCGCCGGCAAGCCCGTGCGGACGTACCGCCCGGCCCACCACGGCCGGATCCGATGGCGCCTCCCGACCGGACCCGACGGACACCGTTACTCCAATATCTCCAGCAGGACGCGCTTGTTCTCTTTCGTTCCGGCGGCGCCGAGCAACGTGCGGATGGCGCGGGCGGTTCGGCCCTGCTTGCCGATCACCTTGCCCAGGTCCTCCGGGTCGACGCGGAGCTC
This sequence comes from uncultured Acidobacteriota bacterium, assembly GCA_964430745.1. Lineage (GTDB taxonomy): Bacteria > Acidobacteriota > UBA890 > UBA890 > UBA890 > CBDCGW01. The sequence continues at coordinate 5,715 of CAYSHI010000495.1, read as the reverse complement.
CACGACCGTGGTCTGCTCACCTTCGACCGCGCTCACCTGCACCTCGTCGGGATTGTCGACGAGCGCCCTGGCGATGTTGCGAACCAGTTCTTCCATGAACATCAGCAATTCCCCTCTCGAGCGAATTCTTGAACATGAACGGGGGAGCCGGGGCCTCTGCCGACCCCGGTTTCGACCGGCGCGCCCGCTCGGGCGCACCGCGTGTACCGCTAGCTTTCTTCGCTTGCCTCGCCGTCCTCGGATTTTGCGGCGTCGTCCGCCGCCGCCTCCGACGGGGCGTCATCGGCAGCAGCTTCCGCCTCGGGTTCCGGCTTCGGCGCCGCCGCGCGTATCTCCGCGTGCTTGGTGGCGTCACGCTGGCGAGAGGGCGACACACCCTGTGCAATATCGACCTGGCCGGCCTCGACCTTCCGCAACAGGCTCTTGACCGTGTCCGAGGGCTGCGCGCCCTTGTCGATCCATTCCCTCGTCTTCTGTACGTCCAACTCGACCTTGGCCGGCTCGAAGCGGGGGTGGTAATGCCCCAGAACCTCGATGAAGGCACCGTCCCGCGCCGCCCGACTGTCCGTCACGACGACCCGGTAATGCGGGTCCTTTTTCGCTCCGGTTCTACGTAGATGAATCGAAATCACGCTGCTTTTCCTCCTGGTGGTACGGCTGGTCACCCGGCCGCGGTTCGCGACCCTGCTAGGGGCCGAAGCCGGCAGGGCGCATCATGTCGAGCGGATTGCCCCGCTGACGGCCGAGCTTCTTCATCAGCTTTCGCGCTGAATTGAACTGTTTGAGTAGTTGATTGACGTCTTGCACCCGCGTGCCGCTGCCCGCGGCAATTCGCCGGCGTCGTGATCCGTCGATGTTCTGGGGGTGACGACGCTCGTCGGCGGTCATCGAGTCGATGATCGCACCAAAGCGTCTCATATCGTCCTCCGCCGGCGCCAGCGCCTTGGTGTCGATGCCCTTCCCCATCGGCAACATCTCGAGAAGCTTGGACATCGAGCCGAGCTTGTTCATCTGGCGCATCTGCTCGCGGAAGTCCTCGAGCGTGAAGGTGGCATCGCGCAGGCGTTTCTCCATCTCCGCCGCCTGCTGCACGTCGACGGCCTCCTGCGCCTTCTCGATGAGCGTCAGAACGTCGCCCATGCCGAGGATGCGCGAAGCGATCCGCTCCGGGTGGAAGGCCTCGAGATCTTCGAATCGCTCGCCGACGCCGACGTAGAGAATCGGAAGGCCCGTAACCGCGACGATCGACATCGCGACACCGCCGCGGGCATCGCCATCGAGCTTGGTGAGGATCGTCCCGGTCAGGGGTAGACGCTCGTGGAAGACACTGACGGTATTGACCGCGTCCTGACCGGCGAGCGCATCCGCAACGTAGACGACGTCGCCGGGATCGATGGCTTCGACCAACGCCGCGGCCTCGCCCATCATCGCTTCGTCGAGGTGCAGACGCCCGGCGGTATCGAGAACCACGACATCGTGCCCGCCGACGCGCGCCGCCTCCAAAGCCTGCCGCGCCAGATCGACGGCATCCGAACCCTCGCCGTCGAACGACGCCAGCGAGGCAGAGGCCGAAACCTGGGCGAGCTGCTCGCGTGCCGCCGGCCGGTGCACGTCGACCGACGCCAGCAGCGGCGAGTGGCCTTTGCGCCGGAGCTGATTTCCGAGCTTGGCCGCCGTCGTCGTCTTGCCGGCGCCCTGCAGCCCGACCAGCATGACCACGTGCGGCGTCGCGCCCTGCAGCTTGAGCGGCACACGGCTGCCGCCCAGGATGGCCGTCATTTCCTCGTAGACGACCTTGACGACTTGTTGCCCCGGGTTGAGCGAGTCCAGCACCTGCTGGTCCTTGGCCCGCTCCCGCACGACTGCGAGAAAGTCCTTGACGACGCCGAAGTTCACGTCGGCTTCGAGCAGCGCCATGCGCAGGTCGCGAAGCGCCGCGCCGAGACTCGCCTCGTCGACGCGCACCACGCCACGGAACATGCTCAGCGTCTTTTGCAAGCGTTGGTTGATCTGTTCGAACATTATTCTGTCGGCCGGCGTGTGGGGCGATCAGACGGAGCTCAGGTCGTGGCCCAGCTTGTGCTTTTTCGTCTCGAGGTAGCGGCGTGTCGTCTCGGTGACCTCGACCTCGATGGGGACGCGCTCGACGATCTCCAGGCCGTAGCCGGAAAGTCCGACGAACTTGCGCGGGTTGTTGGTCATGATGCGGAGCTGACGCGCGCCCAGGTCGTTGAGAATCTGCGCGCCGATCCCGTAATCGCGCTGATCGGGCTTGAACCCGAGGGCTTCGTTGGCCTCCACCGTGTCGGCGCCCTGATCCTGCAGCTCGTAGGCTCGCAGCTTGTGCACGAGCCCGATGCCGCGCCCCTCCTGCCGAAGGTAGACGATGATGCCGCGCCCCTCCTTGGAGATGCGCCCCATGGCGGTCTCCAGTTGGGGGCCGCAGTCGCAACGAGCGGAGAAGAAGGCGTCGCCGGTGAGGCACTCGGAATGCACGCGCGTCAGCACGGGCTCTCCGCTGCCCACGTCGCCCATCACCAGGGCAACGTGCGTCTTGTTGTCGAACTCGTTCTCGTAGGCATGGAGGGTAAAATCACCGAAACGCGTCGGCAACCGCGGTGACGCGACGCGCTTGACGAAGCGCTCGTGGCCGAGCCGGTAACGGATCAGGTCGGCGATGCTGATCATCTTGATGCCGTGCTCTTCAACGAACCGCTGCAGCTGCGGCACACGCGCCATGGTGCCGTCTTCGTTCATGATCTCGCAGATCACGCCGGCCGGGTAAAGACCCGCCATCCGAGCCATGTCGACGGCCGCCTCTGTCTGCCCTGCACGCCGCAGGACGCCGCCGTTCTCGGCGCGCAGCGGGAACATGTGCCCGGGTCGGGCGAGATCGTCCGGCGTCGTCTTCGGATCGATCGCTGCAAGCACCGTTGCGGCTCTGTCGGCGGCGGAGATGCCTGTCGACACGTCCTTCTTCCCCTCGATGGATACACAGAACGCCGTATTGAACTTCGACGAGTTGTCATCGACCATCAGCGGGATCTCGAGCTCGTCGAGGCGCTCCCGCATCATCGGCAGGCAGATGAGGCCGCGACCGTACTTGGCCATGAAGTTGATTACGTCGGGAGTGACTTTCTCGGCGGCGATCGTCAGATCGCCCTCGTTCTCTCGATCTTCGTCGTCGACGACGATCACCATACGCCCCTGGCGAATGTCCTCGATGGCGTCTTCGATCGGTGAAAAGCTCATGCACTGTCTCCCGTCGGCCGGCGGCCGCTGGCCTCCAGATGCCCCTCGAGCATCCGAGCAACGTACTTACCGAGAATATCGACCTCGACGTTGAGCATTTCGGCTCTCTCACTCCAGGTCAGGTTCGTGTTTTGTAGCGTGTGAGGTACAAGCTGGATGTCGAAGGCGTCGCTCCCCAGGGAGGCGACCGTCAGCGACACGCCGTTGATCGCGATCGAGCCCTTGCTCACCAGATAGTGCTCGAGGCCTTCCGGCATGTCGAAGCCGATGCGAACGAAATCACCTTCCTCGCGCACGAAGCGCTGCTTCGTGACCGCGTCGACGTGCCCCTGGACGAAGTGGCCGCCGAGCCGAGCATCCGCGGCCAGCGGGCGCTCGAGGTTGACCCGCGTGCCCACCGTGTAACTGGCCATATTCGTGCGGGCAATGGTCTCCGGCGAAACCTCGGCGACAAACTGTGCATCCGACAGCTCGATCGCCGTCAGGCAAACGCCGTCGACCGCCACACTGCTGCCGAGCGCCAAACCGGGAGCGATCAGCTCCGAGCCGATGTACAAGCGTGACCCCTGCGGCACCTCATCGATGCGCGTAACGGTCCCCACCTCTTCTACGAGTCCGGTGAACATATTCGAGATTCCGACAAAAAGGCTGCGTTTGACGCGCCTACCGGCGCTGGAGTGGCGCCTCGGGAGCGTGGAGATATCCCTCGACCGCCCAATCATCGCCGAGATCGAAGCGTCTCACGTGGTGCAAGCGCGGCGCGTCCTCGAGCTCGTCGACGCCCTCGCCGGCCCAAAGCGACAAGGCGGCAGAGCCGCCGATCAATAGGGGCGCATAGACGAGGAAGAGCTTGTCTATTATATCAGCCTCGAAAGCACTGGTAAGCACGCCGCTGCCGCCTTCGAGCAGCAACGACATGACCTCGCGATCGGCAAGCTCGCTGAGGATGGCGGGCCACGAGAGCCCCGCCTCGTCCGTCGCTACGCGCACCACCTCCGCCCCGGCCGAAGCGAGCCCTTCCTCCGCCTCGCCGGCCGCCGCCTCGCCGCAGAAGATCAGAGCGCGTCCGTCCTCTTCACCCAATAACTTGGCCGCTCGGGGCGTGCGCAGGTGCGTGTCCAGGACAACGCGGTATCGAGGTGAACAAGCGCGCTCCTGACGGGCTGTCAGGCGAGGGTCATCGTCGAGCAACGTGCCGATGCCCACGGCGATGGCGTCGTTGTCTCCGCGCAGCTCGTGGGTCCGCCGGCGGGCGATCTCACCGCTGATCCACTGGGAGACACGCGTGCTGGTCGCCAGGCGGCCGTCGAGCGAGATCGCGGCCTTGGCGGTCACCAACGGTGAACGGCGCAGCTTGTACGAAAGGTACGCGTCGTTGAGCCGCGCCGCCTCGACCGCCAGCTCGCCCACGTCGACCGTCACACCGGCGGCACGCAACGCATCCACACCACCACCGTTGACCCGCTGATCCGGGTCGAGTGTGCTGATCACCACCCGCGAGATACCGGCTTCGAGAACGGCATCGACGCACGGCGGCGTACGCCCGTGATGGGTGCACGGTTCCATGTTCACGTAGAGGGTGGCGCCTTCGGTGCGGCCGACGGCATCGGCGAGGGCTACGCGCTCCGCGTGCGGCTCTCCCGGACAGCGATGGTAGCCCCTACCGACGATCTCGTCGCCCTGAACCAGCACCGCCCCGACCATCGGGTTCGGACTCGTGGCGCCGCGCGCGCGGACGGCCAGGTCGATGCATTCCTCCAGGTATCCGCGGTCCCCCACTGCCCTCTATCAGTCCTCGCCGAGAAGCCCGTCGACGTAGGCCTCGGCATCGAACGGCGCCAGGTTCTCGACCGCCTCTCCGGTGCCGACGTAACGGATCGGCAGATCCAGATGGTCGGCGATCGACAACGCCACACCGCCCCGCGCGCTGCCGTCAAGCTTGGCAAGGATCAAGCCGGTCAGGCCCGCGTGTTTCAGAAAGTCCTCAGCCTGACGGAGGCCGTTCTGCCCGGTCGTGGCGTCCAAAACCAGCCACACTTCGTCCGGAGCGCCGTCGATGACCTTGGCCGCCGACCGATGCATCTTGGAAAGCTCCGCCATGAGGTTGTCCTTGGTGTGCAACCGACCGGCGGTATCGATCAACACGATGTCGACACCACGCGAACGGCCCGCTTCGCAGGTATCGTAAACGACCGCGGCTGGATCGCCACCCGGCTGGTGGGCAATGACCGGCACTCCGAGGCGCTCTCCCCATACCTTGAGCTGTTCGACGGCGGCAGCGCGGAACGTGTCCGCTGCACCCAAAACAACGCTGTCGCCGGCGTCGAGGAACCTGGCGGCGAGCTTTGCCGTGGTCGTGGTCTTGCCCGAGCCGTTTACGCCCACGAGGAGGATCACCTGAGGTCTTCCCTCAGGACGCTGCCCGGGTGCCGGCTGGTTCGCCGACAGTACCTCGAGCATCGA
>CAYSHI010000494.1:0-17279 GCA_964430745.1 uncultured Acidobacteriota bacterium | reverse complement strand
CAGGGCGGCGTCGCGGTCGAGAAAGCGGAACTCCGCTCCCATGACCCCGATGATCTCGGCCGCCTCCCCCGCGATACGCAACGTACGGCCGAGCACCGCCGGATCTTCGCCGAACCGACGAGACCAGTAACCATGGCTGAGCACGACCGTCAGCGGTGCGTCCGGAGCGGCGTCGGCGGCGACGAAACCACGCCCGAGGGCGGGTGCGACCCGAAGCGTGGGAAACACCCCCTCACTGACGGCGAGGACCTCCACTCGCTCGGGCTCATCCAATCCCGTAACCGCCACCTCGGTCGGAACCCAGGCGCCCATGGAATCGAAGACGCGATTGCCATCGTGGTACGTCAAATAGGTGGACGAGGTGTGGTCGACACGCTCGGCGTTCAAAGCCGGGACGCGGTGATAAACGGCAACGAGCTCGCCCGGCTCCGGGTACGGCAGCGGTGCCAGCAACACACCGTCGATCACCGTGAAGATCGCCGCGGTGGCTCCGATCCCCAACGCCAGCGTGAGGACAGCCACGATCGTCATGCCGGGTTCGCGCATCATCATCCGCACGGCATGACGCAGGTCGCGCCCGAGGCCTTCCGGGCGTCGCCTCGAGCCCGAGTAGCGCGGCTCCGGCTCCGGAGCACCTCCCGGAGCACCTCGCGCAGGCTCGCCCCGGCGCTCCGCACGCCCTGCCCGCAGCAGGTCCGCGACCTGGAACAACCACATGCGCAGGAGCGCGAACCAACCCTCGCGCCGACGCACGTCCTCCGCCTGATCGCGCAGCAGCGAGATCACCTCGGCTTCGTAACGGGCGCGAAATCCGGACGGGTAGAAGCGCAACAGGATCTGTGCGACGCGGATCACGAGCCCGCCTTCGTCTCGCCGAGCGCGGCCTCTTCGGCCCACGCGGCGATCTGTTGAAAGACCCGTGCATCGGCCGCGGCCCTCTCTCTGCCGGCGTCCGTCAGCCGGTAGGTACGCCTCTGACTGTGACCGCCATCGCCCTCCACCTCGGTCATCAATCCGGCCCCTACGAGCTGCTTGATGGAGCGGTAGAGCGTCCCCGCACCGATCCGGAACGCGCCGTCTGTGCGCTCCTCGATCTCCTGCAGGATGCCGTAGCCATGGCGATCGCCCTCGCTCAGGGCGACGAGGATTTGAAACATCAGCGGGGTGAGCGGGGACCCCGTATCGACGCTCGAACGCCTACCCATCAAACCTCTCCGGGTTGCACATGTGATTCTTGCACATGTTATCTACGGAGCTTCGAGGCGACAAGTTTCGGCGAGAGTGCGGAGAATCGCACGGGATCCGGAAACGTAGGACTCGCGGCGCGAGGTTCGCGGCTACGGGGCTACGGTCCGAGGCGAATGCCCAGGTCGCGCTCTTCCGCGGCGGCGGCCGCCGCGGCCAGGCCGGCGACATCCGACAGCGCCGTGCCGACGGTCTTGAAGAGGGTGATCTCGTCGTCGCGCGTGCGCGCCGGGACGATGCCGCGAACGAGGCCTTGCAGGTCACCGGTGACGCCTTCGATGCCGGCCGGAATCAGTCCCTCGTCGGCCGCCAGGATGAGCTCACCGGCCTCCTCCATGGCGTTGTCGATGTCGTCGACGTAGCGGCTCGCAGCCGCCACCGTGGCGCCGTCGATCTCACGCCCGGTGGCGGAGAAATTGCCCACGGCGTTGATGTGGGTGCCGGGGCGGACCACGCCGGGCGAAATGAGCGGAGTCGTCGCGGAGGTGGCGGTGATGAGGATGTTCGATCGGGCGGCGATCTCGTCGTTGTCGGCGACGACCTCGGCGTCGAAGGGGATGCGCTCGGCGAAGCCCCGGGCGACGTCGGCGCGGACGTCGTTGACCAGCACCCTGGTGATATCCCGAGCCTCGGCCACTCCGGCCACGAGGCCGGCGGCGACCCCGCCGGTGCCGATAACGCCGAGCACCTCGCACGTCGGCGGCGCCAGCAAGCGCGTGGCGAGGCCGACGACGGCGCCCGTGCGGATGGTCGTCAGCGTAGAGGCGTCGACAATCAGCCGCGGCGAGCCGGTGTCGGCATCGAGCAGCACGGCGACGCCCTGCACCGTGGCGCGACCCGCGGCGGGATTGTCGGGAACGTTGGAGATCACCTTGGCCGCGGCCGCGCCACGCTCTCTCCACGTTCCGGGCATGACGAGGAAGACACAATCTTCGCGGCCACTACGAGGAATCGACTGCACGGTGCGCGCCGGCGCGCTCGCGTCGCCCGCCGAGGCAGCGCGCATGATCGCTTCGATCGCATCGATGGCGGCGCTCATCGGCAACGCATCGCGCAACGCCCCCGGCCCGAGGTAGCGAAGCACCGTCATCGTCGCACCCACGAGAAGTCACCGCCCCGCGGCGAGGCGGCGCGCCACCGAGAGGAGGCGTGCCACCGACAGGCGGCGAGCACAGGGCGCATCGCGGCTAGGGACGCTGCCCGGCGTCGAGTCCGGCAATCCGGGCTCGCGCCATCGGGGCGAGAAAGGGGCCGTCGTTGTTCAGGTAGCGGGCCTCGGGGTTGTCGCGCACTTGCTCGAAGGCCGCGCGCGCTCCCTCGACGTCGCCGCTCTCGGCAAGTGCCACGCCGAGCCAGTACTGCACCATTCCCTGCCCCACGCCGGGGCCCGTCGGCGCCTGAACACCCGACAAGAGATCGGCGACCGCCGTCCACTCGCGGGCCTGCAGCAGCACCGAGGCCTGGTTGAGCGACGCGACCCAGGAAGGTGTCGAAGCGTCGAGGCGTCCGACGGCGGCGGCCGCCATGCCCCACACCACCGCATAGAGCCTCTCCGGATCCGCCGGACTCACCACCGTCGGTGTCGAGGCCATGCGCACCTCCACCGTTCGATCACCCGCGGCACCCGTGAGGCCGAGCGAAACCATGGAACCGGGACTGAAAGTCTCCAACCAGCGGCGGGCGTTTTCGCTCGTCGCCACGCCGTTTCCCGCGACGCTCACGAGCCGTTCGCCGGTCATGACGCCGGCCGCCTCCGCGGGGCTGCCGGGCGCCGCGCCCACAACCACCGGGCCGATGGCAATCTCGCTGTCGATGAGCTCGAGCCCGCTCCACGGACGCTCGAAGCTCATCGCGTCGGACATCCGGCGGGCGATCGATTCCAGACCTTCGAGATCGGCCAGGGACACGCGCAGTCGCTCGGCGTTTGCCGGGCCCGGCGCCGCCGGCCATATCCAGAGGTCGGCTTGCGCCGCCAACTCGCCCTCGTCGAGCACGCCGAGCATGAAGACCGATCCGGGTAGCTCACGGCTCGTCGTTGCTTGCACCCGCGACCAGTCGACCGCGGTCTCGCTACCGGCACCCTCCGCCGCCGCGACGCGCAAATTGTCCGCCGTCGCGCCGGCGCGCTCGAGAACACGCTGAGCCTCTTCGGCTCGATCGAGAAAGGCCCAGTAATCGAGGGTCCCGAAGGCCCCTCGCAGCGACGAATCCAGCGACTCGGCCCCGAGCCTGTCGGTGCCGGCGACTCCGAGGAACGTCAACCCGGGCCGCAGCGTAACGCTCAACGCCTGGTTGCGCCGATCGGAGACGGTCACCAACTCCTCGAAAACACCGGCGTCCGCCTGACTGACGGTGATGCGGTACTCACCCGGAGCGAGCGACAGACGATATGCGGTCGACACCAGCTCTGCCTCTTCGTCGCTGCGCGAAGGCGGCTCGGGCTGAGTGCGACGGCCGTCGACCCACACGTCGGCATCCGGCGGCAGGTCGCGCAGCAACACCATGCCGACGTTTTGAGCGAGCACGATGGCGCCCACCTGGTAGTCGGCCAGGTCCGGGATCGAGAGCGGGGCGCTAAATGGACGATATCCGTCCAACAGCACTTCGACCTCGTGTTGGCCCGGCATCAGGCCCTCGATTTCCATCTCGCCGGAAAACTCGTTTCGCGGGTAGCGCGCCTGATCGCCGATGGGAGACCAGTCGCGCGGCGCCGTGCCCGAAGTCCGGCCGACGACATTGCCATCGACGACGATCGTGGCTCCCGCCGGTCGCGTCATCAACTTCACCACAGCCGAGACGCGGTCGAGCAGGAAGCTCACCTCCGTGCTGCGGTCGGCACGCACCTCCACTTCTTCTGCGTGCCGTGTGAATCCCGGAAGGAAAGCCTCGACGTAGTGAGTGCCGGCGAGCACCCGATAACTCGTCGTGTCGGGCGGCAGGTCCTCACCGTCGACACGAAGCCGCGCGTTGAACGGCGCGGGTGCGAAGGTCAACGTGCCGAGCAGTCGCGATTGCGCCCGATCGAAGCGGTCGAGCGCACCTTCGGAGAGTCCGAAACCGTCGATGGAAACGCGCGGGTAGAGGCTCAGCAGCAACTCCAGGTCCTCGTCCGCAACACTCCGTTCCCCGGTAAACAGACGCGCATCGGCGCGGTAGGCGAGACTGCGAATCAGCAGCGCTCGCGCCTCGTTGTCGAGCGATCCGGCCTGGGCGTCGGGCAGCAGGGCGTCGATGACGACGGTGAGCGGCTGGATGGCGAGGTCCGGTTCGGCGGTGCGGAAATTCGTCTCGGCGCGCGCGAACGTCGAACGCAGCCGCTCGGTGACTTGTGCCGCGGCCGGTAACGCCGACATCAGTGCAACAGCAACGATCGCGGCGCTGACGAGGAGGCGAGCTCGGATGCGTGGAAGCTGTCTCATTCGATCACCACCACTGCCGACAAACCCCGATCGGCCACCAGGATGCGTCCGGTGGCGTCGACGGCGATGTCACGCGGGTCATCGAGCTCGACGCCGCCGGGCAAGGTCGGCCCGAGGGTCCACAGGATGCCGCCGTCGGGATCGAAAACGTCGATGCGGCCGAGGTCACGATCGAGCACGTAAACATGGCCGAGAGCATCGGTCGCCACCGCCTGCGGCCGGCGCCATCCTTCGACGGCGAAGCCGCCGCTGAGATTGCCGTCGGCATCGAGAACGACCACCTCCCGCCGCCGCTCCTCGAGGACGAAGATGCGGCCGCGCGGCCCGATGGCCAGGTCGACGGGCCGAGAGTCGGGGCCCAGATCCAGCACTCGCTCGAAGACGCTATCGGCGCCGAACCTCATCACGCTGCGCGAGTCGTTGTCCAGGAGCAACCACACACCGGCCGCGGTGCGGGCCCCGGCCCGAATATCGCCCACCGTGCGCTGACGCGAACCGTCGGAAGCGGCAAAGGCAACGGTTTCCATGCGCAACGGCGCGCTCACGACCGACCTCGCGGCCACGTAGGCGTCGCCGCGGGCGCTCCACCAGGGCCGGTGCGGGTCCGCAACGCTGAACGTCGCCGCGTTGCCCTGCGAATCGACGAAGACGGCGGTGTCGATCCCCTCATCGGTTATCAGCACGCCATCTTCGCCGGCAGCGACGCCGATGGGGCGATCGAAGGTCGTTCCAGCGACAAACCGCCCGGCACGTTGCCACGGCTGCTCGCCTGCCGCAGGGCGTAGCCAGAGGCGATGCAGCAGCGTCAGCCGGGCGGACGCGCGAGCCGCGGCGATCGGGTCCGCTCCCGGCTCGTCCGCTCGATCGGCGTCGACGATCTGTTGGAGCAGGGTAGCGGCGGCCGCCCACTCGCGATCGAGCACCAGCGTCGCCGCGAGTCCGAGCGAGGCGCGCGCCGTCCAGATCGAGGCCTCCTCGGCCTCGACGACATCGACGAATCGCGCCGCCGCCGCCTGACCGCGGCCGAGAGCCAGGTCGATCTCACCGGCGCGAACCTTCGCCGTGGCGCGCCACGGCGACGACGGATGGCGAGAGCGCGGAAAATCCGCCGCGAGCGCGTCGAACAACGCCACCGCGCGATCGGGCTCACCCGCGGCGAACGCCGATTCCGCCGCGTTGTAGCGCTGCTGCGGGTCCGGATCTTGCACCGACGCCGCCGGCGCCATCGTCGGCGCAACCGAGGCGAGCACACAGGCGAGCAGGAGTATCAGCGAGGGTGACTTGGATGTGACCACGTTCAGGGCCGTCGTTGTTGCCGTCGGCCAACAACCTGCTGGCCGTCTCGGTCGATGGTTTGAGGAACGAACGTACGAACGTCGCCCCAGATGAACTCGAAGCGATGATCCCCCACGACGACGAGTCCATCAAACGGGGTCGCCACGGCGGGTAGGTTGCCGACCCTTACGCGCGCTCCGGCCGGCTCGGACGTGATGCGCACGCGCGCGAGTTGGGATGGTACACGCTCCCCCAGGTTGAACGTTCGCCCCGGGCGAAGCGCTACCTGCTCCTCGTGATAGAAGAACACCTGCGGTGAAAGCATCACGACACGCCAGTTTCCGGCCGGAAGCTGCAGATCGTGAGACGTATCCTGCGCGATCAGGAACCCGGCCATCAGCCGGCGGCGTTCCTCCGCGGTGGCGTTCTGCAGCCGTTCGCGAAGCTGCTGGCTCAGGGCCTGAAAGCGGTTGGCCGGGACGATCCGCAACGCAACCGGGATCGGGGAGTCGACGACCAGACGTCCACTCCGCACCTCTCCCGAGGCGATCAGCGCCTGAATCTGCGGTGGGATTCCCACCAGCGGCTCGACCCGGTCGCCTGCGCGACCCGAGCGGCCGGCGCGTGTTTCCGCGTCCGCCGGGGCCGGCGGCGACACCGCCTGGGCTTCGGCCGGCTCGCCCGTGGCCGCGCCGGGCTCCGCGTTCGTCGAATTTCCGGTGCCTTCACCGCTTGGCTGCTCGTCCGAATCGGTCTCGGTGCCGGCCGCGCCGGGAGACCCGGCCGGCGTCGACAGGGTTTCCTCGGGGGCCGCGCCCGCCGGGGACTGCTCACTGCCCGGGTCGCGGCGGGGAACGTCGCCGCTCATGCCGACGAAGACAAACCACGCGACCATCGCCAGCAGCGCGATGCTGGGGAGCACGATGCCCAGAGCCAGCAGCCAACGTGGCGTCGCCTCTTGCACGATCGAAACCGTTGCGGGCGGCGCCGCCGCATCGGCAGCGGAAGAAGCGGGAGCAGTCGCAGCGGGAGCGGTCGCGATGGGAGAGGTCGCGATGGGAGCGGTCGCGGCGGGAGCTCCTTCGGGAATCGTAGCCGCCTCGACGGGCGGGCCGGCGGCCGCCGGTGTCGCGAGGGTCTCGAGGGGAGCGCCGCCGAGGGCTTGTCGCAAACCATCGGCCATCTCCGTGCACGAGGGAAACCGCTCAGCGACGTCTTTCTGCAGCGCGCGCAAGAGCACGTGATCGACGGCGTCCGGCAGCGACTTGTTGAGCTGACGCGCCGGCAGCGGCTCCTCGTGGGCGATCCGGTACATGATCGTCGACGGGTTGTCGCCGGTGAAGGGACGCTCGCCCGTGAGCGCCTGGTACAGCAGGATGGCGAGGGAGAACTGGTCGGTCTTGCCCGTGATCGCCTGGCCCGCGACTTGCTCCGGCGACATGTACGCGGGCGTGCCGACCAGGGCGCCCGTCCGCGTCAGGGTCGTCGCCTCGAGCTTGGCAAGGCCGAAGTCCGTTATCTTGGCGCGCCCCTCGACGTCGAGGAGCACGTTCGCCGGCTTGATGTCTCGGTGCACGACTCCCTGCGCATGGGCGTAGTCGAGGGCGCTCGCAAGCTCTCGGGCCAGCTCCGCGACCTCGGAGAAACCGAGCACGCCACGATCAGCCAGCACTCTGTCGAGGCCGCGCCCTTCGACGTACTCCATGGCGATGTAGTAGAGGTCGCCCTCCTGCCCGACGTCGAAAACGGTGACGATGTTGGCGTGCGAAAGCGCGCCGGCCGAGCGGAACTCCTGCTCGAATCGGGCCCGCATGCGTTCGAGGTCGGCTTCGGCGATGCCCGGGGTCGCCTGGATCACCTTCACGGCGACGCCGCGCTCGATGACCGGATCGACGGCCCGGTATACCAACCCCATGGCGCCCTGGCCGAGGAGGTCCAGGACCTGATAGCGGCCGAATTTTTCCGGCAAGCTCATGGATCCGGGATGGGGACGAGGTTAGTTGCCCGCGGGATTCACCTTGCAGCGCACCACCACAGCCGTGATGTTGTCGCTGCCGTCGCGGTCGCGCGCCAGTTCGACGAGATCTTTGCTTGCGGCCGCGGCGTCGGCGGCGGCGTTGACGGTCTCGCCCATCAGCTCGGCCGCCATGGCACCGGTGAGCCCGTCGGAGCCGAGCACGAAGATGTCGCCATCCTGAACGTCGCCACTGAGCACGTCTACTTCGGGATCGGGCTCGCACCCCATGCAACGGCTGAGCACGTGACGCATGGGGTGATTCTGTGCCTCTTCTTCGGTCATGCCGCCTTCGCGAACCTGAGCGGCGACGATCGAATGGTCGTCGGTGAGTTGCTCGATGGCGCCGTTGCGTACGCGCAGGGCGCGCGAATCACCGACATGCCCGATCAGGTAGTTGCCGTCTTTGACGATCAGGGCCGTCAATGTCGTACCCATCCCCATGCGATCGGGGCGGTTGCTGGCATCGTTGATGATGTTGCGGTTGGCAGCCTGAAATGCGGCGCGCACCGTGTCTTCGGATGCGGTCCCGGAAGCGTCGTCGCCTTCCGACAGATAGTCGTGCAGCGTCTGCACGGCGATGCGGCTCGCTCGGTCGCCCGCCCGGTGGCCACCCATTCCGTCCGCAACCGCGTAAAGGAAGATGTCGGGACTGACCTTGGCGGCATCTTCGTTGCGTTTGCGGACGCGACCCACGTCGGTATAGCAGCCGTAATCGATGTCCCAGGCGATGTCCGAATCGACGGTCATGAAAAATCTCGAAGTCTTGAAACAAAGAGTTCCCGCGGGCGTCGGGGGCTGAGTGTACGATACTCCGCCGCCGAGCACCGCCCGATGTTGGTGCCTTGACGTCGCGGTGTCAAACAGCGGCGGGGGCTCATCCCCCCGCTACCCGCAAGGATATTCCCCAAATGCTATGCTACCGGGCCGAGACGCCTCTCAGAAGGACAAACCGAACCCTTCGCGCCCGTCCGATTTTGAAGAATCCGCGAGACCTGAATCATGGCTGAGAAAGCTGGCACCAGCGCCACCGAGACGCCCGAAGAGATCACGCCCGAAACGCCGGCCGCGGAGAAGCCCGCCGCCAAGGCGGAGGCTGCCGAGCCCGAAGTAGCGCCCGCCCCCGTGCCGGACCCCGAAACGTGCAGGGCCATCGCCATCGGACTCGACACCTTCTACGACTCGGTCGATGCGGACGAGTGGCGCGACACCGAGTTCGAGTACTACCTGGAGCCCGCCGGGGTGTTGAACGGCCCGCTGGTGTGCACGCGCGCGCCGGAAAACAACCCGCAGAGAGCCGGCCTCCTGATGACGCGCGCGGCCTGGCAGACCAAGACGCTTTTCCTCGAGGACGGCGTCAACCCGGAGACCTACGAGCTCTCGTTTCCCAAGGAGTTCGGCTACGTCAAGCCCGTCGCGCACTACAAGGACGAGACCCGCAAGAGCGAGAAGTATCCCTGGTCCAAGAAGTACTGACGCCGAAGAACCCGCGAGCCCGGCGCCCATCGTTGACACGTCGCCGAATGTCGTGACCTACCGCGGCGGCCCCAGGGGGCTTGGCTCACATCCCGTCGGCTCGACGGTGTAGGCCACGCCGGACACCTTCCAACCCTGTGCCGTCTTGATGAGCGTGAATGCGTCGACGCCGCAGTGGCTGAACTCGCCGTCGGCGTGGAAATCGTACGGGGTCCACACCTGCGCAAGCGGTCCGTGCACGAGCACCGTGGCGTCCCACATCCTTTCGAGCATGCGGGTTTCGTCCCCCGCCGTGGCGGCGCTCATCTGGGCGAAGGTCTGAATCGTCCATTCGACGACTCCTTCGCGCTCGCGGATCCGGGTGACCGGACCTTGCTCGATGAGCGTCGCGTTCAACGCCTCGGTGCCGGTGGCGAGGCCATCGAAGAAGGCCTGGACGGCGGCGAGGACCTGCTCTTCTTCTGTCGGAAACTGCTCCGCGGGCGCGGCATTGTTGGCGGCCGGCGTCCTCGCGGCGAGCGGTTCTTCACCGGCTCGCGCCGGCCCGGCCGCAACCGCGAATGCCCCGGCGACAGACCCCGCGACGAGCAACCCGCAAACCAACGCAGGCGCCTTACAACCTGGTCGATACGTCCCGAATCCGCTCATGTTGAAATGCCCTCCTCGTAAAGTTGACTAATCTTTCAGGTTTTCATAGAATTGAGCTGTATCAACGCTTCGCGGAGACGTTTCCACAGCGTCGAAGAACCGCAACCCCACGCCGATTCGAGGTTATCGCATGAAGGTCACGTCCATGGAAGAGTACGGGCTCCGGTGCATGTTGCAACTCGCGCTCGCCCGGACGGACGAACCCGTGTCGGTGGCCTCCGTGGCGGAAAACGAAGGACTCTCGACCGAGTACGCCGGCAAGCTTCTCAACCTGCTGCGTCAGGCTGAGCTCGTCGAGAGCATCCGCGGACGCAACGGCGGCTTCGTTCTTGCCCGAGCACCCGAGGAAATCAGCCTCGCAGATATCCTGCGGGTGTTTTCAACCGACCTCTTCGACGTCGAGTACTGCAACCGCTTCACCGGCGCGGAGGAAAGCTGCGTACACACCACCTCCTGCGCCCTGCGGCCGGTCTGGTGGACGCTCTCCGGCATGGTCACCAAGACGCTCGAGGCGATCTCCTTGATGGACGTCATGTGTGAGGAATCAGAGGTCTTGAAGGAGCTCAACAGCCAGTCGGGCGTGGGGACACCTCGAGAACGACTTTTTCATATCAGCGATACCGCATAGCCAATCCGATCAGGAGCAGAAAGCACGATGAGCGAAAACGGCCAGCCTCTCCTAGAGGTCAAGAACCTGAAGGTTGCCATCGACGGCAACGAGATCCTGCGGGGTGTCGACCTCACCATCAACGAGGGCGAGATTCACGCCATCATGGGCCGCAACGGCTCGGGCAAAAGCACCATGGCCAACGTCCTGATGGGGCACCCGGCCTACGAAGTGCTCGACGGCTCGGTGACGTACAAGGGCGAAGACGTGCTCGCGCTCGACACCGACGAGCGCGCCCGCATGGGCATGTTCCTTTGCTTCCAATACCCCATGGCGATCCCCGGCGTCACGGTGGCCAAGTTCCTGCACTCGGCGCTGAAGGCCCGCGCCGAGGGCGGCGAGGTGGCGGTGCGCGAGTTCCGCGGCAACCTCAACAAGGCCATGGAGCTTCTCGGCGTCGACTCCTCGTTCGCCACCCGTTACGTTAACGACGGTTTCTCGGGCGGTGAGAAGAAGCGCCTCGAGATCCTGCAGATGTTCATGCTCGAGCCCAGCTTCTGCATCCTCGACGAAACCGACTCCGGCCTCGACATCGATGCCTTGAAGACGGTTTCCGAAGGCGTCAACGCGATGCGCGCCGAGAACCGCTCGATGCTGCTGATCACCCACTACCAGCGCATGCTCAACTACGTGAAGCCCGACGTGGTGCACGTGATGATGGACGGCAAGATCGTCCGCACCGGCGGCATCGAGCTCGCCGAAGCCCTCGAAGAGAGCGGCTACGAGTGGATCGAGCAGGAGCTCTTCCAGGACACCGACGCAGCCAGCGCCGAAGCGGCGCAGGCTTAGGAGATCCGATGGCACCCGAGACCGACGCACAGCGCGCTGAGCTGGACCTCAACGACGACTACAAGTACGGCTTCCACGACGAGGAAAAACCCGTTTTCAAGGTTGAGCGGGGCCTTTCTCACAACGTCGTGCGGCAGATCTCAGAGAAGAAGAACGAGCCCAAGTGGATGCGGGAATTTCGCCACGAAGCCCTCGATGTCTTCTTCTCCAAGCCGATGCCCAACTGGGGCAGCGTAGACCTGCTGAACTCGATCAACTTCGAGGACATCTACTACTACCTGAAGCCCGTGGAGGAACAGGGCCGCAGCTGGGACGACGTGCCCGACGACATCAAGAACACCTTTGATCGGCTCGGCATCCCCGAGGCCGAACGCAAGTTCCTCGCCGGCGTGTCGGCGCAGTACGAATCCGAAGTCGTCTATCACTCCATGCAGGAAGCGCTCACCAAGCAGGGTGTCATCTTCCTGGACATGGACTCGGGATTGCGCGAGTACGAAGACATCGTGCACGAGCATTTCGCCAGCATCATCCCGGTGGCCGACAACAAGTTTGCGGCGCTCAACTCGGCGGTTTGGTCGGGCGGCTCGTTCGTTTACGTGCCCAAGGGCCTCGAAGTCGACATCCCGCTGCAGGCCTACTTCCGTATCAACTCGGAGAACATGGGCCAGTTCGAGCGCACGCTGATCATCTGCGACGAAGGCTCGCGGGTTCACTACATCGAGGGTTGTACGGCGCCGACGTACGCCGCCGACTCGTTGCACTCCGCGGTGGTCGAACTGCTGGCCAAGAAGGACTCGCACCTGCGCTACACGACCATCCAGAACTGGTCGAAGAACGTCTACAACCTGGTGACCAAGCGCGCCGTGGCACACGAAAACGCCACGGTCGAGTGGGTCGACGGCAATCTCGGCTCCAAGCTCACCATGAAGTTCCCGTGCGTCTACCTGGTGGGCGAGAAAGCCCACGGCGAGATCCTGTCGATCGCCCTCGCCGGAGAAGGGCAGCATCAGGACGCCGGCGCCAAGATCTACCACGCCGCGCCGAACACGACTTCGCGCATCACCTCGAAGTCGATCTCCAAGGGCGGCGGCCGCGCCAGCTACCGTGGCATGGTCAAGGTCTACCCCGACGCCGTCGGCTCCAAGGTGCACGTCGAGTGCGATGCCCTGCTGATGGACGAGAACTCCCGTTCGGACACGTATCCGACCATGGAGATCGGCGAGAGCCAGGTGCAGGTGGAGCATGAGGCGCGGGTTTCGAAGGTGGGCGACGAGCAGCTTTTCTACCTGATGAGCCGCGGCCTGAGCGAAGAAGAAGCACTGGTGATGGTGGTCAACGGCTTTATCGAGCCGTTCGTCAAGGAGCTGCCGATGGAGTATGCCGTCGAGCTCAACCGCCTCATCCAGCTCGAGATGGAAGGATCGGTGGGCTAATGAGCACGTTGACAATGGGGGCCGATACGGCCCGTGCCATCGCCCAGGTGGGCAAGGAGCCCGACTGGCTGGAGCGCTTTCGCGTGGCGGCCTGGGAAAGCTTCGAAGAAGCTCCCCTGCCCGACCGCGTCGCGCATCTGTGGCGCTACTCGGAGCCCGAGAAGTTCCTCATCGATAAGGTCCACCCGCTGCTGCCCGACGGCACCGAAGGCCGCGCGGTAGATCCGAGCGCCGCCGTTGCGCTGTCGGACAAGTTCGCGGGCGGCGACGAGCGGCTCGCCGGCCTGCTGATACAGCAGGACGCGCAGGCGCCGACCTTCGCGCTCGAGCAGCAGTGGCAGGACGCCGGGGTGATCCTGTGTGACCTTGCCAGCGCCGTGCGCCTCTACCCCGAGCTCGTCGAGAAGCATCTCGGCAGCCAGGTACCGATCGAGAGCGGCAAGTTCGCGGCGCTCAATGCGGCGATGTTTTCCGGCGGCGTGTTTCTGTACGTGCCCAAGGGCGTCGAGGTGAGCACACCGATCCACACGCTCTATCAGAGCAGCCAGGATCTGGCCGCCGCTTTTCCGCGCACGCTCGTGGTGCTCGAAGAAGGCGCGTCGGCGGTGCTCATCGACGAGTACGGCAGCGCGCCCGAGGCGAGTGGCAACGGCGCTTCACCACGCGTCATCGCCCACGCCGTCACCGAGGGCAGCGTGGGCAAGAACGCCCGACTGCAGTACGTCAACGTACAGAACTGGGGCACGCGGACCCGCTCGCACTAGACCCAGAACATCCACGTCGATCGCGACGGCCAGGCGGTGAGCGTCGGTATCGCGCTGGGCGGCCTGTACAACAAGGCCGACATCCGCACCGAGCTGCGCGGCGCCAACGCCTACTCCGAGATGATCGGCGTACTGTTCGGCGACGCCAGCCAGCACTTCGACAACCACACCGAGCACGTGCACGTGCACGGCAACACGTACTCTGACCTGGACTTCAAGGTGGTGCTCGAGGACGAGGCCCGCTCGGCGTACACCGGCTTGATCCGCATTGATATCGAAGCGGCCAACAGCGAGGCGTATCAGGAGAATCGCAACCTGCTGCTCGACAGTGCCTGCCGCGCCGAGTCGATCCCCGAGCTCGAAATCCTCAACGAGGATGTGCGCTGCACGCACGGCGCAACGGTGGGGCCGATCGACGAAGATCAGGTGTTCTACCTCATGACCCGCGGCCTGGCCCGGCATGAGGCGGAGCGCGCCATCGTCGAAGGCTTCTTCGCCCCGGTGCTCGACCGCATCGATGACGAGGCCATGCACGCCAGGCTGTGGGATTACGTTCGCGGCAAGCTGCAGACAAGGTAAGACCATGACCAAGACAGCAACGGACAGAAAGTGGGTCGACGTGGCAGCCGTCGACGACGTCGCCGACGGTGAGGTCAAGACCTTCACCGTCGATGCGCACCGCATCGCGGTGGCGCGCGCCGTCGGGCAGCTCTACGCCGTACAGGACCTCTGCTCCCACGACGACGGGCCCCTTGGCGACGGCGAGCTCGACGAGTACGCCATCATTTGCCCACGTCACGGGGCCAAGTTCGACGTGCGCACAGGGGGTGTGGTGGCGATGCCGGCGATCGCACCGATCGAGACCTACCCGGTGATGGAGAAGGACGGCCGCATCCACGTCGCCGTCAAGGACACCGGCGCCAGCGACGACAGCTGGTAGGAGAGCTGCTCATGAATCCTGTCGAAACAGACACGCTGACGACCCCCCTGGATGTCGAGCGCATCCGACAGGACTTTCCCATCCTCGAGCGCCGCGTCCACGGCAAGAAGCTCGTCTACCTCGACAACGCGGCCACCAGCCAGACACCGCAGGCGGTTATCGATGCGATCACCCACTACTACAGCCACACGAACGCCAATGTTCACCGCGGCGTCCACAGCCTCGCCCAAGAGGCGACCGAGCAGTTCGAAGAGGTCCGCCATAAGGTCTGCCGTTTCATCAACGGCGACGACCCGAACAGCATCATCTTCACGCGAAACACGACGGAGTCGATCAATCTCGTTGCACACGCCTGGGGACGTAAGAACCTGGGGCCGGATGACGAGGTCGTCCTCACGGTAATGGAGCACCACAGCAACCTGGTGCCTTGGCAGCTCATGGCCGCGGAAGTCGGTTGCAAGCTGCGCTTCATCGACATCACAGAGGACGGTCATCTGCAGACCGATCACCTCGACGAGTACATCAACGACAAGACCCGCCTGGTGGCGCTGGGGCACGTTTCCAACGCGCTCGGCACCATCCACTCGGTACGCACGATCGCCTGCGCGGCCCGCGCCGTGGGCGCTCTCGTGCTGGTCGACGGCGCTCAGGGCGCACCGCACGGGCCGGTAAACGTCGAGATGCTCGACTGTGATTTCTACGCCTACTCGCCGCACAAGGCCCTCGGCCCTCTCGGCATCGGCGTGCTGTGGGGTCGTCGCGATCTGCTCGAGGAGATGGACCCCTTCCTCGGCGGCGGCGAGATGATTCGCAACGTCACGCTCGAGCGCAGCACCTGGGCGCCTGTGCCGCACAAGTTCGAAGCCGGTACGCCGAGCGTCGCCGACGTGTTGGGCCTGGGCGCGGCCACCGACTACCTGATGGACCTCGGCATGGAGAACGTCCGGGCGCACGAGAAGTACCTCGTCTCCTACGCCATGGAACGCCTCAACGATCTGCCGTTCATCCAGATCTACGGTCCCACCGACCCCATCGACCGCTGCGGGCTGATCTCCTTTGTCGACAAGGACATCCATCCCCACGACCTGGGCACGATCGTCGATCAGCACGGCGTGGCCATTCGCGCGGGGCACCATTGCGCCAAACCATTGATGCACCGCCTGGGCGTCTCCGCCACGGCGCGCGCTTCCTTTTACATCTACAACGGCCGCGACGAGGTCGACGCGCTCGTCGACTCACTGGTAGCGGCACGCGAGGTCTTCGGACTATGAGCATGACGGGGCTCGATGATCTCTACCGCGAGGTCATTCTCGATCACTACCGCGCTCCGCACGGCGCCGAGGCGGTTGAAACGTCGGCCGTCGAGGTAGAGGGGTACAACCCGCTGTGCGGCGACGAGCTCATCATGAGCCTGGATATCGCCGACGGCGCCATCCGCAAGGTTCATATCGAGCCGAGTGGCTGCTCGATCTCGGTCGCTTCGGCATCGATGCTCGCGCAGCAGCTCGAAGGCGCCAGCTTGCATGACGCGCTGGAGCTCAAGAGCACGTTTCAGGCGGTGATGCAGGGCGGCGATTGGCCCGAGGGCTTCGACCCCGGCGATCTCGAGGCGCTCGAGGGAGTGAAGAACTTCCCCGTCCGCATCAAGTGCGCGCTGCTCGCCTGGATGACCCTGGAGCAGGCGCTCGCCGAGTTCGACGCCGAGCTCGTCGGCGACGTCGAGGGCGACCGCGACATCGAAGTGATCACCAAGAAATCCTGAGACACCCGGAAGTCCCGCGACACCGAGAACCTGAGCCAACAGCAAGCCCGGCGACATTCAGCGAAGAACCCTGATCAGAGAGAAAAATCCGATGGCGATGCCCAGCAAAGAAGACGTGATGGAGGCGATCAAGCCCGTGACCGACCCGGAGATCAACATCTCCATCGTCGACCTCGGCCTGATCTACGACGTGGAGTTCGACGAAGGTGAGAGCCAGGTGAATGTCCACATGACCCTCACCTCCCCCGCCTGCCCCGTAGGCCCGCAGATCATGGCCGCCGTGCACGGCCGGGTGCTCGAGCTCGACGAGGTCGAAAACGTCGACATCCAGCTCATCTGGAGCCCCCCCTGGGACCCCCGCACCATGGCGACGGAAGACGTCAGGATGATGCTGGGGATCTGGGAGTAGACCCGTTCGACGACTGTTTGCTGCACACGTGAGCCCGGCGACCCGGTCCGCGCGATCTGGGAGTTTCGCCGAGCGCAAGATATGGCCGTTGTGGTAGCCTGAGCCAGTGAGACAAATACGCTCCGCCTCAGCTTTGATCGCCCTGCTCGTGATGGCCCTCGTGTGCCCGTCGATCGCGCTCGGCTATGGGGTTCAGGACCAGGCGGCGAGCCACCCCGAACCCACCGTGCAGGACGTCTACATCGTCATGCGCGACATGGCGCTCGCGTACGAGGACGTCGAAATCCGTACGATCGTGCCCAACGATGAGGGTGTCAGCGCGCTCGTCGGGCTGACCGGCGGCACGCTCGTCGACGTCTCCATCTTGCAGACGGCCAATGGTTGGACGCTACGCGACATCTACTACGTAGCCGGCAACGCCGACGAGTTCCGCGCCTG
>CAYSHI010000493.1:0-41821 GCA_964430745.1 uncultured Acidobacteriota bacterium | reverse complement strand
CGTTTGCTGATGCAGCCGTCAAGGTGCCGATCCTTTCCGCGGCCACTGCGGCGCGGGTCGCGGGCGTTGCTCCCGAGGCCGCCACCACGGTTCCTGCGCTGTCCGGCGCCGCCTCGGATCCCGACGTCCGCAAGCAGGTCTTGTGGGCCGTCGGCCAGGTCGCCGGGTGAGCGACGCTCTGCGTGAGCTTCGCTACAGCGCGCGCGCGCTGGCGAAGCGCCCGGGCTTCACGGTCGTCGTGGTGCTGACCCTGGCTCTCGGCATCGGCGCCAACACCGCGATATTCAGCGTCATCAACGCGGTGCTGCTGCAGCCGCTGCCCTACGCGGAGCCCGATCGCCTGGTGCGGTTATGGAGCGCCTATCCGAGCGAAGACCTCGCCATGGGCACGACATCACCGCACGATCTCGACGACTGGCGAGCTCAGGCGAACAGCTTCGACGCCGTGGCCGGTTACCCGGCGATTCGTCTCAGCGGCTTCGTGCTCTCCGGGCAAGATGGCCCCGAAGAGGTCGAGACGATGCACGTCACGGAGGATTTCTTCGACGTTTTCGGCGTCGAGGCCGCCGTCGGGCGCCCGCTTGCGGACGCCGACCAGCGAGACGGAGACAACCGCGTCGTCGTCCTCAGCCACGGCGCCTGGGCGCGTCGGTTCGGCGCCGCGGGCGGCATTGTCGGCGACACCATCACGCTCAATGGGGAGCCGTTCGTTGTCGTGGGCGTGATGCCCGCCGATTTCGAATACCCGACGGCGAGCGTAGAGATGTGGGTGCCGATCTCTCTGATCCCGGATTCCGGCATTCCGCGCCGCCGCCCGGTCCGCTGGCTCAACGTCGTTGCGAAACTTGCCGACGGCGCCTCGCCGGAGCAGGCGACCGCGGAGATGATCACGGTCACGGGACGACTGGCGCAGGAGTATCCGGACTCGAACGAGCGCCTCACGGCGGCCACCATCAGGCCTCTGGCCGAGCAAATGGTCGGCGACGTGAAGCCTGCCATGTTGACAGTGTTCGCCGCGGTCGGCTTCGTGCTGCTCATCGGTTGCGCCAACGTAGCCAACCTGGTTCTGGCGAGGACCGATTCGCGAAGCAGAGAAATCGCCGTGCGCGCGGCGTTGGGCGCCGGCCGGGCGCGCTTACTGATGCAGGTTCTCGCCGAAAGCCTGGTCCTGGCGATTGCGGGCGGAATCGTCGGGGTCGGCGTGGCGGTCGCGGGAGTGCGTTTTCTGGTGAGTCTGGCGCCGGGGGAGATTCCGCGCCTCTCGGCGGTGGGGCTCGATGGTCAGGTGCTCGGGTTTACCCTCGCGCTTTCCATCGTCACGGGGCTGTTGTTCGGCGCCGTGCCGGCGGCCCGCGTGGGCTTTTCGAGGCTCAACGATACTCTCCGGAGCGGTGGGCGAGGGAGCGCGAGCGGCGCGGGTCGTCTTCGAGGCTTTCTTGTCGTTGCCGAGGTGTCGCTGGTGGTCGTCCTCGCGGTCGGCGCGGGTTTGCTCATCCGAACCTACGACTCCTTGCTCGAAGTCGACCCGGGATTCGATACCGCCAATGTGCTGACCCTGCGGGTTTCCGCCCGCGGGACCGACGGGTACGTTGACTTCCTTCACGATGCCGTCGAGCGCATCCGAACGATTCCGGGCGTTCAGGCCGCCGGAATGGTGCGCCCGCTGCCGTTGCGGGGCGACACGTTTCAAGGTGAGGACGTCGACTTCCACATCGTCGGCCGCGAGGTGCTCGATGCGGATGACGCGCCGGAAGCCTACATGCGCTTCGCCGGTTCGGGCTATTTCGAGGCCATGGGAATCCCCCTCCTCTCGGGACGGGACTTCGCCGCCTCGGACGATCGAGAGTCGCCTCTCGTTGTCATCCTGAGCCGCGAGGCTGCCGTTCGCTACTGGGACGGGGGCGACCCCGTGGGCGGGTCGATTCGATTCGGGGAGCAGGAAGTCCCGATCGTCGGTTTGGTAGGCGACGTCCGCCAAATGAGTCTTTCGGAAGAACCCGGCCCCGTGGTGTACGTCTCACATCGGCAGGTTTCGCGCACCGGTATGACCTTCGTGGTGCGGGCGAATACCGACCCGGATACGCTGATCGGTGCCGTCCAGAGCGAGATCTGGCAACTTCGCTCGGAGCAGCCCATCGAAGACATCGCCTCGATGGATACGGTCATCAACGGCTCGGTCGCGCAGCCGCGCTTCGCGATGGCCTTGTTGAGCCTGTTCGCGGCGCTTGCGGTATGTCTCGCCGCGGTAGGCATCTACGGAGTCGTCTCGTATTCCGTCGGCGTACGCTTGCGGGAAATCGGCATCCGAATGGCCCTGGGAGCGGAACCGCTGGCCGTGCAGCGGCTGGTCGTCACGAGCGCGATGAGCAAGGTGGCCGCGGGGATCGCCCTGGGGCTTGCCGGGTCGGTTGCCGCCGCGCGTCTGATGGCCGGCCTTCTCTTCGGGGTTCCGCCGCTCGACCTCCCGACCTTCGTCGGCGTCGGAGCCTTGATGTCCACCGTAGCAATTCTCGCCTGCGCCGCGCCCGCAGTGCGCGCCAGTCGCGTCGAACCCGTCGTCGCCCTACGAAACGAGTGAACGATGAGTCAGGGCAGTAGCCGACAACGAACCGCCGACCCGGTACCTACGGCCGGCGCCTCCCGGAAGGCCCGCCATCCGCGCCACGCGGCTCGAAGATCACGGCCTCCACGCCGCGTTCCTGGATGAGCGCTTCGAAGTGCTTCACGAGCGCGTCTTTGCGATCCTTGAAGAAGCCCACCTGTGCGGGCTCGAGAAGGCCGCTGAAGATGCGCTCGAAGTCTTCGTCCCCGAGCTCGCGGAGACGGTCCCAGAGGTCGCGGCGTATGTTGTTGACGCGCTCGATCTGGAAGGGCGCGGACTTGCTCTGGAAGGCCCGCGTGTGGTCGATCATCCACAGCTTGTAGTCATGGTCGACCTGGATGTTCCCGGGGTTGCGATCGACGTTGTAGATCAGCGAATCGAAGAAGGTCATCGTCGAGAGCTGTAACGCCCATCCGAAGTAGTCCGGTGACCGTGCGTCGTTGCTGTCCTCGAACAGGCCTTCGACCCACAGCTGCACGCTCCCGTCGACGCCACGGATTCTTCGCAGAACCGTCGGTGGGACGTTGGAGATGCCGAGCGAGCGGGCGAGCTCGTAGGCGGCGCATTCGAAGAGGTAGCTGTCCCGGAACAAGAGATAGAACTCGTCGCCGACGCGGATCTCACGGTCACGGACGTCAACGGTGCGAAACCCGGCGCGGATCCGCACGCCGTCTTTCTCCAGCACCAGGCGATCGATGCCGTTGATACCGATGTTGATCGCCTCCCGCTCGATGACTTCGCCGTTGCGCAGAACGTCGAGAAGCTCGTCCTCCGTGAGGGGAAGGGGCTCGAGGTCGGGTCCGAGCCAGCGCGTCGCCGATTCCTGAGGGCCGGAGTCGCCGGCGATCGCGGATTGCGGGGCGGTGGCGGCGATCACGGATTGCGGGGCAGTGGCGGCGATCGCTGCTGTCGCCGCCGTATCGACGCCGGGCGCCGCCCCCGCGCCGGACGCTGCAACGACTACCGCGAAACACAGGACCCCCGAGCCGGCTGCCCGCGCGGAGATGCTGAGGATCATCTTTCGTGTCGCCCGGTTCCGTTTTGTGCGGTGGCTACGAGCCTGCTGGAGGCTCCAACACTACACGGTAACGTCGCACGTGCGGAACGGGGTCGGCACTCACGGTGAAGAGGCGTCCCGTCGGGCCGACCGCCCACGGGCGACCGATCTCGGGAACTTGCCTTCCCGGACTCTGCACCGAGTAGAGGAAGCGACCGTCCGGATCGAAGAGATCCAGCGACGAAGCCCATTCGATGCTCGGCCGCTCGGTCGCCGCCAACTCGGCGAAGGTGTTGGGGTCGTCGATGTTCGTTGGCCATGAGGCGAGCACGAGCCAGTGGCCGCTCTGGAGAATGATGGGCGCACCGAGGCCACCGAAAGAAACGCCGAGGTAGCGATCACCGCGGGCGGCGAAACCCGGTCGTCGTAGGTAGTCGACCTCGCGGCTGACGTGCAGGAGCATGGTCCCCGTGCTGTCGTACTCGCGCAAGGCGTAGTTCTCCCAGCCGCCGACGTAGATCTTGTCGTTTTCGAAGTAGTGGCTGAGTTGCATCACGACCCCCGGTGGAATCGGGGTCATCGGCTCGGCGCCGATGCGGAACCGGGCCTCGATCTCCGGGTCGTCTCCGAGACGCACGACAACGTACTCGTTCGCCGCCGTTGCGTAGACCATGTCGGCGAGCAGAGCGATGCGGTCGGGTGGCAGGAAACCACCCATGAAGCTCTTGCCGACCCCCAGCTCGTCGAGGTCGAGTGACGCGCCGTGTTCGCCGGTCAGATCCCAGGCGTCGAGACGGGCGCCGTCCTGGTTGACGACCCAGATCGTTTCGTTGCCGTCGTACGTGATGCCGCGGACGCCGTGGAACTGATCGGCTTCCGCCCCGGGACTGCCCGCGCGCCAGAGCAACCCTCCCTCGCCGGAGAAGGCCGAGAGCTCGGAGAGCTGAGCGTCGTAGATGTAAACGCTGTCGTTCTTGTCGACGACGGCGCCGGCGATACTCGTGATGTGCGAGCCGGTGCCGCCGAACACTCCATCGGGCTCGAAGCGGATGGGCGGTCGGTCGGCGTGCTCCCAGAGGCCTTCTGCCGGGTTCTGCACCCGGACGACGCCTTCGACGTCGGGCATGTCCATGGCGTCGGGCATCCCCTCGTGGGCCGCCGGGGACTCCGCGTCGGGAACGTCCGGTGAGCAACTCGGCATCACTGCCAACAAGAGACACAACAAGGCACTCTGGAACGCTCTCATAGGGCGATCATCCTCCCATCCGGCGAGGCATGCAAGACGCCGAGCGACCCGGTGCGGTTACCTATTGAAGTCAGCCCGGCTCGGGCCGGAAACGGGGGGACGTCGCGTCGAGCCCGCGATCAGCGACCGGGGCGCCGCAGTACCTCGATATCCACGTCGAAAGCGGTCTCGCCGCCGGCCGGCGTGTCCGTAACCTGGAGTTGCAGCCGGTAGATGCCGGGAGCCAGCGGCGGCAACATGATGACGCCTCGATGGATGCCGTCGGGGTCCGGATACAGCGGCGTGTAGAAGATGTCGGCGCCTCCGGCAAAGGCGGAAGCGGGGCTGTCGACGGCCCGAATAAGGCCACTGACAGCCGGCGCCGTGCCGTTGTAGACCTCGAGAAAAGCGGACACGACCCGACCGGCGGGCACGCGGCCGTCGACCACAGGTCGCGGGTTGCTCTCGGCGTCGGTTTCGATCAACAGAAGGTCGCTGGTGCGCCACGTAGGAACGGTGTACTCCGGGATATCCACGGTCATGCGTGCCGACCCGACCCGCCCGCTGGTCTCGTCGAGCGCCATGACGCGGACATCGTATTCGCCGGGAGGAAGCGTCCACTCCCCTCGATGCACCAGTAGCTCCCCGGGGGGGAGGTTGTTGATTCGGGCGAGTCCCGCCGCGGCGGAGGCCCCTTCGGACGCCACCGGGCGCAGACGCCTGCGCAGCGTGCTGTGGTGCTCCTCCTTGAGGTTCAGGCGATCGTCGAGTGCCGCGGCGTGGATCTCCAGCCCGGCGAACACGCCCTCGGCGTCGACCCCGAGCCCGACCTCCTCCGCGTTCACCGCCACCGATAGCATGACCTTCGCGCTGCCGTCGGCCGACCAGCTTCGTGTCGCCTGAGCGCGCAGGGGCAAGTCCGCCACCGTGCCCGGCAACGAGAGCGCCGCGCTGACAAAGCGGCTGCGGCGGTCGAGCGCGTCGTAGTCGAAATAGCCGTCGCGGGCGCGTACGTCGACGTCATCGCGCAGGACCTCGACGCGGATGTCGTGGTAGTCACCGTCGCCCTCCGGTTCGGGCGCCGCGTACGTGAGCAGGTAGTACCGCCCGGTGTCCGCCTCGATCTCGGTGAGCACCTCCGTCAGGTCGGCCCATCCGATAAACGACTTGCCGCCTGTTTCGGCAGATGCCTGGCGCAGCGAGTTGCGGATGGCGTCGAGCTCGAATCCCATCTGCATATTGCCGGCCAACGGAGTGGGCCCACCCTCAGCGATGGGGCCGTAGCGGGCATCGGCCATGCCCAGCGCCTGCTCGATCTTGGGCGTCGGATCGACCGTGTAGACGCTGACATTGGCGCTGTTGGCGGCTCGGTGAAACGCTTTCTGGCGCTCCAGAATCATGGGGTTCGGCGAGCCGCCGAACGTCGGGCGCGACTGTCCCAGCCGACCAGCGCCGCTCGCGGCGGGGGGTGCGGTAGAGTACGCGTCCTCGTACATAAGGCTGACGCCGGTCGAGACCCACACCAGCGCCGTTCGTCCGGAGCGCGCCGACAGCCCCTCGGCGAACTGCGTCAGCAGCTCGTAGGTGTAGAGGGCGCGATCGCGGTCGCGGTAGCGACGAAACAGCTCATCTCCCGGGCCGGTGTCCTCGATACGCTCGTCGCGGAGCGACCTGCGCACGTTGGAGCGCGTGCTGACCTCTTCCGCCGCCGTCAGCAGGATGTCGGGGTCTTGTGTCAGTGGCGCGAGCTCCTCGAGTCGGCCGACCTGATCGATGAGGTACACCGCTCGGGGGATCTGCAGGCCGTCGGTCTGGGCGATGAGGTTCTCCCAGGCCTCGGTGAAGCGCAGCTTGTTGCGGAAGTCGAGGTTCTGGAAATCGACCAGGAACACCATGGCGCCGAAGTCGCTGCTGCGTTCGCTCGGCGTTCCGGCGGCCGGGTCGGTATCGGCGACGAGCGCGGTGGCCGGCAAGCCGGCCGCCGGCCGTGTGCGGTCGACGAGAATGCCGGCCGGCAGATCGACCATTTGTACGCCCAGGATTTGCTGCTCGTCGCCGTCTTCGAATACGCGAAAATCGGCGGCCGACAGGTCGTCGATGAAGTTGCCGTTGTCGTCGCGCACGATCACGTCGACACGGACCCGTGAAACCGTGGCCTCGAAGCGTTGGCGCTGCGTCCGCGATTCGACGCCGGCGCCGGCCGGTGGCGCACCGACCACGCTCGACGTGCCGAGGGCGGCGAGCACCGCGATCAGCAGGCGACAGGCTACCCGCCGGGCGGATGCGTTCCGCAAGTCGCCAACCGTTCGTGACGGTGGCTTCACCGGCGGTCCGACGAAAGCGAATCAGTAACGCGCGTAGACTTCGGTCACCTGGCCGTCTTCGTCGAAGGCCAGAACACGATAGGGCTCGGGCGCGCCCGACATTCCCGGCGAGCCGGCAACCATGCCCGGTACGGAAAGCCCCGCGATCGCCGGCTTCTGTTCGAGCATGCGGGCGATGTCCTCGGCGGGCACATGACCTTCGATGAAATAGCCATCGGCCCGGGCGAGGTGGCAACCGGTGAGCGCCGGGCCGATGTTGTTGGCGCGGCGCGTGGCATTGATCACGTCGCCACCGACGATCTCGGTGGTGACCTCGTAACCGCTCTTTCTCAGGTATGAGACCCATACCTTGCAGCAGGGTCAGGTGGGGGCGAACATCACGTGAACGGCTTTGCCTTCGCCTACGGGTGGGCCCTGCGTGGAGACCCAGGCCGCTCCCGCAAGCGCCACCGTGCCGAGCGCGAGAAGCGCGAGTGCCAGCGTTTTCTTATTCATGGTTCGAAGCTCCGAGGTGTGGCTGCCCACGGGGGCGTTGCGATCGACAACCGTATGTTCGCCCTTGCCGTAACAGATTTCTGAGGGCAGGAGCCCATCATCTTACCGCGCCGAGGGCCCCGGGTTCATCCGGGGGGCCGTAATCGATACTATGGAGGTAGGTTCAAGAGGTCTCGGAAGCTGTTGCAGCACCCGCTTTTCTTCGGCCGGCAGGCCGGGAGCGAGGAGGAGCCACGATGAGCCACTCAGCACGCTTTCATCGCCTGTTTGCGGCCTTTCTCGGGCTGTCGCTGGCTGTCGTGCCGTGGGGCGCCGCGGGCGCTGACAGCATTTATCTGAAAAACGGGCGCGTTATCCATACCGCTTCGGCGAGCGTGGAAGACGAGCGAGTGGTCTTTCTCCAGTACGGCCACCCCGTTGCCATGCCGATGTCGGAGGTCGATCGCATCGAGGAGAACGACCTTGCGGGGCCGGACGCGTCCGCTCCGAGGGAGCCGGCGGCGCCCTCTCGGAACGCGGTCACATCGAGCCTTTCGGCCCCTGCCTCGTCCACTGGCGCGCCCGCCCCGGCGAACCCCGAGGAGACCAAGGAGTACTGGCAGGATCGCGTTCGCGCGATCGACGCCCGGAAGGTATCCCTCGATCTGGAGCTCAAGCAGCTACGGCGCGTCGAGAGGGCGTTTCTCTTCTCCCATCGGTCGACCGCCGACACACGCCGGCAGATCGAGGCGGTCGAGGCGCGCATCGATGCCAACGAACGCGCCATGCCCGAGCTCCGTCGTGAGGCCCGCCGCAAGGGAATCCCACCCGGCTGGTTGAGGTTGCCGAGCGGCGGGTAATCACTCCTTGTCGCGCTCGGCGGCCGTCGTGCGGCGGTCGGTCGGGCTCCGTCGCGCCCGCGGAGTCGCGGCCGGGCGGCTTCCCGTCGCGCTTGCTGTGCGTTGGTCAGCGGGCCCGTACCCTGCTGTTTGATCGGGCGCATGGCGGAAGGGGGAGGCCCCCCGCTAGAATGGACGTGCCGCTCGACCCCCATCTGCTCCCCCCGGATCAGGAGTTGGCAATGCCACGTCTTCGTCCCCAGGCGACATCCCCCCGTCGCACCCGCGGTGCCTCCGTATACGGGGCCGCATGCCTTTTCGTTCTCATCGGCTCCGTCGCGATAGCGCAGCAGGGAGTACTCGACGACCCCCACCGCACCGACGCCGAGCGTGCCCGCGACGCGGGCTCCAAGCCTCTCGAGGTGTACGCCTGGCTCGGCATCGAGCCCGGAATGACGGTCGGCGACATCATTCCTTCGGCCGGCTACAACACCTACATCCTCGCCAAGGTCGTCGGGCTGGAGGGCCGCGTGCTGGCGGCCGGGACGAACGAGGAGGGTAAGCAGAGGCTCGACTCCCGCCTGTCCGAGGCGGGCATCGACAACGTCGACGTGCTCACGTCGATGGAGGAGATTTCCGACAACTCGGTGGACGCCTATATCTGCGTGCGTAACGTCCACGACATGCTGATTCCATCCGTCGCGGAGCAATACGGGATGCAGCCCGATCCCATTCTCGGCACGGCGTTCAGCTCCTTGAAGCCGGGCGGCATCTTCGGTGTCGTCGACGCGCGTACCGACGCGGAGGGTGTCGATTCCGAAGCCCATCGGATCAACGAGCAGGCGGTGATCCAGGCGATGGAGAGCTATGGCTTCGAGTACGTCGACAGCTCCGAAATACTCGCGGATCCGGATGACGACCACACCTCCGCCAGCTTCGGCGGCGACGGACGTTACACGCTGGATCGCATGCTGTTGAAGTTTCGCAAGCCGTCGCGCTGACAGCTCGGCGGCCCCATCGCGTGGGACTTGATTGCGGGAGAACGATCGGATGTCCTCGCCCTGGTCAGCGGGTCGGTAGCTCGATGCGGTACCGCTTGACCGTGACCGTTCCGAGGTCGTCCATGTGCACCGCGATGAACAGGTCGCCGCGGACATAGGGCTGCGGCGATGCCTGCAGACCCTCGGGAAGCTCGGCGCCGCCCAGG
This sequence comes from uncultured Acidobacteriota bacterium, assembly GCA_964430745.1. Taxonomy (GTDB): domain Bacteria; phylum Acidobacteriota; class UBA890; order UBA890; family UBA890; genus CBDCGW01. The sequence goes on along the minus strand of CAYSHI010000493.1, from coordinate 32,153 downwards.
AACCGGCCCTCGTCGTCGAATACTTCCCACGTGGTGGTTTCTCGCCAGCAGGGTGCTCCAAACGAGTCTTCCGGCTCGGGGTCCTCGTTGCAGTTCTCATCGACGTGGTAGCCCGGGCCGGGGCGGCGCACCCAGATGCGTCCGTCGACGTCGGCAACGAGCTGCGAAAAGGCCGGTTTCTGCGAGGGGACGGCGGGGCCGTTCCAGCTCCAGTCGGGCTGCGTCTGGCGCATGTTGGCCGTGGCGCTCTTCCTGCGCCAGCCGGCCTCGTCGGAATCAACGGGGACCGGTTGCCAGGACTTTTCCACACGAATGATGCGGCCGTCCGGGTGTCGGATCTCGAAGCTGTAGTCGTCGGACACGCCGCCGATCACCGCGCCCGACGGAGAGAGCGTCCAATGCACCTGGGGCGCGAAGGGAACGTTGTTTACCGACGTGCTCCCCTCCTGCCGGGCGACGATCTGGGGAGGCTCGTAGTCGAAGTCGGGGGCCACAATCGGCTCGCCGTCCTCTTCGTCATCGTTCTCGCTCTGCGGGACCATGCCGATGGTCCAGTCGGTCACGTCGGCTTCCTGGTCGAGCAGCTCGTAGTTGTAGAGAGTGCCGTCGCGGGTGATCACCATCGGATTCGAGGTATTGAACGAGCTGGTGATGCGGATCGTGCCGAGCTCCTCGCCCTCCTTCGACAGGATCATGATGCGGCCGTTGCGCGGATCGCGAATAAACAGGCGGCCGTCGGCCCCCGACACCATGCTTTCGGGCCGCTGAAGCTCGCCGGGGCCGCTGCCCTCGGCGCCGAGATCGCGAAGGTGTAAACCGTTCGCATCGTAGACGCGCACAACGGGCACCTGACGGTCGAGCACGAAGATCTCGCCCGCGTCCTCGACGATGGCCCGCACCGAGCCGAGCATGTAGACGTCCTCGCCGGACTCGACCCCGATCGAGGCCTCTTCGACGAGCGTTGCGCTGCCGCCCCACACCGACCCGGAGCTCGTCTTCACCGTCGTCACGTTGCCCTCCGTGGTGGTCTCCGCCACCCACTCGGCGGCGGCGGAAGACTCACCGGAAGCACCGCCGCAGGCAGCAGCGGCGACAAGGGCGATGACGCCGGCGAAACCGAGCATGTCGCGAGGAGCGGCGATGGACGGCACGAGAGAGCGGGAGATGCAGCGGGCGAGCGAGTGTAGAGTCGGCATGGCTCCGGGGGTTGTCCAGGGTCGGGGGCGCGGCGGGCAACCGTCAGAGATTAGACGGTCGGGCGACGGTTTTGGTTGGCGTTACCTTCGGCTTCGAAAGAGTTATCGGACACCAGGAGGAGGAAAAATGAGACGATCCGTCAGCTATGCCCTGGAACACTGGCGCACCGAAGGTCTCCTGTCCGACGACGAAGTCGGCATTCTCACCGCCAGCATCGAGAGAGTGCAGAAGCCGCAGGATTCGGCGCGCGCCGTCAGGATCTTCGGCTTCATCGGCGCTGTGCTCACCGGCCTTGGGGCGATTCTCTTCGTCGCGAGCAACTGGGACGGGCTCGGCCCGCTCGAGCGGACGCTGCTGCTTCTCGCGGGATACGGGCTCACCGTCGGCGCCGCCGTCTTCACCGAGAGGCGCGGACTTCCGCTGGTGGCCGAAGCCGTATGGTTGCTATCTACGCTTGTTCTGGGCGCCAACATCTTTCTCATTGCGCAGAACTACAACCTCTCGCTGACGCTGTGGCAGGGAACCTTCGCGTGGATGATCGGCGCGCTGGCGATGGGGTACGCGCGGCAGAGCACCGCCCAGGCGGCCGTCGCGGTGCCGCTGGGTATCCTGACGGTGGGCTGGTTCGGCGGCGGCTCGGGCTGGTTCTTCGACGACCAGATGGAGTTTCTTTTCGCCGACGGCGGTTTGCGGCCCGTGTTTCCCGTGCTCGGGTTGGCTCTGGTGGCGCTTTCGACGCTGCTCGCGCGCCGCGACGACCTGCGTTTCGCTCGCACACCGTGCTTTCGCTGGGGAACCTTCATCACCGCCGGGTCGCTGATTATCACCACCATCCACACCGATCTTGCCGCGGCTTTCTACAACGCCGATTTCAGCCCACGGCAGCTCGCGGTCATCGCCGTGTCGGTCGTGCTGGTCGGTCTGGCGGCGGTCGCGGGGAAGGTCGAGTCGCCCACGAGCCGCGTCGTGATGCCGATCGTTCTGGCACTGGTTTTGGCGACGCTCGTCCCCGCCGGCGAGACCACGTGGGTCGGACTCGAAGTCAACGACGTGCACGTGTTCTTCGGCCTCTACGTGGTCGCCGTCTTCGCCATGGCCCTGTTGACCATCTGGCTCGGCATGGAGGCTCGTAACACACGGTTGGTGAATGTCGGGCTGGTCTCGACCACGCTCATCATCATCATCCAGTACTTCGGCTGGTCGTTCGATCTTCTCGACCGCTCGTTGGCGTTCATCCTCGGCGGGCTGCTGCTGATTGCATTGTCCGTGTTCGTCGAGAAGCAGCGCCGCCGAATCATGGTGCGGATCGCCGCATGAGCGCGCTGCCCGTGGCCTCGTTCTTGGTTGCAGCCGTGAGATCTCCCGGGAGGATCCGATGAACCGCAAGACGATGATCGCCGTCGCCATTCAGCTGATGGCCATGACCTGGGTCGTGCTGCCGCCCATGTGGGTGGCTCGTACCGGTACGGTGGCCTATCTCGAGACCGAGAAGATGGACCCGCGCGCCCTGTTCCGCGGCGACTACGTCATCCTCGGCTACAAGCGCGCCCAGGGTGTCGTGACGGGAGAGATGGCCCAGCGGGCGAACAATGAGAACCGGCCCGTCTACGTGACCTTCACCACCGACCGCCCTGCTGAGTTCGTCGGCGTCGGGCTCGAAAGGCCGCAGCCCCGGCCGGGGCAGGTCTGTATCGTCGGGCGGGTGCGTATCTCCAGCTGGGAGACGGTGGGCGAAGGCAACGCACGTCCGAGTTACGCTGTCGACTTTCCGCAGATCGCCCAATACTTCGTCTCCGAAGGCGAAGGTCGAGAGCTGGAGCAGGCTCGCGGCGAGAACCTCCTGGCGAAGGTCGCCGTGAGCGAAAGCTGCGACGCCGTGCTTCTCGGGCTCGAGCCGCGCTGAGGGGCGCCACCGCGGGACCGGCCTCTCCGTGAGACCCGCGCTGGAGATTCGACGGCAGAAAAGGCGCGACCCCGGCAAACTATCCTTCAAGGACAACGGGACCGGGGCTCGTTCGGCGTCGACGTTTCGTTTCTCCTCCTGCTCTCATGTGAGAAGGTACGGACGACATGCAATGCCGAAAATGTGCGAAGGAGACTCCGGAGGGCAGCGTCGTCTGTCCGTTCTGCGCGATGCCGCTCGACGAGCCGGTGAGATCGCGGCCGGGCCTCGACGAGGCCGTCACGTCGGTTGATCCGGCGCTAGGGGCGAGCGAAGCTCACACATCGCTTGATCCCGTCGGGGCAATTGCCCCGGACGCTCCCACATCGGCTGATCCCGTCGGGGCGATTGCCCCGGACGCTCCCACGTCGGTTGAGCCTGCCGCAGCGATCGCCCCAGACGCTCCCGCGACGGTCGAGCCTGCCGCCGCGGTATCAGCACCCCCCGTGGCGATGCCGGAATCGGCGCCGGTTCCCGCATCGTCGGCACCGTCGGCGATGTTGCTTTCCGACTCCGGCCAGCACGGCAGGTTTCTTCCCGGCACCACGGTCGCCGACCGTTACCGCATCGTCGGTCTGCTCGGCCGTGGCGGCATGGGCGAGGTCTACCGGGCCGACGACCTCAAGCTCGGCCAGCAGGTGGCGCTGAAGTTCCTGCCGAGGGAGGCGGCGGCGGAAGACGGTCAGGTCGAGAGCCTGCTGGACGAAGTACGCATGGCGCGGAAGGTCTCGCACCCTAACGTCTGCCGCGTCTTCGACGTCGGCGAGGCCGGCGGCCACCACTACGTTTCCATGGAGTACGTTGACGGCGAGGACCTTTCGTCTCTGCTGCGGCGCATCGGCCGGCTGCCGGAGGACAAAGCCGTCGAGATCGCCCGCCAGCTCTGCGCCGCGCTCGCTGCCGCCCACGACGAGGGCGTCCTGCACCGCGATCTGAAGCCCGCCAACATAATGCTCGACGGCCTCGGGCGGGTGAAGCTCACGGACTTCGGCCTGGCTGCGGTTGCAGAAGTGCGCGCGGGGACGCCGATCTACATGGCGCCCGAACAGCTTGCCGGCGAGGAGGTGTCGGTCAAGAGCGACCTCTATGCCATGGGGTTGGTGTTGCACGAGCTGTTCACCGGCAAGCGGGTCTTCGACGCCGACGATTTCGAGGAGCTCTCGCGCCAGCATCAGAGCTCACTGACGACGTCGCGTACCAGCACGGGTGAGCTCGACCCGGCAATCGATCGGGTGATCCGACGCTGCATGGAAGAGGATCCCGCGAAGCGGCCCGATTCGGCGCTCGCCGTGGCGGCCGGGTTGCCCGGAGCCGACCCCCTTGCGGCTGCCCTGGCGGCCGGCGAGACACCGTCGCCCGAGATGGTGGCCGAGGCGGGAGGGGAGGGGAGCCTGCCGCTCGCGATCGCGGCTCCGCTGCTCGTCTTTTCGCTCGTCTGCGCCATTGCTGTTGGGGTGATTCAGTCTCGCGTCAGTCTCGTCGGTTGGGTGCCTTTCGACACGTCTCCCGCGCTGCTCGACGCCCGCGCGCAGGAGATCGTCGAGGAGTTGGGGTATTCCACGGAATATCGCGATTCTGCGGGTTCCTTCTCGAGGGACCTCGGCTATATCAACTGGCTCAAACAGGAAGAGGCCAGTCCCGAACGCTGGGAGGCGGTAAGCGGTGGGCGGCCTGCATCGATCGTCTTCTGGAGGCGCGGTTCGCCGAATATCCTCGTGCCGAACATGCCGCAGAGCCCCGCCTCGACCGTGTCGGTGTCTCTGTCGAATCCGCCGCGCACAACGCCGGGGATGATCTCCCTGCAAATCGACCCGTCCGGGCGTCTTCTCTGGTTGGATGCCGTTCCTGATCGATTGGCCGAAACCAGTCAAGCCCGCGCCGATTGGCAGGCTGTTTTCGATCTCATGGATCTGGACATCACCGAATTTACGCCGGTGGAGCCCCGCCTGTTACCGGATCACTTCGCCGACGAGAGAGTCGCGTGGGAGGGGGTCTTCCCCGAAGATCCGGAGGCGACACTGACAATCGAGGCCGCTGCCTTCGGCGGTCGGCCGACATCGGTTCGTATGTTCACGCCCTACGATCCCCTCACTCGACCCGCAGCGACGGCAACGATTTCCGGGTTCAGTTTTGCCCTCGTGGTTGCGATCGTCCTCATTGTGATCGTCCTTCTCATGTTCCTGACGGTCGTCTTCGGGGCTTTGTACGTTGCCCGCCGCAACGTCCGGTCAGGGCGTGGCGACGCTCGAGGAGCGCGAAGGCTCGGGTTCGGTATCGGCGTTGCGCTGGCGGCGGAGTGGTTCTTGAGCGAGCACACGCTCTCGTTCAACGACATCAACGCGTTCATGTACATGCTGATTTTCGTCGGCGCGGTAGGCGGTCTCACTTGGGCCCTCTACCTCGCGGTGGAGCCGTTCATGAGGCGCCACTCCCCGCGGGCTTTGATCGGGTGGACACGGTTCATGGACGGGCGATTGGCCGATCCGCTCGTCGGCCGAGACCTCCTGCTGGGATGCGCCGGAGGCGCGTTGAGCCAGCTCCTCTGGGTCCTCCCGATGGCGCTGGGCGAGCGAAGCGATACCGTGGTCAACTACACGGGGTTGCCCGGCACTTCGCTGCAGCAGACTCTCGCAGCGATTGCCGCCGGTGCCATCACCTTTGTGCTGATCGCGCTGGCGCTGTCGTTCCTGTACGGGCTGACCTTCGTGGCACTAGGCCGCCGCCCATGGGCGGCTTACGCGTTGTGGTTGTTCTTTTTCGGCGGTATAGCTTTTGTGCCCGGGATCACGGTCAACAACTTGAGTCTGTCGGCGACGACCTTGACCTCTGTTTTCTGGTTCGTGAGCTGGGCGCTGTCGCTGTTCGTCCTGTTCAGGCTCGGGATCCTGGTATTCGTGGCGATGGGAACCACCTCGCTCATCCTCGAGATCACCTTACCCACGCTCGACTTCTCGGCCTGGTATTCGGGCAGCATCGTCGCCGGCCTGCTGCTCTTCTTCGGCCTCACGATCTACGCGTTCTATCGCTGCGTTGCCTGGAAGGGTGGGCTTGCCGACGCGCTGGTGAGCGATTGAGTCGGCGAGAACGGCTCGCCCCTGCGTATTCCTGAAACGGCTCGTCCTTGCCGCTAGAAAGGCTCGCCTCGGCGAACCTTTTGCCAGGCTACGGCGATCCGCTCGGTGGGCAACCAGGCGACGGGGACGCGGGGTGTTCCGGCCTCGGACACCCGCTCGAACGTCCAGGTGTCGAGCGATCCGTAATAGCCTGTCGCCGGGTCGAGGGGGCGAAGCGTCTGTCCACCATCGACCGCCGCCGCCGGTGGCAGCCGCAACGGAATCACGTCGTCGAAGAACATGACGGCGAGGTCGCGCGAGCGGTTCACCGCGTGGCCGACGCCGGGTTCTTCGACCAGAGCCCAGAGGGCGCCGGCGCGTCGGTTCATCGAGAAGATGCCGCGGATGATGTCGTTGCGAAACGCCATGTCGGTTTCGCCCACGAACAGCAATCCCGGCACCCGCTGGGCCGCCGGTGGCGCGAGGGCCGAGTAGTAAATCCCGCCTTTGTTGAGGATGAAGGCGATCGTCCGCTCGGGCTTCCAGACGGCCATTTCGTAGTTGAACTGCCCGCCGGCGGACATCCCCCACGAGACCCAAGGAGCCTCGGCCAGCTCCGCATGACCGGAGCGGTCAGCCAGCTCGGCCAGGGCATCGAGCACCGCTTGCCCGCTGCCCTTGCGCACGTCGACGTAGTGCTCGACGAACATCTGCTCGTGGGTCTTGTCGGTGAAGCGAACTCCGAGGAGGGCGAAGTCGTGCCGCTCACCGAGGTCGCGCCAAACGGCCTCCTCGGTCATCGGACGGCCGTCGCCATTGGAGCCCGGCACCAGAAGCACGACGCCGCGGATCGTGTCGATGCCGTCCGGATACCAGAGGCGGAACTCGGCCACCTCGTAATTGGCGCCCGGTGGTGCGGTGTAATCGAGCGTCGTGGGCGCGGCGGGGGAGGAACCCGGCGACAGTGCCAGAACACAGAATCCGAGCAACGGGATCAAGCGGAGCATGCGGCCATTCTTGACCCGCAGCGCGCGTGCCGTCAAACGTGCATGGGGCGAGGGCGGGTGCCAATGCACTCAGCCGGGGGGATGCAGCAGCGTCGCGATCTGCGGAACGCACGCGTAATGCTGGTCGGTGGCCACGACGACGAGCCCGAACTGCATCGCGCTGGCGGCGATCCAGATATCGTTCGTCGGAATCGGCGTACCCGCGCGGCGCAGAGAATGGTGGATCTGCGCGTAGCGCTGTCCGGTCTCTTCGTCGATGCCCAGAGTTCGGACCCGTGGCGATCTCAAGAAGTCTCTGAGTAGCTCCCGGTTTCGCTCGAGGTGGCTACCTCGGAGGAATCCGGCGCCCAGTTCTCCGAGAACCACGGGGGTGACGGCGATGCGATCCGCCGTGCGCGTGGCATCGACGATGGCTCGGTGTCCTCGCAAGAACGCCGACAGCGCCGAGGTATCGAGAAGGATGCGGCTCACTCCCACTGCTCCGGGTCAATCGGCCGTTGACGGGCGAGATCGTCGTCGAACTCGCGTGCTTCCTCGCGACTCCAGGCCCCTGCGAGATCGTCGAGGTCGGTGTAGTTCAGTGGCTCCGCTGCGGTCTCCGTCGGGCCCAGGGTCTCCTTCAGGATCTGAATCACCGTCCTGTTCAGGCTCAGGCCCGTGCGACGGCTGCGCGCCTCGATAAGGTGCGCGACCTCGGGCGGGATGTTTCTCAACGTAATCACTTTCAAAGGACCTCCCCTCATTGAGATGGCCACCGATGTGCATCATATTCTAGTGCAGTGTGATGCATAAATGCTTCGGTCTGGAATCGGCCCTTCCGACTGTGGAATCATCGCTTCGACGCGCGAGCCTGTCCGTGATCGGCAATCACGCCTGATCGCTCAATGCGGGAGCCTGTCGGCGATCGGCTGTTTTGCCGGATCGCTCAATCGTGGGGAGCCACCGATGGACGACGAAGTCACCGTGATGTTCCAGATCGCCAAGACGCTCGAGGGACTCGATGAAGACTCCCGAGCCCGTGTCATTCGTTGGGCCGCGGACAAGTTCGGCGTCGACGTGGGGCAGCCCGCCGCCGGCGAAGAGGCGATGGGTACGGGCAGCGAGACGATGTTCATCGGTGTCGACCCTGAGAAAGTGGCCGCCGCCAGGGCGGCGCGCGATGCGGCTGCGGGAAAGTCCGATGGCGCGACGGACGGTGCTCGAGGCGCGGCGCCGGCTTCCGCGCCGCCGGCCGACGAACCGCCGCCCGATCGCGATCCGGAAAAGCCCTCGTTCCTGGACACATCTTTCCGTATGTACAGCGGCAAAAAGGAGCTCAAGAAGGCCAAGGACGAGGGCAAGTAGGCGAAGGCCGGAGGCCAAGCTGCACCGGTGAAGTCAGGTGGGTTCGGCCGGCGGGCACGCAGACCACGGCCACGCGGGCCGAAGATCGCCGCTCGCGGACCCGATTTGACCTTTCGCGTCCCGTCGCGTTGCGTATCCGCGCCGAGGTTCGGGATACTGCCGCCATGAGCAGGAGCGAGAACCGTAGGTCGCTGATCCGTATCGCGGCGGAGGGAATCGGCCGCGCCCCGCGACGCGGGAAGCTCGCGCTCGCCTTCAATGTGGTGTTGCTCATCGCCGTCATGGTCTTCGCGCTTGCGGACATCGGCGACAACGAGAACCCCACGCTGAGTATCGTGGCGCTGTCGATGATGATGGGCGGCGCCCTGCTGCTGAGCATCGCCTCCGTACTGTGGGGGCTTTCGCAGCAGGATGCCAGCTGCAGCTTCTTCGAGCTCAAGCGCCAATCGATGAAGATGCGGGTCAAGAGGCTCGACGAGGTGCTTATCGCGTTTCCCGTCTTCGCCTTTGTCGCCGGTTGCATGGTAGCGGCAGGCGTTGGCGTCTTCGCCTCGGCTACGACGAGCATTGCGGCTCGCGCCATGCTCGGCGGAATGGCGGCGTGGTTCCTGTATTGGACGACGTCGATGATCTCCGGCACGACGCGGTTTCTGTACACACACGCGCGCGAGCAAGCTGCGGCGGCCGAGCGCGCTCGCGGTGAGGCCACCGAGTCTCAGCTCGCGGCCCTGCAAGCGCAGATGAACCCGCACTTTCTCTTCAACACGCTCAACACGGTGGCCTCCCTGGTGCGCACCGACGCCACGGCGGCGGAAGCGACGGTGGAGAACCTGGCCGTGGTGTTGCGTCGCACGCTCGACCGTTCCCGCCGCATTCTCTCCACGGTCGACGACGAGATCGATCATCTCGCCGCATACATCTCCGTGGCCAAGCAACGCTTCGAGAATCGTCTGCAGGTCCACTGGGCGGTCGCGCCCGAGGCGCGCGATCTGTTGATTCCCACGATGACGCTGCAGCCGCTGGTCGAAAACGCGCTCAAGCACGGCATCGGCGCGCGCCTCGAGGGCGGCGCCCTGCACATCGGTGTGCAACTGGAAGATCGCCACGAAGAGGGGCGGGAGCCAGCGGGTGGCGCCGGCGCTCGCAACGCCGTTTCTGACGCTACCGTGCGGCTCGTTATCGAGGTCGCTGACGACGGCCCCGGATTTCCGCGACGTCACGTCGAGGGCACCGGGTTGTCCAATTTGCGAGCGCGGCTCGAAACCTTGTACGGCGATCAGGGTCGCCTCGAGATCGACCGGGGCTCCCCGGGCTGCCGTGTTGTCGTCTCGGTGCCCGCGGTTCGCTCGGCCCGCGAGATTCTCGGCGAGTCCGCTGAAGCTGCGGGCGAGACCGTCGCCGCGCCGGTGGATTGACGGTGCGCGTGCTGATCGTCGACGACGAAGCCGCCGCCCGCCGGCGTCTCTCCATCATGCTCGACGACCTCGACGTCGAAGTGGTGGGTGAGGCCGAAAACGGCGTGCAGGCACTGGAGCTGGTGGTCGAGCGGCGCCCCGATGTGCTCATGCTCGATATCTCGATGCCGGAGGTCGATGGCTTCGACGTGGCGCGCCATCTCCCGGATCCGAAGCCTCTCATCGTCTTCCAGACGGCGTACGACGAGCACGCACTCGAAGCCTTCGAGCACGAAGCGGTGGACTACCTGGTGAAGCCTGTCAGTCGTCGCAAGCTCGAACGGGCACTGGACCGCGTGCGGGAGCGGCTCGGAGACGGAGGGGCGGGGGGCTCGAGTGCGGGGATCTCGAGTGCGGTGCTGCGTCAGCTCCGTTCGGCGGTGGCGCCGTCGTTGGCCGCCACTACCCCCCGTGTCCTGGTGCGCGAGCGCGGCGGGCACCGGCTCGTTCCCTACCGCGAAATCGTACTGTTCGCCGCCGCGGAGGGCGTCGTGTACGCCCACACCGAAGAATCAAGCATCTCACGGACTACACCCTTCGCGAGCTCGAAGAGCGCACGGCGGGCTCGTTCGTGCGCATCAACCGCGCGGAGCTGGTCAACGTGGAGCGCATCGAGCGCATCGAGAGCAACGGCGACGGTTCTGCAACGATCAGCCTGGGCGGCGGCGATGACCTGCGGGTTGCTCGGCGACGAGCGGCGGACGTCCGGCGAGCGCTGCAGGGCTGAACCGGCGGAAAATTCCCAATTGTGAGCTGAACAACACCGGGGCGGTGACCAACACCCTCCGGGCGGCCAAAGTGCCGGCATGAGACTCACATCCTTCCGTCCGATCGCCCGCCGTTTCCGCATCCCTCTTCTCGCCATGTGGTCGCCCGCTTTGGGACGGGCCGCTGTTTGCCTTGTCCTCGCGGCCTCATGTCTCGGCGTACTCGCCTGCGGCAACCCGACGGTCGACGCGACGGTCGACGCTACGGCCAACGCCGCGGCGGTACAAAACGAATCGAACGCCGAAGCGGCGGACCACGGAGCCATGGATCACGGCCCGGTCGAGCACGCCCACGAAGACGAAGCATCCGCCTTCGAAAGCGCCGCGGTGCGTTTCGCCGAGGAGTCCTTCGGCGACAACGATGGCGACTACGGCCTCACGTTCGCGCCCGATGGCCGGTCGGTCCTTTTCACGCGCGCGATTCCTACGGCGAGCAGCGAGGCCATTTACTTCTCCCGCCTCGTCGATGGGGAGTGGAGCACGCCGGAAGCGGCGCCGTTTTCCGGACGCTTCCACGACAAGGAGCCCTACGCATCGCCGGACGGCCGTCGCGTGTACTTCGCGTCGCGTCGCCCGGTTCGCGGCGGATCACCGAGGTCCGACTTCGACATCTGGTATGTCGAACGTAGCGGCGAGGGCTGGGGCGACCCGGTGCACCTGGACGCCGTGAGCTCGCCCTACAACGACGACTATCCCGCGGTCGCCTCTGACGGCACGCTGGTGTTCGCCCGCGGCGACGCCGAGGACAACGTCGATCTGTGGGTGGCGGCGGGATCCACCGGGGGCCTCGACGAGCCGCGTCGTCTCGATCGGCCGATCAAGTCGGTGTACGCGGAGGCTGATCCTTGGATCGCCCCCGACGGACAGACGATCATCTTCAGCTCTCCGCGGATCTCGGCCGGTTCGCAGGGGCAGGGAGACCTCTACGTGATCCGCCGTCAGGGAGACGGATGGACGGCCCCGGCTTCCCTCGGATTACACGTCAACTCCATTGCGCACGAGTACGGGCCGGCGCTGTCGCCCGACGGCGGGACGTTTTACTTCTCCCGGGGGTTCGGCGGACATGTCTGGATGGTGCCCGCGTCCATGCTCGAGCAACTCGTGACTACCGCGGCCCGATGATTCGCTTGAGATCGCCGCGAACGTGGATCGCGGTGTTGCTCGGGATTGCGCTGATCCAGGGGGCCGCGATCGGCTTCCTCGGCGCCCGCGAATACTGGCGAGGCCGCAGCGAGGGCACGCCCGTGGTCCGGGGCAAGGCGGTGGCCGACAAGCTCGGTTGCTTCGGCTGCCACGGCCCGGGCGGAGCCGCGCCGATTCCCAACCCGGGGGCCCTCGGGAACAAGGTGCCCCCGTGGACCGGCGGCACGTGGATGATGTACAACGCCGACGAGGGCGACATCCGCGAGTGGATTCTCGACGGGTACCCGTCCGATCGCGAGCCCGACAGCGGAGCTCTGATACCGATGCCCGCCTACCGCGGCGAGATCTCCGACGCTGACCTCGACGATCTCGTGGCCTACGTCCTCGCGGTATCGCAGTTCGGCAGCCCCGACGACCCGGAAGCGGCCTCCGGCCGCACCGTGGCGAACCGCCGCGGCTGTTTTGGCTGCCACGGCCCCGAGGGCCGCGGGCTGATCGAGAACCCGCTTTCCTTCAAGGGCTACATCCCGCCCTGGGACGGCGACGACTATCTCGAGCTCGTCGGCGACGACGGGGAGTTCCGTCAATGGGTGCGGAACGGCATCAGCGACCGCTTTCGTGATAATCCCGCCGCGCGCGTCTTCGTCGATCGCCAGATCGTCCCGATGCCCGCCTACGGCGCGCTGATCAGCGACGAGGAGCTCGACCAGTTGCTCGCCTACGTGGAGTGGGTGCGCAGCAACCCACGCTGAGACGTCTCACCACGGAAGCGTCATTCGACAAGAAAAAGCCCGCCGATCGTCCGGCGGGCTTTTCTGGTGTGTGTTCGAGTCTACTGACCGCTAGTCGAGCGCCTTCACGTCGCCGACGTAGAAGACCTTCAAACCGCCGCGCTCGGCGGCCATCCCGGTGACCTCTACCTTCTGGGAGGCAAATTCCTTGACCTTCATGTACGGCTCGGGATTCGAGTCGGCCATCGGCATGAGCATGATGACCTGGCCGTCCTCGGTGAGCACGGACGCCGGCACGCCCATGTTCAGGCACATCTCGGTGCAGCCCTCTTCCTCGGCGCCGTGCTTGTTGCCGGCGTAGCAGGCGGTGTCGATGACGGTGCCGGTGAGCTTCTCCATCGGCATCTGACCCGCGGCCATGGCGGTGGTGCCGATCATCAGTACGAGCGCGAGGGTGAGTGCGGTGCGCTTGATCAAAGTGAGCTCCTCGGTTGCGGTAACGGGCCTCCTCAGGCCCAGGGGTACCCCGTTGCGACGAGGCGGCTACTGGCTGCGCCGTCGCTGCCGATTTCGTATTCGGCTACCGGAGGATTTGCCCGCAAGGGGGTCGCGGTTCTCGCTCAATTGCGCGGCGTAGTCGCCCGTCTTACACCGCCCGAGTGCCGGCCGAGCGTTTGCTATTCGCTCCCGAGCGCCAGTTTCGGATCGACCCGCGTGGCCCGGAGAGCAGGAATCAGCGCCGAAGCCAGCGCAACGATGCCGAGCACCGCGACGACTCCCACGTAGATCGCCGGGTCGACCGCCTCCGTCTGATAAAGGAGGGATTCGACGAAGCGCGATACCGCCATGGCCAGGGCCACGCCGAGGGCGATGCCGACAACGGCGAGCTTCAGCGCCGAGCCCATCACCATGTTCATCACCCGGGGCGTGCCGGCACCGAGCGCCATGCGAATGCCGATCTCGTGCGTGCGTTGGCTGACCGAGAACGCCATGATTCCGTACACCCCTACGGCGGCAAGCAACAACGCGGTGCCTGCGAACAAGCCCATGAGCGTCATGTGGAAGCGCGGCTGCGCGACCGAGTCGGAGAGGTTGTCCACGAGCGGCATGACGGTGGGGACAGGCAGCGTCGGATCGACCTCCCAGATCTCACGCCGGATCGCGCCTGCGAGGTCCGACGCGTCCGTCGACGTCCGCACCGTCAGGTTCATGAACACCCATTCCCGAGATGCCAGCGAGAAATTGAAATACAGGACAGCGTGCGGGTCGATGTCGACGCTCAGGTCGCGAACGTCCGCAACGACGCCAACAACCGTGAGCCAGGAGTCGGGGTCCGGGTCGAGGCCGAACGCCACACGTTTGCCGATGGGGTCTTCGCCGGGCCAGGTCTGCTTGGCCAAGGTCTCGCTGACGATCACCACCGCCGCCGCCCGATGCCAGTCCTCCTTCATGGAGAAGTCGCGGCCCTTCAGCAGCGGCACGCCCAGCGTCTTGAAAAAGCCGGGAGATACGGCGCGCCAGTCGAACATCGGCACCTCGTTGGCCGCCGCTCCGCCCGTGGTGCCCCGGCCCTCGACGGTGAACTCGGTCGACGTTCCGCCGCCGCTGAGCGGGGGGATGTTCGTCGTACCGACGGCGACGACGCCGGGAAGGGCGGAGACGCGCTCGAACACCTCGACGAAGAACTGGATGCGCTCTTCGCCGGTTTCGGTGTAACGCTCCGACGAAAGGCTCAGAGGGGCCGTCAACACGTTGTCGAGGTCGAAGCCGGTTTCCGTATCCATCAGCCGCGCGAAGCTGCTGATCAGAAGCCCGGCGCCGATCAGCAGCATGACAGCGAGCGCCAGCTCGGAGACGACCATGGCGTTGCGCAGGCGTCGGCCCCCGCTGTTGGCGATGCGATCCGCCTTGAGGGCGTCGAGAAGATTGGTTCCCGACGCTTGGTACGCCGGCGCCATACCGAAGACCATACCGGTCAAACCGGCGAGCACGAGCGTGAACAGCAGGACGACCCCGTTGATCGACGCTTCATCGAGTCGCGGGATGCTGTCGGCCGGCGTCAGAGCGCGCACGGCCGGTATCGTCCAGTAGGCGATGACAAGGCCCAAAGTGGCGCCGGCGATTCCGAGGATGACGCTCTCGGTCATGAGCTGGCGGATGATCCGGGCTCTTCCCGCGCCGAGCGACGCACGCAGCGCGATCTCGCGCTGCCGGCTCGTCGCGCGCGCGATCAGCAGGTTGGAGACGTTCGCACAGGCAATCAACAGCAGCAGTCCCACCGCCGCCAGCAGCATGACCATGCCGCGGCTGAGCTCGGGCGGCACCAGCCAATCGTTGAACGACTCGAGGCGGACGCCCCAGCCGGCGTTCGACGGCGGGTATTCGTCAGACAGTCGGGTGGCGAGGGCCTCGAGGTCGGCGCGAGCCTGATCGAGCGACACACCGTCCTTCAAGCGGCCTACGGCGAACAGTCGATGGTCGCCACGCATCTCGTTGGGGTCGGGAGCGAGCGGGACCCAGACATCGGGGTCCATCAGGGATTCGAAACTCGCGGGCATCACGCCGACGATGAAGTAGGGCGCGCCGTCGAGAGCGACCTTCTTACCCGCGACCTCCGGGTCCGCCGAAAAGCGCTCTCGCCACAACGACTCGCTGAGGATGACAACGCGCGTGTCGGCCCCGAAAACGCCCTCCGCCGGGTTGAAGGCTCGCCCCACGAGCGGTTTGGCGCCGAGCAACTCGAACATCGACGGCGTGACCACTCCGGCGTCGAGCTGTAGGGGTTCGCCGTCGCCGACCAGGCTGAGGCTCATGTAGGTGCCCGCGGCCATGTCGTCGAACGTTCCGTTCATGTCGCGATAGTCGAGGAAGTTCGGCTGAGAGGTCGAGAAGTCTCCCCCGGACGGAGTCGTTTCGAACCAGCGCACGAGCTGTTCCGGCTCCGGGTAGGGCAGCGGCTCCAGGATCACCGCGTCGATGACACTGAAGATTGCGGTCGTCGCGCCGATACCCAGTCCCAGCGTGAGGATCGCCACGAGGGTGAATCCCGGCTGGCGGCGTAGTGTGCGCGCGCCGAACTTGATGTCGCCCCATAGCTCGTCGAACGTTCCGTTCTCCCGCTCGCGGTGTGGAGGAGGGGATCCCGTTCCCGAGTTGCCCTGCGACCGCGTCGGATCTTGGGTGGGTCCAGCGCCGCGACCCCGCTTCCATGCGGCGGCCCGCTCTCGGGGCGCCGTGAGAAAGAGGTCCTTCAACACCAACCGCCAGGCCCGAAACTGGCCGGGGAGGTAGCCGCTGCGGGTGAGGGCGCGATGGGCCTCGTCGAAATCGGCCACCATCGCGGCGCCGAACTTGCGTCGAAACCCGGGTGGGTAGGCGAACAGCAGCAACCGATAGATGGTGGCGTTCATCGCGCGTCTCCACCGGGGATCAGTCGCTTCGCGCGCACGAGCTCGGCCAGGCGGGCGACCCGGCGGGATTCGATCCCGAGGGCTTCGCGGCCCACGGGCGTGAGGTCGTAGTAGCGGCGACGCCGGTCGCCATTGCCTTCGAGCTCGTCGGCCGCCACTTCGCGCACCAGCCCCGACTCCTCCATTCGCTGGATCGAACCGTAGATGGTTCCAGGGCCCATCTCGAGGTCGGCCGTCGCCTTGACCGACTGCATGATGCCGTAGCCGTGAACCGGCCCGTCGGTGAGCGCGAGGAGGATGTGGAATACGGCGGGCGTCAGGGGAGCGTTGTCGCTGGGTGCTTTCTCGGGCATCTTCCCACCTTCGATTGTTACCGCTGTCGATATATCCGTTAGCGTAATAGTGCCGAATCCGAGAGGCGTCGTCAACGCCGTGTCGGAGGCCGGTCGGCGACGCCGCGCACGTCTTCGGGCCGCGGTCGCTCGGCTCTGACCGCCGGGTCTTCCCGTTGATGTCGCGCAACCTTCGGATAAGATGGGCGCCCGGGATTCACCGAGACCTTTGCGATGAGCATGGACGGTTCGTTGATCAATACCGCTTTCTGGGTGGGTGGGATCGTCCTGCTCGCGCTCATGCTCTGGGGGGTCAACCGCATCCTGGAGCGCCAGCGGCGCGTGAAGCACTTCTCGCGGCACCTCGTGATGATGGCGATCACGTTCATCGCGATCCTCGTGGCGTTGCTGGCGCTGCCCGACAACCTGATCGACAACCAGACGGCCCTCAACCTCGTCGGCATCGCGACCACGGTCATCGTGACGCTGTCGTCCGCGACCCTGGTCGCCAACGCCATGGCCGGAATCATGCTGCGGTCGGTGCGGAGCTTTCGCGCCGGCGACTTCATCCGCGTGGACGAGTACATGGGGAGGGTGTCGGAGCGAGGCCTCTTTCACGTCGAGATCCAAACGGCCCAGCGTGACCTCGTGACCTTGCCCAACCGCTTTCTCATCAGCCGGCCCACGACGGTCGTGCGCTCCTCCGGGACGGTGGTCGTCGCGGATGTCTCCCTCGGATACGATGCTGCTCGCCAGGTCGTGGAGCCCCTGCTCATCGAGGCGGCGGAGCGCGCCGGGCTCGAGGACCCGTTCGTTCAGGTGCGGGAGCTCGGCGACTACTCGGTGACCTACCGAGCCGCCGGTGTTCTCACCGACGTCAAGACGCTGTTCGACGCGCGTTCCTTGCTGCGCCGCATGGTGCTGGACACGCTTCACGGGGCCGGCGTGGAGATCCCCTCACCGATGCTCGTGGGCCACCGACCCCTTCCGTCTCGCGAACCGCTGATTCCCGAGGTCGATGACATTCTGCTGCCCCGCCAAGAAGGTACGGAGTCCTCGGCCCCGTCCGAGCTCATCTTCGACAAGGCCGATCAGGCGGAGGCCGAGGAGCGTGCCAGGGTGGAGGTCGAGGCGCTGCGGGCGCGCGAGAAGCAGATCAGAGACGAGGTCAAGGCCACCTCCGAGCTCGAGAGACCGAAGCTCGAGGCCGAGCTGGAAGGGCTGCGAACGAGTCTGGCCGAGGCCGAAACACGGCTCGTCGCACTCGAGGAAGTCAAGGAATCCGAAGACGAATGACGCGGGAGCAGGCTACCCGCCACCGTGTGTCCGCTGACACCGGCAGAAGGTTCAGAAACGGATCGGCGGAAGATCTCCCGAACCGATTCGCTGGACGCCGGAGGCTCCCAACCGATCCCGGGTGTCGGCAAGGGATCCGTCGAGGTCGATGGCGCGGCATGCGTCCTCGATCAGGAACACTTCGAAGCCCTCGCGGCACGCATCGACGGCGGAAAACCCCACGCAGAAATCGGTCGCCAGGCCGGTGAGAAACACTCGCTCGAAGCCTCGGGTACGCAGGTATCCGGTGAGTCCGGTGGGGGTGCGGCGGTCGTTCTCGTAGAAAGCGGAGTACGAATCGATCTCGCGTCGGAAGCCCTTACGGATGACGAGCTCGGCGCCGGTTGTTTCCAGGCCGGAGTGGAACTCCGCCCCCGCGGTTCCCTGCACGCAGTGGTCGGGCCACAGTACCTGTTCGCCGTAATCCAGCGTCGTGATCTCGAACGGCGCCCGACCGACGTGGCTGGAAGCAAAGGAGAGGTGGTCCGGCGGATGCCAATCCTGCGTCAGGATCCGGTGCGCAAAGTGCTCGGCGAGCGCGTTGATCACCGGGACCACGGCATCGCCGTCGGGGACGGGAAGGGCGCCACGCGGGCAGAAGTCATTCTGCACGTCGATCACCAGCAGGCAGTCTCGTTCGGGGTCGATCATCTCGGGCGCTCTGGTCTCCATCTCGCGGCCGTTGGCGTGCCGGCGAAAGGTCTCGGGCAGCCGCTGGGCACGCTGTTAGGGTAGGTCCAGACCCGGCCACGGGCAACGACACGAAGAGCTACCATCGGGCAACGTTTTCCGCCGCAACGCGCCAGGCCGCTCCCGGAACTGGCAGCGAAAGCCGCGATCATGAAGTTTCGTGCAACGACGTGCCGGTTGTCGCTGGCGTTCGCGCTCACGATCGCTTGGATGACGCCCGCGGCGGCCCAGGCTCCCCCTGCAACCCAGGCTTCCCCGGCGGCCCAAGCTCCGCCGGTGGCCCAGGCTCCCCCGGCGGGCAACGTCGTCTACCCGGTCCGTGTCGCCGAGCCGCCGCGCATCGACGGCCTTCTCGACGAGTCACTGTGGAACGACATCGAGCCGGTCACCGACCTGCGCCAGCTCGAGCCCGAAGTCGGCGAGCCGGTTACCGAGCGCACCGAGATCTACATCGCCTACGACGACGAGTTCCTCTACTTCGGCATCCGCGCCCATGACAGTGAGCCCGACAAGATCGTCGCGCGGCAGTTCGAGCGTGACAGCAACCTCGACGCCGACGATTCGATCTCGATCGGCATCGACTCGCTCAACGACAACCGCACCGCGTTTGCCTTCCAGACCAACGTCCTGGGCACGCAGCGTGATCTGGAACTGACCGAGGCGGGGGCGATCAATTTTCCCTGGGACACCATCTGGTACTCGGCCGGAAACATCGACGAGCTCGGCTACACGCTGGAGATGGCGATCCCGTTCTTCGCGCTGCGCTTCCAGCCCGCCGAGAGCATCGAGATGGGCGTCATCCTGGAGCGCATCATCCGGCGCAAGAACGAGAAAGCGAACTGGCCGTCCCTCAGCCGCGACTACAGCTTTCTGAGTGTCAGCCAGTACGCCACCATGGCCGGGTTCGAAGGCATCGAGCGCGGCGTGGCTCTGGAATTGAAGCCCTACGTCTCCGGGGGGTACAGCGAGATTCCCGAAGAGCGCGTCTGGGACGCCGACATCGGCCTCGACACGAAGTGGGGCATCACCTCCGACCTGACCGCCGACCTGACCGTCAATCCCGACTTCGCCCAGGTCGAGAGCGACGCGCTGCAGATCAACCTGACTCGTTTCAGCCTCTTCTTTCCCGAGAAGCGCGATTTTTTTCTCGAGCGCGCCGATCTGTTCTCCTTTGGTCTGCCGCGCGAGGCGGAGGTGTTTTTCAGCCGTCGCATCGGCATCCGCGGAAGGCGGGAGGTCCCGATCATCGCGGGAGCGCGCACGTACGGCCTCGTGGGCAACACGAACCTTGGCGTGATGACCATGCAGACTTCGTCGGTGGATGAGGTTCCGACGGAGAACTTCACCGTCGCTCGGGTCAAGCAGAACGTGCTTGGTCGCAGCTACGCCGGCGGCATCGTCACCGCACGCAACGGCGACGTCAGCCGCGAAGACACCACCGTCGGCGGTGACTTCCAGTTTCTTTTCGGCGTCAATTCGCGAGTGCAGGGGAGTGTGGCGCACAGCAGCCGGCCGGACGTCGGCTCCGACAACTGGTTTGCCGACGTGTCCGCTTCCCAGCGCTACGACCTCTACGACTGGGTCGTGCAGTACACGGATATCGGGGAGCAGTTTCTGCCCGGGATCGGCTTCGTGCAGCGACCGAATCTGAGGCGTATTCGCGCCAACGGCCACTTCAAGCCGCGACCCGGATGGCGGGGCGTCCGGCAGCTCACCATGGGATTGCTCTTCCAGCGTATCGAGAACCACGATGGAAGCCTCGAGACGCAGCTCTTCCGGCCGGGCTTCCTGACCACGTTCCAGTCCGAAGACGTGATCACCATCCTCTACTTCGACACCTTCGAGCACGTTCCCGTCGGCTTCGGCCTGGCCCCGGGCGTGACCATCCCCGCCGGCGACTACAAGAATCGCCAGCTCACGGCGTCGTTCAGCTCCAGCCCTTCCCGCTGGTGGGGCATCGGGGCGAGCCACACTCAGGGCAGCTTCTACGACGGCGAGCTCAGGAGCTCCGGGCTCGTCGTGCAGGTTCAGCCCGTCCCGCGGATCCGCGTGCGGTCCGAGAACCAGTACGACAACGTCGATGTCCCCTCCGGGGCCTTCGACAGCTTGATCACCCGGCTGTTCGTTTCCTATTACTTCAGCCCCGAGCTGACGACGCGGGTCGGAGCGCAGTATTCGTCGCTGTTCGACGAATCCGTGTTCAATTTCCGCGTCCGCTGGATCTACACTCCGGGCTCGGAGGCGTGGGTCGTGTACGACGAAGGGCGTCGCTTCGGTCTGTCGGGCCGGGTGCCGTCGCTGCTCGATCGCGCCTTCATCGTGAAAGTCGTGCACAACTTTCATTTCTGATCCGCCGGTCGATTGCGGTGTCCCCGGTTGGACGCCACGGGCACATGACGCCGCCCTCTTCCTCCGGATCGGGTAGCCTGTCGCGCGGTTGTAACCATTCGGCCCCTTCGCGCGTCCAACAACTGATTCGGCAACTTGACAGCGTCTTTCCGGCGTCAATGTTCGTTGCCGCTGCCCCGGTCCTCGCCCCCGATGGAGTCTGAATCCGATGTGGAACGAGCTCACGCAGGATGTCCGCTACGCGCTCCGGTCGGTGCGCCACAACGCCGGGTTCTTTGTCACCGCGGTGCTGATCATCGGGCTGGGCGTCGGCGGGAGCACGGCGATTTTCAGCGTCGTGAACCCCATGTTGCTGCGCTCCCTGCCGTTCGAGGAGCCCGATCGGTTGGTGTGGATCGCCAACTCGGGCAGCGGCGGGCTCTCCTCGGTGACGTCGCGCACGTCGAACCTGACGGACTACCGGCGCCTGAACCGCTCGTTCGAGCAGATGAGCGGTTACCACGCCTTTTTCGATTACAACGGCTACAACCTGGTGGGTGACGGCGAGCCCGAGCGGCTGGTCGGTGTTCCGGTAGCACGCGACTTCCTCGAAATCCTCGGTGTGCAGCCCGAGATCGGGCGCAACTTCGTCGACGACGAGGTCATCTACCAGGCCACGGAGGCGATCATTCTCACGCACGGTTTCTGGCAGCGGCGCTACGCGGGTGATCCTTCCGTCGTGGGGCGGACGCTCACGATCAACGACGCGCCCAGCGTCGTGGTGGGGGTGCTGCCGGCGTCGTTCGACTTTGCAACCTTCTTTTCGCCCGGATCACGGATCGATTTCCTGACGCCGTTTCCCATCGACGAGCAGTCCGATCGCCAGGGCAACACGCTGGTGATCATCGGCCGCATGAAGCCGGGCGTGACCGTCGCCGACACGCAGGCGGAGCTCGACCTCATGAACGAGCAGCTCCAGGCCGCCGATCCCGAGCGTTGGGGCCTGGGTGCGGTCGGCACCGAGATGCAGGAGAAGATCACCGGCCGCTTCCGTCGCGCCATGCTGCTGCTGGCCTTTGCGGCCGGATTGGTGATGATCATCGTGTGCGCCAACCTCTCGAACCTGCTGCTCGCCCGAGCAGCCGACCGGCGCAAGGAGATCGCCGTGCGCGGCGCCATGGGGGCGAGTCGCGGGCGCCTGGTTCGCCAGATGCTGACGGAGAGCCTCGTGCTTTCGGTCACCGGAGCAACATTGGGCGTCGTCGTGGCGATCGCCATTACCCGCGCCGTGGCCAGCGCTTCCGCCATCAACGTGCCTCTCCTGCAGAGCGTCACCATCGACGGCGCGGCGCTCGGTTTCACGGTGTTGCTGGCTGTCCTCGCCGGGCTGTTGTTCGGCATCGTGCCGGCGCTGCAGGCGTCCGTCGGTGGTGAACAGGCGGCGCTTACGGATGCCGGCCGCGGCACCAGCGTGGGCAGGCGGGGAGCATGGGTACGCGAGTCGTTGGTCGTCTCGGAGGTGGCATTGGCGTGCGTCCTCCTGATCGGCGGCGGCCTGCTGATGCGTAGCTTCTTCGCCGTGCTGGAGGTCGACTTGGGGTTCGACGAAACCGGCGCCATGGCCTGGCGCGTCGACACATCGCGACCGTTCGATACCGGAGAAGAGCGCATCGCCTACTTCCAGCGCATCGTCGACAGCGTCGGGGAAGTCACCGGCGTCGAGTCCGTCGGCTTTTCCGATACGCTGCCGCTCGGGCGCAATCGCGGATGGGGCATCCGCGTTCAGGGCGTCGACTACGGGGAGAACTGCTGCCCGGGCGCGCTGCCTCGCCTCGTCGATCCGGGATATCTGCGGACCATGCGTATCCCGCTGGTCTCGGGCCGTTATTTCGAAGCCGCCGACACGCTCGAGACCGAGCTGGTGATCATCATCAACGAGACGGCGGCGCGGGCGCTCTTTCCCGACGAGGATGACCCGATCAACCGCATCATTCTGGTCAACGGGGAGGAGTTCCGTCTCGCCGGCATTGTCGCCGACGTGCGCCACAGCTCGCTCGAGGAGGAATCCGGCAACGAGATGTACATCCTCGTGACGCAGCAGCCCTTCTGGTGGGGAGCGGTCGAGCTCGTCGCCCGCTCGCCGCTGCCGCCGGGGTCCGT
Organism: uncultured Acidobacteriota bacterium; assembly: GCA_964430745.1. Classification (GTDB taxonomy): domain Bacteria; phylum Acidobacteriota; class UBA890; order UBA890; family UBA890; genus CBDCGW01. The sequence goes on along the minus strand of CAYSHI010000493.1, from coordinate 9,260 downwards.
AGCCGGTAGCGTGCGTGCGGCGATTCGCGCGGTCGATCCCAGCCTTCCCGCGAGCGATTTCCACACGCTGGGAGAGATCGTCGACCGCGCCGTTTCACCGCGTCGTTTCATCTTGCTCCTGATCCAGGCCTTCGCGTTTACCGCCTTGGCTCTGGCTTCGCTGGGGATCTACGGGGTGCTCTCGTACTCGGTGAGTCAGCGCACCCAGGAGATGGGCATCCGCATGGCGCTGGGCGCGCGAGCGTCACAGATGCAGCAGCAGGTCGTAGCCCGGACGCTGACGCTCGCGGTGATCGGGGTCGTCATCGGCTGTGCCGGCGCGTTGGTGCTGTCACGGCTCATCACTTCGCTGCTTTTCGGCATCGAAGCGACCGACCCCCTCACCTTCGTCGGTGTCACCGGGCTCCTGCTCGCGATCGCCGCCATGGCCGGCTACTTCCCGGCGCGCCGCGCCGCACGGATCGACCCGATGAGCGTGCTCACGTCGTAGGATGTGAGCATTCGAACGGCGGCAAGCGGCCTGGATGATCTCCGGGCACACGCCGGTGCGGAGCGCACATGCTCGACGTAGGCAGGATCCTGCTGGATGGAGGAGCGCTGGCCGTCGTCACGATGGTTTTTCTTGTCGGCGTCCTGCGTTACAACCCGCGGCTCTTCCTCAACAAGGGCGACGTCCCCGCCGACATCCTCGAGGCGGTCCCGCCGAAGACGCCAAAAGAGAAGCGGCTCGCCGCCTTGCTGGGAGTTCCGTTCATCCTCCTGGCCTTCGTGCTGCCGCTCCTCTCGACCATCGCCTTCGACGCGAGGTCCGGTTCCGAAGCGTCGTTTGGGGTCCTGTTCGCACACGCGCTCGGTGTGCTCTCGGTGCCGTTCTTCGCCGACCTCTTCATCCTCGACTGGCTTCTCTTCTGCACGATCACGCCGAGCTGGGCGGTGATCGAGGGGACCGAGGGCTTCGCGGGTTACAAGGACTACGGCTTCCATCTCCGCGCGCACACGCGCGGGGCCGTGTGGATGTTCGTGTTCGCGTTGCTGATCGCGGGCTTGGCCGTCGCCGTTGGTCCCGCGGAGGCGTCGCGGGAGCCGGCGCTAGCGGGTGGCACCGCTGGGGCTTCGCGGCAGCAGATTTCCCCGCATGCGCTCCGACAGCGCCATGCCTCGATCCCTGTGCCGGTGGAGGAGGTGTTCGCGCCGGTCTTCATCTACACGCCGGCCACCAACGGCGGCGGGCTCTTTACAGAGCCCGACGGCCGCACGGTTCGCCTCTTTTACAGGTTGGGTCCGGGCAACGAGAACAGCGGTCGCACCCTGTACGAGGATGTCTCGCCGGACGGCGGAGCCACCTGGGACCTGCTGGTCGAGGCGCACGAGTTTTCCGCCCCGGGGGTGGGGGAGGTGTCACGGGTACATCCCGAAACAGGCGAAGTTCTCGTCTTCTACGCCGAGGGCGAGCAGGGAAAGATGACGCGGTTTTCGCCGCCGACGGGGGCGTGGAGCGAGGCCCGCGACGTGCCTTTCAGGTTGCGATTCGACAACGGCAGCCTGATCTGGCTGCGTGACCGCGAGTCGACGGGTCTTCGGCGCATGGTTGCGATGGGCCCGGTCGACAACGGCCATGTGGCGTCGTGGTACTCGGATGACGACGGCCGGACGTGGCAAGGTCCGTCGAATGCGATCGGTGCTCCGGAGCGGCCGGGTCGCTGGCGCAATCCCGCCGGCAGCCCCGAGGCCGTCGAGCTCGCCGACGGTCGCCTGTGGCTTCTGACACGCAACTCTCAGGACCATCTATGGGAGTCGTTTTCGGAGGATCGAGGTATTACCTGGAGCGAACCGGGGCCGTCGCGCTTCTACGGTGTATTCAGCATGGTGGTGCTGCGGCGCCTTCCCGACCAGCGCCTGATGATGGTGTGGCTCAACAGCATGCCGCGCGAGATCGAGGGCGTCGCGAGCTTCCACAACACGGCGCGGGACGTGTTGCACGCCGCTATTTCGGACGACGACGGCGCTACCTGGCGCGGTTTCCGCGAGGTCATGCTCGATCGTCGTCGCCACGAGCTCGTCTATTCGGCGGAACCCGCCTACGACGCCGGAATACACCATCCCAAGTTCACCGTCACGGCCGACAACAAGGCGATCGTCATGTCGGGGCAGGACGACCACTATGCCGGCCAGAATACCGAGCATCGCCAGGCGGTGATCTTCGACCTCGACTGGCTGTATGAGACCTCCCGTCGCACCGATTTTTCCCGCGGCTACGACGATCTGAACGTCTTCAAGCTGTCGAAGGAGCGCCGGGCCCCGACCAACTACTACTCGCGCATCCACGGCGCCACGCTGGTCGGCCATCCCACCGAGCCGGGCCGAGTGGTGCTCCACCTCGCGCGCGAGCCCAACGACTGGGTATTCAACGAGCAGGATGGGGCCAACTGGAACTTCCCGGCGGGTTATCGAGGGGAGCTGCGTGCTCGCATCATGCTACGGCCTGGTTTCCGGGGCGGATCGATCGCCCTGACCGACGTCTTCTACGCCCCGTCGGACAACGCCGGTGACGAGTCCGCGATGTTCCGCTTCGAGATTCCGGCTGACGGCCGTGTCGACGAGCGCACCGCCCTGGCGCCGAATGTCTGGTACACGGTCGCCCTGCGATGGGACGGCACGACCGACCCGGGGCGGCACCGCGCGCGGGTGTCGATCGACGGCAAGCCCCTCGAGGCAGAGCTCCCGCTGCGCAACGTGGCGCCCCATGGAATCAGCTACGTGCGCTTGCGCTCCACGGCTGAAGTCCAGGACCCGGCCGGCTATCTGGTCGAGTGGATGGAAGTGGACACGCGGTCGCCTATCGGTTTTCAGCCGGCGGGCCCGGTGGCTCGAGGGTCGCGGCGGAACTCTCCAATAGCCAGATCTCACCGCTGACCGTTTCGAGCGGGACGATCAGTCTGTCTGTGCCGACGGCGAACTTGGTGAACATGTCCTCGGAAGGCATCCCGCCCCGGGTGCCGCCGAGGGTCGTTACCTGGATGTGGTTGCCGTTCGCATCGCGCATCCAGATTTCGTAGGGGCCGCTCTCGTTGGAGGCGAAGTAGAGCCTGTTCCCGTCGGGAGAGTAGAAAGCCCACGTTTGATCGCCATCCCGAGCTACCTCCGGCCGGGCGTCGGTGCCGTCCAAGCTGGCCGACCAGATGTCGACGTCCGCCCCTTGCACCGAACGATACAGAAGACGTTCCCCGTCCGGTGACCACTCCGGATACTGCTCCGCGCCGAGATCCTTGGTAACCCGCCGCGGCTCGCCGCCGGCTGACGGAACCACCCAGATGTCCTCGCTCCCGGCGCGTGTGGAGGTAAAAGCGACCCACAATCCATCCGGGGAGAAGTTTGGATAGTAGTCGGCCTCGGTCAACGGGGTCGTCAGCGGAAGGCTGAGACACGCGGGACAACGGCTCCGGCGCAGGTGATACGCGCCGCCGGCGGTCGAGCTGAAGACGATCTCCTCGCCGTTCAGAGAGAAGTCTCCGGTGATCTCCCGTGCCTGTCGATTCCAGTCGGGCGTGACCTTCACCTCCGGCGACAAAGCGAGTGTGCCTGTTGCAGTCGGGAGAAGGTCCTTTCGATACAAGAAGCCGGCGATCGTTTGCGCGGTCCACGTGAGCGCGCTGCCGTCACGGGAGAGAGCCGGGTAGTAGTTCAGCGGCGCGCGGCGCGTGAGAAGCTCCTGCGCACCTGTCCACAAACCTGTCGTCGGGTCCAGGGGCAGCGAGTAAAGGTGCCGTTCGCCGTCTCTGGCCAGGAAGGCGACGTGCGATCCGTCGCCGGAAATGGCGACGTTACGGTCGTCCGTGATGGGTTCGGTGAGTCGCTCCGGGTCTCCGGCGACGGTTCCCGTCGCGGGGTCGAGAGGTACCCGCCAGACGTCCATGCGACCGCCATACTGCCCGCGCGTCATGAAGAGAGCGGATCCGTCGCGTGTCACCTGCAAGCTGGAAACCTGCTCACCGGTGGGCACGAGCCCGAGCGGCGTGGTTGCGAGCGGATCGTCAAGCGGTATGTGAATCACGTCGAGCTCGACCTCGCTCCAGGCGAGAAGAGCATCCTCAGTGGGGCTCCAGGCAGGGTCGAGGGGTCCGCCGAGGTAGTTGGATTTCTGTTGGGGGTTGCCGAAGTCGGCGTCTTGTGTAACCCACAGGGACCCCTGGTCGACGTAGGCGATCCGATCGCCCGAAGGCGACCACGAAGGGCGTGTTCCGCCGGGTATCACCATGACGCCGGCCCCAGTCTCCGCCGGGGCGAGGTAGATGCCGGGTTGGTCGCCCGATTCGACCGCATAGGCGATGCTGGTTCCGTCGGGCGAGTACTCCGGGGCGGCCTCGGACTCGGGGGTGTTCGTGAGCCGAACCGTCTCGCCTCCTCCGGTCGGGACGCGCCACAGGTCCGTCTGGCCGTTCTCATCGGCCGCGAATACTACCCAGTCTCCGTTCGGAGAGAGCGCCGGCCACGCCGGCATCAGGTCCTGCGCCGCCACCAGCGGGAGCGAGGTCCACACGGTGGTGTCGGCGTCCGCGACTGCGGGCCGTTCGGGACGGACCATCGTGATGGCGCCGGCTCCCAGGATCGCGCCGGCGGTGAGCAATGCCGCCGCTCGAAGCGCTTGGGTGAGCGGTTTGGTTTCCCGGTTCGCCTCGGTCTGCTCAGCGGTTGCCATGGGTGCGTCGGCTGCGTTCGAGCTCTGTCCTGACGGCAAGACGCCAACTCGAAACTCGTCCGACGCTTCGGTGCGCAACTCGTCGCGTAACGCGTCCAACGCGTTGCGCAGGTCGAGGGCGGTCTGGAAGCGGCGGCTGGGGGCCTTCGCCAGACATCGATCCAGGATGCGCTGGAGCTGGCGCGGCACCCCGTTGCGAACGGAGGTCACCGGTTCGGGCTCGGCCAGCAGAATGGCGGAGAGGGTCGAGACCGGGGATTCGCCCCTGAACGGACGGCGGCCGGTGATCATCTCGTAGAAGACCACGCCCAGCGAGAAGATGTCGGAACGGGCGTCGACCTGCTTGCCCTCGGCTTGCTCCGGCGCCATGTAGGCTACGGTGCCGACAATCTGGCCGGCGCCGGTCATCACGTCGGTGGGCAACTCGGAGTCCGAATCCGAGTCCGACGCGAGAGGCGAGCCTTGCGTCAGCTTCGCGAGGCCGAAGTCGAGCACCTTCACGCGCGAGTCGCGGTCGAGCATGATGTTGGACGGCTTGAGGTCTCGATGGGTGATGCCTTGCGCGTGTGCCGATGCCACGGCTTCGACCAGCGGCAGCGCGACGCGAAAGAACTCTCGAATCGAGACGCCTCGTTCGACGATGATGTCTGATAGCGCCTCGCCGTCGACGAGCTCCATGGTCAGGAATCGAGTCTGCTCGGACCTCTCGACGCTGTAGAGCGTCACCACGTTGGGGTGGTTGAGCGATGCGATCGTGCGGGCCTCGCGTTCGAAGCGTTGCAGGCGTTCAGGGTCCGCGGCGACCTTTGGCGGCAGGACCTTGATCGCCACGTGGCGGCCGAGTTGTGTGTCCTCGGCGGCGTATACGGTCCCCATTCCACCCTCACCGAGCGTCCCGGTGATCGAGTAGTGGTTCAGTTGTGCGCCGACAATCAGGGCCATCTGGACACGTCCCCTGCCATGAGTAGTCCCGAGCGTGAGGGAAAACCCTTACTCCGTCAACCGGACCCGCGGCCGGCCGCGGCCCGACGAGGGCGGCGGCGGCGACCGGCGGCATGGTGTCCTATCGTAGTAGGACAGTATGCGAAGGGCCGAGGGTGCGTCAACGGGACCGAGGCGATCACGTCGGCGGCCCCGCCATCGGTATCATGGACGGATTGGTGGCGGCGGTTTGGCCGCCGGCGGGGGGCAGGCTAACCTCCCGACAGGCTCACCATGCACCAGAGGAGTGGCTCGTGCGGAGAGTATTGAAGTGCGGAGCGGTCGCCATTGCGGCGGCGCTGTTGATCGCTGGAGGGGCCCCGGCACAGTCGAGCGAATACCTCGACTTCGCGGGGCTGACGGCAGCACTGCAGGGCCTCACGGACGGTAGCCCGAACGCCGACATGCGTTCGATCGGCACGTCGCGCGAGGGCCGAGAGATCTGGCTCGTCGAGGTTGGTAACCCCACGGGCATTCCGATGAGCGAGCGCCCGGCGCTGCTCGTGGTGGGCAACCTCGAGGGCGACCACGTGGTCGGAAGCCACCTGGCGCTCGAGACGATTCGATTCCTGCTCAACGACCCGGCGGCCGCCGAGGTGCTGACGGATCAGGCCGTCTACGTGATCCCGCGGCTGAACCCCGATGGCGCCGAAGCGATGTTCGCCGCCGTCAGGTTCGATCGCAGGGGCAACGCCTTTTCCTACGACGCCGACAACGACGGTCGCTACGACGAGGATCCCGGCGAAGACCTCAACGGCGACGGCATGATCACGCTGATGCGCGTGCCGGACCCCGCCGGTGCCTTCATGGTCCATCCCGACGAGCCTCGCCTGATGAAGCGAGCCGACAAGTCCGCGGGCGAGACCGGGACCCACACGCTCTATACCGAAGGCGTCGATTCGGACGGCGACGGATTCCTCAACGAGGACGGGCCCGGGGGCGTCGACCTCAATCGCAACTTCCAGCACGAGCATCCCTACTACGAGGCCGATGCCGGCGTGTACATGGTGAGCGAGCCCGAGTCGCGGGCGCTGATGGACTTCGCCGTCGCCAACCGCAACATCGGCGCCGTCCTCACGTTCGGCCATTCGGACAACCTCGTCACGCCGCCGAACGGGAGCGGTCAGCTCGGTGATCCGACGACGGTCGACCTGGTGGCATTTGCCGAGGAGGCCAACGCCGACATCTATCGCAACGGTGTGTTCGGCGGAGGAGGAGGCGGCGGCGGGTTCGGTTTCGGGTTCGGTGGAGGTTTTGGCGGGGCCGTGGGCGCAGGAGGTGTTCGCCTGCGTGGCGCGCAGCCGGGCGCGGACAACGACCCGCAGTCTGGCCGCCGACCGGCAGTCACCGTTGACGACGACGACATCGAGTATTTCGCGGCGGTCTCGGATGTCTACCAGGAGATCACCGGCATCGAAGAGGTCGGTGTCAATCGAACGCCCGAGGGGGCTTTCTTTCAGGTCGCCTACTACCAGATGGGTATTGCGGCGTTCAGCACGCAGGGTTGGGGGCTCGCGGAGGCGGAATCGAGTGATGCCGGCTTTGACGCAAAGCTCCTTGGCGCCGTCGAAGGCGCCGGCGTTGACGCTTTCGTCGGCTGGTCGTCGTACGATCATCCCGATCTCGGCGCGGTGGAGATCGGCGGCTTCGTGCCGTACGCGACGACCAATCCTCCTGCCGGTGACCTTCCCGAGTTGGGGCGCAGCCACGGCGAGTTCACCGTCCGTCTCGCCGGCATGCTGCCGCGGGTGAACATCGTCGAGACCGAGGTCACGGCGCATGGCGGCGGCATCTTCACCGTCACCGCCCAGATCGAGAACTCGGGTTATCTTCCGACCTCGCTGGAGCACGGCGTGGTGTCGCGTTCGGTGCAACCCACGACGGTTCGTATCCAGGTGGACGCCGACACGATTCTCACCGGCGACGCCAAATCGAGCGCCGTCCAGAAGCTCGAGGGCTCGGGTTCGCGGGAGACCTTCTCGTGGGTGATACGAGGCAACGACGGTGATGCCGTCGAGATCTGGGTGCGCTCGCAAAAGGGTGGCACCGACACCGCTACCGTCACCCTGAGGTAAGACCGATGACGACGAATATCTTCCGACGCAACGTTCTCGGATTCGCTGTCGCGGCGTTGATGCTGTCGATGACGGTGACCGTTCCCGGAGCCATCGCGCAACAGCGCGGCTCCGACCCCGAGCACACGCTCGATCTGACCTGGGATCGCTGGCTCGATCACGACGAGCTCGGCACTCGCATGCAGCTCATGGCCGACACCTGGCCTCAGTTTCTGAATCTGCAGTCGATCGGCAGCAGCCACGGCGGCCGCGAGATGTGGCTGATGACGGTCAACAATCCGGAAACCGGCTCGGAGGACTCCAAGGCCGCGATGATGATCGAGGCCAACGTCCATGGCAACGAGATCCAGGGAGCGGAGGTCATCCTCTACACCATCTGGTATCTGATGGAGAACTACGGCCGCATCGACGAGGTCACACGTCTCGTCGACGAGCGCGTCTTCTATCTGCTGCCGAGCGTGAATCCCGACGGTCGTGACTATTTCATGGACGGTACCGGTTCCGGCGCTCGCACCGGCCATGTGCCGGTCGACTCCGACGGTGACGGCGCCTTCGACGAGGACGGGCCGAACGACCTGAACGGCAACGGTGTGATCGAGCAGATCCGCAAGTACGTGCCCGGCCAGGGCACCCACCGCACCAGTGTGCTCGACCCGCGCATCATGGAGCGAGTACCCCCCGACGAGGTCGGCGACTGGATCCTGCTGGGCTCCGAAGGCATCGACGACGACGGCGACGGCCGCGTCAACGAGGACCCGATCGGCGGCTACGACCCCAACCGCAACTACGCCTCCGACTGGCAGCCGAACTACATCCAGGGCGGCTCGATGAACTACCCGTTCGAGTTGCCGGAGGCGCGCGCCATCAACGACTTCATGATGGAGCGGCCCAACATCGCCGGTTTTCAGTCGTACCACAACACCGGCGGCATGATCCTCCGTGGCCCCGGCGCCGCGTGGTTCGGGGACTACCCGCGCTCCGACATCCAGGTGTACGACGAGCTCGGCGAGTTCGGCGAGCGCATGCTGCCGTACTACAACTACCTGGTGATCTGGCGAGGCCTGTACACGGTGCACGGCGGCTCGATCGACTGGACCAACGACGGGCTGGGGATCGTCAGCTTCTCCAACGAGCTGTGGAACGGCGGGCAGTACTTCAACAGCCCGCTCTTGCAGGAACAGCAGCGGGATCCCAACCAGCCGATCAGCGGTGCGCGCTCGCGTTATTTCTTCGACGACTTCCTCGAGCTCGGCGACCAGTACGTCGAGTGGGCGCCGTTCGATCACCCGCAGTTCGGCGACGTCGAGATGGGCGGCTTCAAGAAGCTCAGCGGTCGGGTGAATCCCCGCTTCATGAGCATGGAGCTGTTTCACCGCAACATGGCCTTCACCCTCTACCACGCCGACTCGATGCCGTTGATGTCGATGGGGGAGACCTCGGTCGAGGGCATCGACGACGACGTCTATCGGGTGCGCGTCGACATCACCAACGAGCGATTGATACCGACG
>CAYSHI010000492.1:0-4976 GCA_964430745.1 uncultured Acidobacteriota bacterium | reverse complement strand
TCGTCACCAGGTACGGTGAGCTGTCGAAGAGCGCTCGCGGGGTCCCGAACTCGAAGGAAGCTCCGCGGGTCACGTCCACCGCCATCATCTGATCTCGGGTCCGGTAAAACAGCGTCGTTCCGTCTCTCGACCAGGCGGGGCTGAAGCCTCCCGCCGTCGAGATGAGCTCTGCGGCTCCCGGGCCCGGGTACGGGCGCACGAAGACCTCGTCTTCGCCGGTCTCGTTGGAGCCGTAGGCCAACCAGCGGCCGTCCGGCGAGAACGTCGGCCACCGCTCGACCAACTCGGACTCGAGAAGGGGGCGCGGTTGTCCTCGCCCATCTTCCGGCAACAACCAGATGTCGTCGCCTCGCTCGACGAACGCCAAGACCCCATCGGACGACCAGGATGAAACAAGCTGGAAGCGATTGCTCGTCGTCAGGCGCTCCGGCTGACCGCTGCCATCCGCTGCCACCGAGAAGAGGTTGAACACGCCGCCGCCCTGGTCCGACGCGAGGGCGATCCTCGTGCCGTCGGGGCTCCACACGGGCCCGCCCGAAGACTCGCCGAACGTCACGCGCCTCGTCGTTCCGCGGGCGATGTCGTGGATCCACATGTCGCGGTCGGCCCGGCGACCCGCCACGTACGCCAGCCGACGGCCATCGGGCGAGATTCTCGGGGCGGAGTATCCGCGCTCGGGCAACGCGACGGGCTGCGCTCGCCCCTCCCGATCTACCCACGTCAGGAATCGGGCCGGTTCCGGATAGATCCCGCCGGGCACGTACACCAGCGTGCCCGAACGGGCGACGCTGAACTGGGCGGCGCCCGTATCGAGCGTGGTGCTCGGGGCGCCGCTCGCCTGCATCACGCCTTCGACGACGGGATAAGGCTCTCCGGTAATTTCGACGCGTTCCGGCGCGAAGGGCACGGCCATCAGCGTTCCCTGCCGCGCAAAGACGAGGTGTCCGGTGGAGACGAACCGGCCATCAGAGCCGCCCTCGATCAGCACCCTCCGCTCGGCCGTCTCCAGCGACTCCGCGACGATCCGCGCGTTGGCGGCACTTCCGTCCTTCATGACCGTGAACAGCACCACTCTGCTACCGGGAAGCATTTGCGGTAATCGGTGACTGGTCTCGCCATCGTCGGCGCGCAGCACCGTCAACGGCTCCGCTGTCCCACCGCTCGCGGCGACACGGGAAAGAGCGCCTTGCTCGCCCGCGGCGAACACGATGACGTCGTTGTCTCCCCAATCGGCTCCGAACGATGGTGGCGCCCCCGCGACGATCGTGCTCGGCTCTCCACCGGCGCGCGGCACTTTCTTCAGGTCACCCGCGGCAAAGAAGGCGATCCACTCTCCGTTCGGTGAAAAGAACGGATTGCCGGCGCCTTCCGTGCCCGGAATCGCGGTTGCTTGATTTTGTGACAGGTCACGCAGATAGAGGCGCGAGTCGCGGTCAGCGGCGTAGCCGTCGGTGTGGTCAGCGTAGGCGTAGGCGTCGTCGGCTGCCGCGTACACGAGATACCGGCCGTCCGGCGAGAGTGCCACGGAACTCCGGCTGGGACGTTGGAAACCCCAGCTCTCGAGCTCTTGTGGGTGCCCACCCGTGAGACGTTGCGCTGCCGGCAGCTCCACGAGCAGGCGGACGACAGGCGCCGGCTCATCGGAGGGGGCCGGCCTCAGACTCCACACTGCCACCACGACGGCGACTGCGGCGACGGCCCAGGGAAGGGCCCGCCGCCGGCCGGCCTCGCGCCACGGTCGGAGCGCCGCGTCTCGGGAGGCGGCGTCCGGCGCCGCGCCTTCCTTTTCCGCGAGCACCTCTTCGATCTCCAGCCGCGCGTCGGCGATGTCGTGCAATCGCTGTTCGGGGTCCCGGCGCAGACATCGTCGCAGGAGGGATCGAGCCATCTCGGGCATGTCGGGTGGGAGCGCGTCCCAATCGGGATCGTTCTCGAGGATCACGTCGAGAATCTCACCCACCGTGGCGCCGTCGAACGCCTTGCGTCCCGTGACGAGCTCGTACAAAACACACCCGAAGGACCAGACGTCGGCGCGTTTGTCCGCCACGGATCCTCGCGCCTGCTCGGGGCTCATATATGCGACCGTGCCGACGATCGCTCCCCGGTAGCTGCCTCGGATGGTGACGTTCTCGGTGGGCGAGCCCGGCTCGGCGACCTCGAACGGCTTGACGAGGAGCGACGTGGCCAAGCCGAAGTCCAGGATCTTGGCCTGCCCGCCGGGCGTTACCTTGATGTTCGCCGGCTTCAGGTCGCGGTGGACGATCCCGCGCTTGTGGGCCGCTTCGAGACCGAGGGCAACCTGCCGGCTGATCTCGAGGGCCTCCCACACACCGATCGATCCTTTCTGCAGCCGCTCCTCGAGCGTCACGCCATCGACGAGCTCGAGCACGGGGAACCTGAGGCCATCGACCTCTTCGAGGCTATGGATGTGAGCGACGTTGGGATGTGAGACGGCCGCGAGGAGCTTCGCCTCCCGCTCGAGGCAGGCTATGCGCTCGGCGTCAGCGATAAAGGCCGCGGGCAACACCTTGACCGCCACCTCCCGCTCCAGGACCGTGTCACGGGCGCGGTACACGACCCCCATGGCGCCGGCGCCGAGATCGCCCAGGATCTCGTAGTTGCCCACGCGCGCGCCGACTTCCAGCGTGCCGCCCGCCGAGCCCGCGCCCGATGAAACCGCTTCGGGAGAAGGCGGGATCACGCCCGGCGCACCGTCGTCGCGCCGCCCCTCGTCCATTCGCCGCACCTGAGCGAGGAAGCGGTAGCCCCGCTTGCGCTTCGTCTCGATGTACGTGGGATCCCGTGGGTCGTCGTCCAGGGCCTGCCGGATGATGCGCAACGCTTGCGTCAACGAATCATCGCCGACGAAGGCCTCCTTCCAGACGGCGTCCAACAGTTCGTCTTTCGACAGCACCTCGCCGGGATGGCGCAGGAACACCTCGAGGAGCGATGCCGCCCTCGGAGGCAGAAGCACTTCCTCGTCCCCGAGGTACAGAAGCTTGGGAGACGAGTCGAACTCGAACGGGCCGAAGGCGAAGACGCGGCCCTCTCGTTCTCCGGTCCCCTCTGAGTTATTGCCACGCGCTGACCACATCGACAGATCTTCGCGTCGTTGAATCGGTGCCTCGTGTCGGAATTCAAGAAGCGTACTGCAGATGCAGAACGCCGGACAACGACGCCCGTTGCTACCCCCCGCGCCGATGCGATCTGTCGGCAAGACGCCGGAGCGCCTCGATCACGACGATTCCCGCGAGCACGGGGGCTCGTGAAATCGTCACCTTATCTTCACGTTTCCATCAGGATCCGCGGAGGGGGCTTTGACACGCTGTCCCACGAAGGCCGACCCCCTTACTAACGCGTGCAAAGGCCCGGACCGCTGGTGTCCCGCCCTCACGCATTGGAGGTACACCGATGAGGCGATCAACCAAGCGCAGCTATTCCGCACGCTGGGCGCGGGGCATTTCCATCCTGGCACTGGCCCTTCTGGCCGCGGCCTGCGGCGATGTGAACATCAGCCCCACGGCGCCGGCAGCGCCTTTCTTCACCGGCTCCGGGTTAGGCGTGCGTAACCTCGAGATCACCGGAAGCCTGACCGCCGAGGACGGCACCGTCGTCGAGGCAAGGGTGCTGTTCGACGGCAAGGAGCTGGCCGGCTCGAACGTCGTGTGCCCGCTACCCGCAGGGTGCACCCGGCTCGACCTGAAGGCCACGACGACCAGCCCCGCCGGGCGGCATACGGTCTCATTCCAGGTGCTTCGCCAACCTTCCGAGACGACTACGTACCTGGCCCAGACCAAGGTTCGAATAACACGGGATGGGCTGACCTTCGTGCTCCCGTTCTCACCGGACCCGATCCGCGCCGCCCTGCGGGCCGGCGAGAGCATTACGTTCGAGTTCGATTTGATCGACTGATTGATTCGCCGGGGTCGCCGCAATGGACAGGACCCGTTGCACGCTCACGGCGCCGACGGTGCTCGTCCGCGGCAACCCCGGCGGGGCGGATTGTATTAGGATCTCCTTATCGTCATAGAATCCGGTTGCAACGCCACTCCGGCGACGCCGCCAACTTCGAGCGGTCGCCGAAGATAGGAGAAACTCCGTGAAGACGAGAACCACCCTCTTCGCTGTCTCGCTCACGCTGATCCTGCTCGCGGCCGGCGCGGGAGCTCAGTCGTCGGGCACCGACTACGGCGAGCCGTTCACCATCGACCAGATCACGCCGCTCGCAAAGATCATCGAATCGCCGGGCGACTTCGTGGGCAAGGAAGTGCGCACGGCCGGATTCGTCTTCCAGATGTGCGAGGACTCCGGTTGCTGGCTGGGCATGTTGCCGAGCATCGATTCCTCCGAAATGGTGAAGATCAGCTTCACCCAGACGGCCGTGCGCTTCCCGATCGGTGAAGAGACCACCAGCCACTACGTCGAGATCCAGGGCGAGGTGATCACTGCCGAGCAGGAAGCCACCGAGCACGAAGCCCACATGATCGAGGAGGGCGAGGATCCCGCAGCCCGCGCCGAGGAACACGCCGAGCACGTAATGCACGAGATGCGCACCATCTACGTGTGCAACGGCGCCCCGGAAGCGATGAGCTTCTCACCCGGCGACTGCCCGACCGGCGGCGCGATGGTCGCGAAAGAGGTCCCCGTACCCACGTTTACCTCGCTGGCGATCAACGGCAGCGGTGCGGTGGTGAAGGACAAGAAGTAAAACCGCGGCGAGCAGCCGCGACCCGGCATCGAGCTCCGCACTTTCTGCGTCCCCCAGGATCTGTTCCCAGCTCGTGCCCCAGCCGGAGCGATGGCGCTCGCCGCCGTTGCCCTCTCGCCCCCAGCGAGCGGCCGATCGCACCATCGCGGAAGTTCCGATCCGTTACGCGCCGAGATCGAAGGCGGAAGGGAAAAAGATCGGATTCCGGGACTGGATCACCGCGGTACGAGCGCGCGCCAGGTACCGCAACGGATAGAATGGCGGACAG
>CAYSHI010000491.1:0-12093 GCA_964430745.1 uncultured Acidobacteriota bacterium | reverse complement strand
TATCTGCACCCATCTCGCAGCCACGAACGTCACCCTATTTACGACGTGGGACACTAGCATCTGAGACGCGACGATGGACCCCAACGTTCAACTGCTCGACGCCTGCAAGACCGGCAACGCCGGCAAAGCGGCGCGCGCCCTGAAGAAGGGCGCGCATCCGAATGCCGCCGCGGATGAATTCGGCTGGACGCCGCTGATGAGCGCGGCTCGGCTGGGCAATTTCGAGCTTCTCGTTCTCCTGATCGAGGCGGGCGCCGATGTAGCCGCCCGGAGCGAGCTCGGTGCAACGCCGTTGGGGGTGGCGGACTGCCGCACCGCAGGGGTCGTCGACGCACTCGTTGCCGCCGGAGCCGACATCAAGCGAGCGTCTCTGAACAACATCGCGCGGGCCGGCAATATCGAATTGTTGAAGCGAGTGCTGGCCGCGGGCGCCCCGGCGGACCCACCGGCGACCACCAAGGCATCGGCCCTCGTCACCGCCGCGGAGAGTGGTCAACTCGACGTGGCCAGGCTGTTGGTGGAGACGTACGGCGCCAACGTCAACTTCGCGTACAGCAACCAGACTCCGCTGAGCGTCGCAAGTCACGGCGGACACACCGAGATCGTGAGGTTGCTCCTGGGGGCGGGGGCAAAGCCGGATGTTCGCTCGGTGTCCGCGCTGCATGCCGCCGCTGCGCGCGCCGATCCGGAGTTGGTCGACCTTTTGCTGGACGCGGGGGCTGAGGTGAACGCGGTTGGCTATCGGAGACGGACACCGCTGATCGCTGCGCAGAACGCGCGGGACGATTCCGGCAGCGCCGCGACAGCACGCATCCTCCTGGCTGCCGGGGCGGATCCGAACCACGTCGACGAGGAGGGAATGAGCGCTCTGCACTTTGCCGCCCGGAACGTGCAAATCGACATCGCGCGCCTTCTCCTCGAAGCCGGCGCCGACCTCGCTGCCCGCAACGACGAAGAACGTACGCCGCTCGAGATCGCGGTCTCGGACGACGCTCGGGACCCGAGTCGACGCTCGCCGCCGCGCCGCCCCACGAAGAAGGCAAACGACGAGTATTTCGAGATCTCCATCTTGCTCATCGACTGGGAACGTGAGGCCGGGCTGCTTACATCGAGCCGCTGCGAGAAGCTTGCAGCGTTGGCCACGAAGCACCGCTGTCCGGAGCTCGTCGGCGAACTGGCGAAGATCGCAAACAGGTGACGCAGTGTCGAGCCGACCGGGCCGGTGATTCCGGCAGGTCGCGTCGGGCACGAAGGCGAGGCCCGCGAAACGCCCTGCTGCACTCGAATGCCTCGGCGCACTCAGCGGTCGAACATCGCCTCCAGCACGGCGTCGTTGCGATTGCGCCAGCTATCCCAGCCGGTGCTGTCGGGTACTTCGCCTCCCGCAACCGTGTAGCCGCGCGCGCGGAGATAGTCTGAGAACTCGTCCGAGTACCTGCGCGTGTCCCAGTTTTCCTGAGGGTTCTGCAGGTCGTACGCGCCCCACTCGATGTACAGATCCAACGGTAGCTCCGCAGAGGTCGTGATGATCTCTTCGAGAGGGATGCGCATGCTGTCGAGCATGAACAAGGACTGCACGCCCACCTTGCCGAACAGTCCGGGTTGATCGAAGGCCACGTACAACGCGGGGTACGCGAACCATCCGGCGCCGAGACTCGCCCGCCCCTGAGCGGTGGGGATGGTGCGGAAGTCGGCGTCGATCAGCGGCACGATCTCTTCGGCGAACACGCGTGAATACTCGGGAGGCACCGGTCCTTCGGGCACGACGTTGACGAGCACGGCGATTACCGGCGGCATTCCATCGGCGATCAGATTGTCGAGGCTCACCGTGACGTGTCCCATGGGTCCGGCCAGAAAGCCGCCGTGGTAGTAGGCCACCGGATAACGCTGGCTACCCTCGTCGTATTCGGGCGGCAAGTAGACCTCGACGGACTGCGGCCCTTCGAGGATGTTGCTGTCGAATTGCCGTTCCACGAGGCGCCCACGCGGTGTGCCGGGCTCCGGCTCGCGCAGGTGAGCCGGCGACTCCCAGTCCGGCATCGCCATCCATGACATGGGACTGGTCACGCCGGGATCGGCGATCGCCATATCCGCCGCATGCACCTCGCTGCTCGTCTCGCGCGGGTTGCGAGGGTCGAGGATCTCCTGGTAGTCGCGAATGAAGCGGTAGTTGAGCCGCGCCTCGGGCAGCAAAGGTACGGAGAAGTAGAAGAGATCGGTTCCCTCCACGTGCTGCATCCGCGCTTCCTGGCGCGAGCCGATCATGTCGCCGGCGATGGCCATGTCGGCGGCCGCGCCCCGATATACGAAGTGCGCGAGGTTGTCTCCTTCGACGATGGGGAAGTTCTTGTCTCCGAGGTATGCGTCGATCACGGCGGCCTTGTCGGGCGCCCCATCGACGTCGGCGAGGAACGCCGCAAACTCACTGCCTTCCGGGGCCCTACCGGCCTCGTAGGTAACGCCGTCGGTCATGCGGGTGCCACGCTTGATGTCGACGCGGGCGATCTCGGCGGTGCTGCGCACGAACACGCTCCCCATCGCGAAGCTCGGATGGACCCAGGCAAGGTCATCGAATACCTGGATGCCGGCCTTTTCGCGGTACACCTCGGGCGTTGCCTCGACGATATGCAGGCTGCCGTCCTTGGTGAGAATCACCAGATGGCCGTCGACCACGATGGGAAAGCCGTCGCCGGGTGGCCGTGACTTCCACGCGGCCTCACCGGTGGCGGCGTCGACCGCGGTGAGAAACCGGCTGCTGAAGCCGTACAGGTAGCCGTCGTGGTAAGCGGCGACGGCGTAGCTGTTGCGAATCGTCCGGTCCTCCCATAGCGGGGTCCCCGTCGAGGCGGCCGAATCGAGTGCCAACACCGTCGAGGCCTCGTCCTTGAAGGCGAGGAATACGCGATTGTCTCCAGCCCCCACCGGCACCAGGCTCTCCGCGCCCAGATACCCTGTGCCTCCGTGTCCGAACTCCCACAGGATCTCGCCGGTTGCCGGATCGATGCCGTAGAGCTCGGTCATCCCGGCGGCGAGTACCTGCGCGCGCCCGTCCACGGTCATCGACACCGGCGACTGATAGGTGATCTCGTCCGTGCCGGTTTTCCACAGAAGCGCCCCGGTTTCCGGATCGAAGCCGGCGATGGCCCCGTCCGGTGCGCCGATCTGGACCACCAGGACACCGTCCTGCAGCAGCGGCGAAGTAGCGAATCCGTAGCGCGGCAGAGCGGCGCCATGATCCTCGACGAGGTCCGTTGACCACACCGGCTCACCGCCGATCCGATCGACGGCAAAGAGCCGGCCCCATCCGGACAACCCGATGACCAGGTTTCCCACGAGCAGAGGGGTGGACATGGGACCCTCGAAGGAGCCGTCGTGGCTGGAACGGGTCGGGCCCATGGGGACCCTCCACAACTCCTCCCCGCTGTCGGGATCGAAGGCGGCCATGACGTCCTCGTCGCCGGCGGCGAACATGGTGACCGCGAGGTCCGCGGTCACACTGACGCCCGAGTAGCCGCTGCCGATGGGCCGCTTCCAGACGATTTCCAGGGAGAGATCGTCGGAGGGGTCGAAATGCGGGGCGACAACGGCGCCGTCGGCTCCCGGACCGCGAAAGCCCGGCCAGGCGCCGACGGCCTGCTGTGCCGGGCTGGCCACGGTGGGTGCCATGGCGAGTAGAAGAATCGTCGCCAAGACAGACGGGCGGCGCGCACGAAACGAAGGAAAGCGGCTCATCGGGGGTCCCCTGAGTTTAGAGAAAGGCTCGCAGAGCCTATCAAAGTCACGACGGGACCGCTCGGGCGTCTGGATTTTCGCCCGTTGATCGACGCGCCCGAAGCTCCTGAGACCGCGTTGTTGCCCGCCGGCGGGCTCAGGTCGTCCCGAGGCGCGAGCGATCCAGGGCCGCCTTGAGCTCCTCGACTTCGCGCTCGAGGCGTTCGAGGCGCAGGATGATCACTTCCGGATCGAGCTCACGGGCCGGGGTGCGCGGGGACAGGGCAGGGGGGGGCGCGTCACCCTCGGGGTCGTCGATGCCCACACGGTGGCCCCAGCGGACCTCCTTTTGCCCGGGGTTGAGCTCTAGTAACACGGCGACCGGGTCCGGTGGCGATGCCAGGTCTGCCAGGGCCGCTTCGGCCGCCCCCACCGAGCCGAACTCGTGCATCCGCGCGGTACGGCTACGGACCTCGCCTGCCGTCTGCGGCCCCCGCAGCAGCAGCACCGTAAGCGCCGCCTTGCTGGCCGCATCAAGGCCCAGGCGACTGTCGACCTTCTGCTTCCAGCGGGTGGCCCTCCCTAGGTCGTCCCGCTTCACGAGCCCGTCTTGCGCCAGTTGCTTCAGTGCCGAGCCGACCTCGCGTTCCGACAGGCTCATCACCGGATTTCGATTGCTGCGCTGATTGCAGGCCGCCACCAGGGCGTTCAGCGTCAACGGGTAGTACTCGGGCGTTGCCTGCTGCTTCTCGAGTAGGCAGCCGAGCACGCGGACCTCCACACGGTCGAGCTCGCGAGGCATTCGCTGGATCATCGCGCCAGCGTAGCGCAATCGGGCGCAGCGCGGAATTCAGGCACGACGCTCAGCCGGCTTGTCGGCGCCGCGCGGGGTAGGATTTCGGTCTCTCATGCGCATCGTTCTCGCCAACTACGGCCATCTTGCCTCCCAGGAGCACCCCGAGCAGGTGCTCGACGTGTTTCATACGTTGACCGGCTGGGCCACCGCGCTGCGAGAGCAGGGGGCGGAAGTCACGGTTGTTCAGGGATTCCACCGGCGCGAGCAGCGGGCAAGAAACGGGGTGAACTACGTATTCGTTCGCGGTCGCTTCGCGCCGCGCATGGCTCGCTGGCGCATTCCCCGGGATCTGCACCGCGTGGTGGCTCGCGCCGAGCCGGACGTGGTCCAT
Source organism: uncultured Acidobacteriota bacterium (assembly GCA_964430745.1). Lineage (GTDB taxonomy): Bacteria > Acidobacteriota > UBA890 > UBA890 > UBA890 > CBDCGW01. The sequence continues at coordinate 7,195 of CAYSHI010000491.1, read as the reverse complement.
CTCAATAGCCTCCTCTACTCCCTTCAGGCAAGGCACCTTCGGCACCTATTGGGCCCGGACGTCACGCTGGTCGCGCAACATCACGCCGAGCGACCTTCTCAGGGGCTCGCGCGGTACGTTCAACGCCGTGGCCTCGCGAGCGTCGATGCGTTCTTTTTCAACGGTGACGAGGTTGCTCACCCCTGGCGGGAGGCGGGGCTGATCCGCTCCGAACAACCGGTCTTCGAGATCCCGGAGGGCTCCACGACTTTCCGTTATCGTGACCGCGCCGCCGCACGTGAGAGCACGGGTTTGGGGGGCCGGCCGCTCTTCCTCTGGCTCGGCAATCTCGATCAGAACAAGGATCCCCTCACGGTGTTGGAGGGATTCGAGCGACTGCTCGAAGTTGCTCCGGAAGCAAGGCTCGCAATGGCCTATCGCTTCGGCACGCTACTTCCCGACGTGCAGATCCGCATTCAAGCGAGCGAGGGCCTGGCTCGAGCGGTGACCTTGTTGGGAACCCTCGCGCCGGCGGAGGTCGAAGCACATCTCAACAGCGCCGACTACTTTCTTCAGGGTAGCCACTACGAGGGCTCCGGCTATGCCTTGATCGAGGCGCTCGCCTGCGGCGTGATTCCGGTCGTGACCGACATTCCGTCGTTCCGATATCTCACCGGAAACGGTGCGGTCGGAGCGCTGTGGTCGCCTGGGGACGCCGCCTCGTTGTATCGCGCGGCCTCTGGCCTCCTGTCCGGCGAACTGGGGGCCCAGCGAGAGGGCGTGATCGACCGCTATCAGGGCGTCGCGAGCTACGAGGCGATCGCCCGCCAGGCGCTGGAGGCTTACCGCGCGCTCCGAGATCCGCGAATCGCGGGGCCGAGCCGTGCCACCGTGCCCAGCTCGAGGCTTCGTCGCGAGCCGGGCCGTTACCTCTGTCCGGAGTGCGGCTCCCCGCTGAACGAGGAGGCGTCGAGTTGCGCTCAGGGACATCGCTTCGGCCGCGACAAAGGCGTGCTCTCGCTGCTCTCCGAGGCCCACTCTCGGACTCTCGCGGAGTTCAGCGTCGGTCTCCGGGCTCACCGCGAGCGCTTGGGGCATCGCATTGATGACGAGACGGTCTACGACTCTCTGCCCTTCGCCTTCGCCTCCGACTTCGAGTGGCGGCTCCGATGCAACGACTTGGAGATCCTTCGCCTGCTGCTGATGGGTAGGCCGGGGACGAGCGCTCTCGACGTCGGCTCTTTCAACGGATGGCTGTCGCACCGGCTGAGCGAGAGAGGCTACGTGGTCACGTCAGTTGATCATTTCGACGATGAGAACGAGGGTCTCCGGGCGCGGAAGTTCTATACGCGTGCTGATTGGATCTCGATCCAGATGGACTTGCGGGACCTCTCGCTACTCGATCGCGTCTACGATGTCGTCGTTCTCAACCGATGTCTGCAGTTTTTCGCCGACCCGATCGCCTATCTACGCCACGCCCGTAAACGGGTTGCGCCGGGTGGAGTTCTGGTGGTGACGGGACTCGACTTCTTTCGATTTCCGGGGCGCAAGCGAAGGGCCGTCGAACGATTGAGAGCGAAGCACCGAGAGCGACACGGTCGGGACCTGTTTTTATATCCCACGCGTGGATGGCTCGACTGCGGCGACCGTCGAGATCTTCGAGCGGCCGGGCTTCGTATCCATCAGGTTCCTCAACTTCGCCGCCACAACCTGCTCTCCCGCATTCGGCCCGATCGTCCGCGTTTCTGCTACGGAGTCTGGTCCGCTCCGCCCGCCTGAAGTCCCGTCCGAGGGCTCGCCCCAGCCACCGCCACCCGGCGTCTCGATACGAATCGACGTACCGGCCTCGACCTGCACGCTGACCTTCCCGGGAACCTCTTGCTCGGTGCGTGACCCGTCTTCGCGCGGCGTGCGCAGCACGTTGCGCCCGCGGGCCCCGGGCTCGCCGCCCCGCAGCCCGTACGGCTGATGGACGCGGCGGTCCGACAGGATGGTGATCTCACCCGCACAACGCAACTCGATCTCGCGACAGATGGCGTCGCCGCCCTTGAAGCGCCCGCCGCCGCCCGAGCCGCGGCGAATGGCGTACTCACGCACGTAGTACGGATAGGCGTGCTCGAGGGCCTCGATCGGTGTATTGAGGCTGTTGGTCATGTGGCAGTGGGTGGCGTGCAACCCCTCCGCCGTGGGTCGCGCGCCCATGCCGCCGGCGGTGGTTTCGTAATAAGCGAACGGCTCGCCGGTGCGTGGGTCGACGCCACCGATGGTGAGATTGGTCATGGTGCCGTAAGAAGCGGCGGGAATCACATCAGGGATGGCCTGAGCGAGGGCGCCCAGCACCACGTCGACGATGCGCTGGGAGGTCTCGACGTTGCCGCCGGCAACAGCGGAGGGGGGTAGGGCGTTGACGATCGTGCCCTCGGGAGCGATGACCTCGAGCGGCCGGATAGTGCCCGCGTTGGAGGGCACCGCAAACGGCACAATCACGCGGAAGCAGTACATGACGGCAGAGAGCGTGATGGCATAGATGGCGTTGACGCTGCCGCGGACCTGCTCGTGGGTGCCGGCGAAGTCGATGCGTGCTGCGTCGCCGTCGATGGTGATCTCGACAACGATCGGCAGCGGCCCGGTGCCGAGGCCGTCGTCGTCCATGCAGTCCTCGAAGCGATACGAGCCGTCGGGAATGCGCTGGATGGCCTCGCGGGTCATGCGCTCGGCGTAGTCCTGCAGCCAGCCCATGTACCGGGTCACGGTGTCGACGCCGTACTTGTCGGAAAGCCCGACGAGGCGACGCTCGCCTGTGCGATTGGATGCAATCTGCGCGGTGAGGTCGCCCTCACGCTCGCGCGGTGTGCGCACGTTGGTGAGGATGAGCTGCAGCACGTCGCGGACGACGTCGCCCCCGCGCACCAGGTGCACGGGCGGGATGCGGATGCCCTCCTGGAAGATGGAATTCGAGAGCGGCATCGATCCCGGCGTGATGCCGCCGACGTCGGAGTGGTGGGCGCGGTTGGCGACGTAGTAGCTCGCCTTTGCGCGGCCCTCCAGAAACACCGGTTGAACGAGTGTGATGTCGGGTAAGTGGGTGCCGCCGCGAAAGGGATCGTTGACAGCGACCATGTCGCCCGGCCCCATTTCGGTGTGCTCGATGGCGGCCTCGACCGACAGCGGCATCGAGCCCAAGTGCACCGGCATGTGCTCGCCCTGCGCCACCATCCGTCCCTCACCGTCGAAGATGGCGCAGGAGTAGTCCCGCCGCTCCTTGATGTTGGGAGAGAACGACGTCCGGCACAGCGTCACCCCCATCTCCTCGGCGACGGAGTAGAAGAGGTTGCGGAAAACCTCCAGCGTGATCGGATCCCAGGCGCTCATCGAAGCTCCTCTGCTGACGCGGAGGATCTTAGCCCAACCTCCGTTCCAAGCCGATCCCGGTTGGCACACATACGTTGTCTCGCCACTTCGCTCCGGCGCGGAGGGCCCTTGCCGCAGCGTCCGCCCGTCCGCGGTTCTGCGGTCGGGTCAGGCCCCTACTGAAGCTTGCAGACGACGAGGGTCATGTCGTCGTGCTGGATCTCACCGCCGGCAAACTCGCGCGCGGCGGTGTGAATGTGCTGGATGATCGCCTGTGCTGCTTCGTCTTGGTGCTCCCTTACGACTTCCAGTACACGCTCGTCTCCGAAGAGCTCCTCGCAGCCGGCGCCGCTCTCCGTAACGCCGTCGGTGATAAGCACCAGCAGATCTCCGGGATCGAGGGCGATTATCTCGCTGCACGGGTAATGGTGCCCGGCAAACAGGCCGAGAGGCATGCCCGTGCTCTTCAGCACGAACTTGACGTCTCCGGCGCCGGTGAGGAGATACCCCGAGGTGTGTCCCGCATTGCAGTAGGACAGGGAGCGACCGACAGGATCCAGCCGCACCATAATGAGGGCCACGAAGGACGACTCCGGCAGGTCCTCGACGAGAAGGTCGTTGATCTTGGTGAGGATCGGGCCGAGGCCTTCGAGCTCACGGGTCAGAGAGCGCAGGTAGGCGCGCGTCTCGGCCATCGTGAGTGCCGGCCCGAGCCCGTGACCGGAGACGTCGCCGAGTACGATTCCCGACCCCCCATCCCGCATCGTGACGTAGTCGAAATAGTCGCCGCACAGTTCGGTCGCGGGAAACACGGCGCCCGAGATGTCGCAGTTCACCAGCATCGGCGACGACTCCGGGTACAGCTTCTTCTGCACGATCGCCGCCAGCTTCAGCTCGGCCTCTTGGGCCTCGGCAAGCCTGCGCTCGGTCATGTCCTTGACGAGCGCCACGAAGCAAACTGTTTGCCCGCTCTCGTCCTTGATCGGAGTGATGGTTTGCTCGGCATAGAAGAGCTCTCCGCTCTTCTTGCGGTTTACGGTGCTTCCCCGGAAGACGCGGCCTGCCAAGATGGTGTCCCAGAGTTGCTCATAGAACGCGACCTCGTGCTCCCCGGACTTCAGGATTCTCGGCGTCTTTCCCGAAACGTCGTCACGTGAGTACCCCGTGACCCTCTCGAAGGCAGGATTGACGTAGGTGAACTCGCCGTCCCGGTCGGTCATGAAGACCGGATCGTCGGTTTCCTCCACGGCGGTGGAAAGGCGCCGGACGGCGCGTTCGGAGGCCACGAGCTCGGTGATGTCTCGGAACATCGCAACGCCGCCGCGGATCGCGCCTGTCCCGTCACGCAGAGCGCTGGCGTTGACGCTGATCCAGCGGCCCTCGGCCACGTCCGGCGGGCACACGTACATGCGCTCCCTGTCGACGTCTTCCCCGCGAATGGCGCGCAGGAGAGGTAGTCGGTCCGTCGGGTAGGGTGACTCCCGGTCAGGCAGAAAGAGCCCATACTCTCGAGCCCATTCCGCCGGTGGCACGTCTCGTCGGCCAAGCCCCAGGATTCGCGCGGCTGCCGGATTGAACTCCAGGAACCTCCCTTCCTGGTCAGCCACCACGACGCCATCGCTCATGCTATCGAAAATGGAACGGAGGTCCTGGCCGGCCCGATCCAGGTCTGTCGCATGTTGTCGCAGTTCGACGAGCGTGCGCTCGAGCTCGAGGGACCGGCCGATCACCGCCGTGTCCTGCCCGTCGAGAAGCTCCCGAAGGGTGGCGACCATGGGGTCGAGCGGGCTGGCGGGCGCTTCAGGATTCTCCCCCCTGCCGGCCGGGCCCCGATATGAGCGTCTTTTCGACATGGTCAATCGGAGGCCGGGTTGGCGAAGAGGCGAAGCTCGGCGATCGTGGCGCTGAACGCCGACCAGATGAAGGCACTCCGAGGGGGCTTCACGGGCGCCTGGAGCCTGTTGCCGAGCCGCCTCGCCGGGAACGCCGACGATGAGCACGGCGATCCCCCTGCGCACGCCATGATCCGCTCCTTACCGGGATGTAGGTGAATGCCCGTATCCACGGTAACCCGCATGGATACCGGCATTCCAGGCGTGCGGCGACTATCAGCGGACCCGTGAGTTCTCGTCCCGGGGTTCCAGAATCAAGTTGAACCACTCGTCGACGCGGGCTCCGAGACCGGGCGGTACCACCGTGGTCGTGCTGTACTCGACCACCAAGGCGGGCCCGTCGAAGCGATTTCCGGGCCGCAGGAGCTCCCTGTCGATCAACGCCGCATCGTGCTGCTCGCCGTCGCTGACCATGGGCTGGCGTCCGATCACGGCGGCGGAGGCGTCGCCGTCCTCGAGCTCGGCGCGCGGAATGTCGACATCGGGCGCCGCGCCGACAGCGCGCAGGCGCACGTTCACTACCTCCGTGTCGCGTTGCGGATCGGCGTAACCGTAGCGGTGCTCGTGCGCCTCGTGAAAAGCTTCCACGAACTCCTCGCCGAAGGGCACATTGAGCTCATAGCCCTGGCCGCGATAGCGCAGGTCGAGGCTGCGCTCGAGCACCAGCGAGGTATCGCTCTCGCCGTGCAGGCTCAGGCCGCCCTCCGCCTCGAACTCGGCGCGGGCGCGCTCCTCGAGCGCCTCGAGGGGTCCGATGAGGTCGGTGGCGCCGCAGCGGTCACTGGCGATCAGAAGGGTGCGGGAGTAGTCGCGCACGTAGTCGGCCAGCAGCATGCCGAGGGCAGACAGTGTGCCCGCGGCACGAGGAACCAGAACGCGCGGGATACCGAGGCCCGACGCCAGGTCGGCGGCGTGCATGGCGCCGGCGCCGCCGAAGCACACCAGGGTGAAATCACGGGGGTCGAAGCCCCGCTCCAGCGAGATGACGCGGATCGCCCTCTCCATGGTGGCGTTGGCGACGCGCAGCACGCCGGCGGCGATCTCGCGGGGCGACAGACCGAAGCTGCCGGCGAGCCCCTCGACCCCGGCGGCGCATTCGTCCGCCGCGAGCTGCTGCGTGCCGCCGAGAAAATGGCCGGCTGACAGGCGCCCGAGAAAGAGATTGGCGTCGGTGACCGTAACCTCAGCGCCGCCGCGTCCGTAGGCGATGGGGCCGGGCTCGGCGCCGGCGCTCCGCGGGCCGACGCGCAAGGAGCCGCCCTCGTCGCGGCGGGCGATGGAACCGCCGCCGGCGCCCACGGTGTGAATGTCGATCACCGGCAGGCGGATGGGCAGGTCGCCGATGTACGCCTCCTGGGTGCGCGATAGCTCGCCCGGGCACAGGCACACGTCCGTGCTCGTGCCGCCCATGTCGAAGGTGATGACGTGGTCGTAGCCGGCGCAGCGCGCGATCTCGTAGCCGCCGACGGCGCCGCCGGCGGGGCCTGACAGCACCGTCTGCACCGCCTGCCGACGTGCCGCCTCGATGGAGATGGTGCCCCCGTTGGACTGCATGATGCGCACGTCTTCGGCCTGCAGCTCATCGGCGAGGCGGCCGAGGTAGCGGGACATCACCGGGCCGACGTAGGCGTTTACCGTGGTCGTGGAGCAGCGCTCGTACTCGCGGAATTCCGGCAGCACCTCGTGCGACACGGTGCAGAAGCCTTCGAAGCCTTGCTCCAGGGCGTCGCGCACGGCGGCCTCGTGCGCCGTGTTGGCGTAGGCGTGCAGCAGGCACACGGCAACGGAATCGACCTCCAGCTCTCGGCGCTTCGCGAGCGCCGCGGCCACGCTGTCGGCATCGAGCGGCGTCAGAACCTCGCCCTGTGGGCCGACGCGCTCGTCGACGCCGAGGCGCAGCTCCGCCGGCACCACCGGAGGCTGTCTCGTGACGTTGAGATCGTAGATTTCGGGCCGCGCCTGTCGACCGATTT
>CAYSHI010000490.1:0-6061 GCA_964430745.1 uncultured Acidobacteriota bacterium | reverse complement strand
AGCAAGGGGCGCATGGACTCGATCACCTACGAGGTGCACTAGCCGGGCGCCCGCTCTAGCCGCCGCCGCGCTTGCCGGTGATGATCTCCGGATCCGTCTTGTAGTACCAGTCTTTTTGGCTCCCGTCGACGACCGCGAGGTAAGCGCTGAACTCGTACTTGCTGACCGCGGTGCCCGGGACTTTGAGCGGCAAGGGTTCGGCGCCCAGCACGTCAGCGATACCGCTTCGAAATGTGTCGCCGCCAAGGGCCGCGCTCGAGATATCGGATTGCAGCGGAATCGATTCCAGGTCGATGCCCCTCAGAAGCCGCTCGGTTTCGGCCAGGTCGAAGGGGGAGGTCCTGAGGTCCGCTGTCGGGGCGCCCGACATTCCCTTTCTCCCATGGTTTTTCTTTCACCGTAGGTTATTTAATTCGGACGCGGTCTCTCGGCGAAAAGTTGCAAAAATTCGCTTGACGGGTCCGATTTGGTTGTCTACAGTGCATATATGTTCGCAATGTAGACAGGATCTACAAGGACGACAATGAAATCGCCGACCGCCGCGCACGGCAACGAAATCAGCGGCCGCGGCACAAAGACAGCAGGAGCGGGAGATGGCCAAGAAGAACTTCCTCGGTGAGTTCGAGCAGATGGTCCTGCTCGCCGTGCTGCAGCTCAAGGACGGCGCCTACGCGCCGAGCGTGGCCCGGCAACTCGAGGAGAGCGCCGGGCGGACGGTGTCGCGCGGGGCTCTGTACACCGCCCTCGATCGGCTCAAGAACAAGGGCATGGTGCGCTGGAGCATCGAGGCGGCGACGTCGGATCGCGGTGGTTTGCCGAAAAGGCGCTTCGAGGTAACGGGCGCCGGCGTGGAGTGCTTGAAGGATTCTCGGGCCGCGCTGATGAACCTGTGGAGCGGGCTCGAGAAGGAACTCGCGAGGGACTGATCATGCAAGGACGACAGATTCGTCCGCCCCGCATCGCCGCCGCCCTGCTCCGGCTGCTGCTTCCTTCGAGCCTCGTCGGCGATTCGATCCTCGGTGATTTCTGGCAGGAGTATCACCAACAGGCAATCACCGGATCTCGCGCGAAGGCGCGGCTCTGGTACTGGCGCCAGGCCCTCGGCCTCGGCCGCCGCCTTGCCTGGGCGCGTCTCATCCCGACGCGGAGCCGGCCCGGGGAGTCGGCGCGCCTCGAAACCGACGGGTCGCCGGGCGCTGGTGAACCGGGCGGCCACGGCAGCGCCGGGCAACCACGGCGCGGGCCCGCCCCCCACGAGCGTCGAAAGCTCGCGCTCTTTCTGGACAACGTCCTCCAGGACCTTCGTTTCGCCACCCGGCAGGTGACGGCGCGACCTGCGTTCACGCTACTGGTCGTCCTCACGCTGGCGGTGGCGATCGGCCCCAACGTCGCCATCTTCTCCACCTTCAAGGCCGTGGTGCTCGAACCGCTCCCCTACCCCGAACCCGAACGGCTCGTTCACATCTGGGAGACCGACGTCGGCGGACGCTGGCGCAGCGGCCTCACGGCGCCCAACTACTGGGACTACCGCGACGGCAACACCGCGTTCGAAGAGATCGGCGTCTACAACCCCTACGTGTTCAACATCGGCGACGGCGAACCGGCGCGGGTCTCCGGCGTGCTGTGCAGCGCCAGCCTGTTGCGAGCGCTCGGCGTGGAACCGGCGATCGGCCGGTTGTTTACCGACCAGGAAGAGCTCGACGGCTCGGGCCGCGTGGTCGTGATCAGCAACGCCCTGTGGCAGGAGCGCTATGACAGCGATCCCGACGTCGTCGGTGAGCAGATCACCGTCAATGGCGAAGCACATGAGGTCGTCGGCGTCATGCCGGATGATTTCGAGTTTCTCTCCGTGTGGTCGCGCGGCAGCAGGTTTCAGCTCTGGACGCCCTATCCGTTACAGGGACATCCCGGCACGCTCGCACGCGACAACGTCCGCGGAGGTCACTGGCTGCTGTCGGTCGGGAGACTCCGGCCGGAAGCGGATTGGCGCGCCGCCGAACAGGAGCTGCGCGGCATCGCTTCGCGGCTGGCGGAGGAGTTTCCCGATACCAACGCCCGCAACCAGGTGTGGCTGCAGCCGTTCGTCCTCGAGGTGTTCGGCTCCGCCGCCGGCCGGCTGATGTTGCTGGGTTGTACCGTCGGCATGGTGCTGCTGGTGGCCTGCGCAAACGTCGCCAGCATGTTGCTGGCCAAGGGCGCCGGACGGCAGGCCGAGGTGGGCATCCGCGTTGCCCTGGGCTCCGCCCGCTGGCGCATGGTGAGCCAGCTTCTCACGGAGAGCCTGTTGCTTTCGTTGCTGGCCGGCCTCGCGGGATTGGGGCTCGCCGTCTGGAGCCTCGACGCCCTGCGCGGGTTGATGCCGCCCGAGCTGCCGCGAGCCGCGAACATCACAATCGACGGGCCGGTGCTGCTGTTCGTCTTGATTCTCTCGGTGCTCACGGCGCTGATCTTCGGCCTGGCGCCGGCACGACACGCGGCGCGCACCGATATCGTCGACGCCCTCAAAGAGAGCGGCGGCGGACAAGGGGGAATGAAGAAGCGAAGCCGCACATTGCGACGACTGGCGATCGCCCAGCTCGCCGTGGCGCTGCTGATGACCAACGGCGCGGTGTTTCTCTTCAAGAGCCTGCAGAACGTGCTCACCGCGCCGCAGGCCTTCGATACCGAGCAGGTGCTGACGGCGCACATCATGCTCGCCGGCGGCGAATACCAGATCGAAGATTCCCGTGAGGCCTTCTGGGAGCAACTCGTCGAGCGCGTCGAGGCGCTGCCGGACGTCGAGCGCGCCGCCGTCACCGCGCAACTACCGCTCGAGACCGGGACGGTCGAGTACTACCTGCTCGACGGCGAGCGCTACGACCCCGAGGCCCTGCAACGAACCGCCTGGCGCAACTTCATCTCGCCCGGCTACTTCGAGGCCATGGGCATTCCGCTGCTTGCGGGCAGAGGGCTCTCGGAGCGCGACGCGGCGCCGATCTCGATCACGGAGTGGAGCGCCGACAATCCGACCCAGGAGTGGGGCGTCGTCATCAACCGCAGCCTGGCCGAAGAGCACTGGCCCGAGGCGAACCCTCTCGGCAAGCGCCTGCACAACATCGGCACGCCGCGTGCGTGGACGGCGGTCGTCGTAGGCGTCGTCGAGGGCGTGCGCCAGGCCGGGCCCGAGCGGCGCTCGGATCCCGCCATCTACTGGCTCTACGAGGCCAACCCCTTCGCCGGAGCGAACCTCGTGGTGCGCGCGCGCGTCGACCCTCTCACGCTGATCACGGCCGTGCAGGACGAACTCGAGCGGATCGACGCCGACCTTCCGTTGTCGGACATCCGGACGATGGCCACCGTGCTCGATTCGGCGACGCGCGGCCGTTACTTCATCACGCTGCTGACGGGCCTGTTCACCGCGATCGCCGTGGTGCTCGCCGTCGCCGGCACCTACGGGATCCTCTCGTACTACGTTGCCCAGCGGACACACGAGATCGGCGTGCGCGTCGCGCTCGGCGCCAGCCGCCGGCGCCTGATCATGATGGTCTTCCGGCAGGTGTTCGTGATGCTGGCGTTCGGCGTCGGCATCGGCCTGGTTCTGATCATCAACTTCAATTTCGTCGCCCGCAGACTCGTTTGGGGACTCAGCCCGCTCAATCCGTTCTACATATCGATCGGGGTGCTGTTCGTCGTCGTGGTCGCGTTGGTGGCGACGTTGCGACCGGCCCTGCGCGCCACACGGGTCGATCCGGTCGTGGCATTGAGAGCGGAGTGAGCGGATGCGCGCGCCCTCCTCAGATCCGCTGAGCTCCGAGAGTCCCGGGCGCAGCACGCCGGCAGGCAAGCCGCGCGGCTTCGACGCTCAGGTGCTCGGCACCATCCGTCGGCTTGATGACGCGGCCTACGGGCCCGAGATCGCGCAGGCCCTCGAGCGGGACGCCGGCAAGTCGGTATCGCGCGGCGCGCTCTACACGGCCCTCGATCGGCTCGAGCGCAAGGGCCTGGTGCGATGGTGTATCGAGGACGCGACCGCCGATCGTGGGGGGTTGCCGCGGCGCCGCTTCGAGTCGACGCTGGAACCTGGCGCGCGGGTGGGATCATGAATCGCGCCGCGCTGCGGCCGCCCGTGCTGGCCGCCGCACTGCTGCGCATTTCGCTTGCACGAGGCCTGGTGCGGGACACGATCCTCGGGGACTTCTGCGAGGAGTTCAACCAGAGGACGCGGTCCGGCTCGCGCCGGGCGGCGTCGCTCTGGTACTGGCGACAGGCGTTCGGCCTTTCGGCTCGATCGCTGTTTGCGCGCATCCGCCCGCCGAGCGATGCCACGGATACGGATGTATCGATAACGCGCGGCAGCTTGTTTGACGAGCTCGTCATCGACCTCCGCTACGGCGCCCGGCAGCTCGCGCGACGCCCGGCCTTCACGGTGGTGGTCGTGCTGACGCTGGCGGTCGGCATCGGCCCCAACGTGGCCATCTTCAGCGTGCTCAAAGGCCTCGTTCTTCGGCAACTCCCCTACCCCGAGCCGGAGCGCGTCGTCGCCGTGTGGGAGACAGAGATCGACTTTCGCGGCTACATGCCACTCACGGCACCCGACTACTTCGAGCTGCGCGAGAGCAACGGCAGCTTCGACGAGCTCGGTGTCTACGAACCGTACTGGTTCAACCTGAGCGACGGCGGTGTACCGATCCGCGTTCGGGGCGTCGCCTCGACGGCGAGCCTGCTGCGTGCTCTCGGGGTGGAACCGGCGTTGGGCCGCCTGTTCACCGACGACGCGGAGGTTCCCGGAAACCACCGGGTGGTGATCCTCAGCGACGGCTTCTGGAAGCGGCGCTACGCCGCCGATCCCGCCATCGTCGGCCGGCAGCTCACGATCAACGGCGAGCCCTTCGCTGTCATCGGCGTGATGCCCGAGGAATTCGAGATCGTCGACGCCTGGAGCGGCTCGTCGCGCCCCGACATCCACTTACCGCTGGTGCTTCCGCGCGGCGGCGAGCTACGCGGCATGCACTGGCTGCTGGCACTCGGCCGCCTGGCGCCCGACATTCCCGTCGAGGCTGCGGAAGCGGACCTGCGGGCGATCGCGTCGCGCCTCGCCACGGACCACCCGGCCACCAACGCCCGCACGCAGGTGTGGATCGACCCCGTCCTGCGCAGCTCGCTGGGTGGTGTCAGTCGGACGCTGGTCTTCTTGCTCGTCATGGTCGGGATGTTGCTGATGATCGCCTGCGCCAACGTTGCGGCGATGCTGCTGGCCCGCGGAACCTACCGCGCCGCCGAGCTGGCCGTGCGCGCCACGCTGGGGGCCGGCCGAAGACGCCTCGCGCGCCAGCTTCTGACCGAGAGCATGCTGCTGTCGCTGCTGGCGGGAGTGGTGTCGGTGATCTCTGCCGTGTGGGGGCTGGAGATCCTCAAGAACCTCATCCCGGGGCGAATTCCTCGCGTCGAGGGAATCCACATCGACGGCTCTGTGCTGCTGTTCGCCCTGATCATCGCGTCGATCACCGGCGGGTTATTCGGCCTCGCGCCGGCTCTTTTCGCCTCCCGCACGGACCTCGCCGGGGCACTGAAGGAGGGGTTGGGAATCGACTCCGGATGGCGCAGCCGCAGCAAGAAGCTGCGCCTGCTGCTGGCCGTACAGCTCGCCCTCGCCCTCGCACTCGTCAACGCCGCAGCTCTTCTGGTGATCAGCTATCGCAATGTCGTGGCGACCCCGCTCGGATTCGACGGCGAACAGGTGCTGCTGGCGGGAATCCACACCGAAGGGGCGACCTATGAGGCCCCCGAATCCCGGCGCGCGTTCTGGCTCGAGCTGACGGAACGCGTGCAGGACCTGCCGGGGGTCGAGGTCGCCACCGCCACCACCAAGCTGCCCCTGCAAGGGGGAAACAACGGCTTCGCCGTCGCAGCCGATGCTCTCTACGACGCCGGTGAGCGCGGCGTATGGGTCGAGTATTCCTGGATACTTCCCGGCTACCTCGAGGCCATGCGCATCCCCGTGGTCGAGGGCCGCACCCTGACGCGGGCAGACCTCGACCCGGCAATCTCGCGACCCGGCTCGGAACTGCAGGGGGTCGTCAAC
>CAYSHI010000489.1:0-12221 GCA_964430745.1 uncultured Acidobacteriota bacterium | reverse complement strand
TCGACGTTGGAGATATTGAAGATCCCGCGCTGGTAGTAGATGAAGCCGTCGGGGCCGTAGAAGAAGTTGTTGGCCGAATGATGGGTGTCGGCCGACCCGAGCCCGCCGAGGAGCCGGATGCGGACGTCGGCGACGTCGTCGCCGTCGGTGTCTTTCAAAAACAGCAGGTCCGGCACCGATGCCACGATCACGCCGCCGTTCCAGAACTCGAAGCCGGTGGGGTTGTGCACATAGGCGAAGGTGATGGCCCGGTCGGCGACGCCATCGCGGTCGTCATCGGGGAAGATCAGCAGGCGGTCGTCCATTTCCCGGGTGGGCTCCCACTTTGGGTAGGTCGCCCAGGTCGCTGCCCATAACCTCCCGCGCGTATCGACGCCGAGCTGCACCGGGTTGATGAGCTCGGGGAACATCTCCTCGGAGGCGAAGAGGTTGGCGTACATGCCGTCCTCGAGCTCCATCTTCTCGATCGCTTCCTCGCCGCCGAGGAAATCGAGCGTGCCGGTCTTGCTCACCCCATCCTGGAATTGCGGCTCGCCGAGGTTCGACACCACCTCGATCGGCTCGGGTACGTTGGAGTCGTCGGGCTCGATGACCTCACCGGCGGCCGCTGCCCACACGACGCGGTCGCGGTTGGCCGTCATGACGTCGAGCTGTACGAGCTCTCGCTGCAGCACCTCGAAGTTCGTCTGTCCGTCGGTGAACTCGAGCGTCGAACGGGTGCCCCACACGTCGTTGCCGTCGGTGGCGCGGTAGCGGTTGAACCAGTGCAGGTTCTTGTCGAGTACGGCTTGGCGCACGAGCTCGATGCGGCCTTCATCGGCCCGCGGCGCCGCTCCGAGCAACGCTTCGGCGATCAGTGCTCCCACCCCGCGATTGCCGTCGCTGTTGAGGTGGATGCCGTTGATCGTCAGCGGCGTGATGGAGCTCGCATACAGATCCTGCGTCGGGCCGAAGAGGTCGACATAGGTCACGCCCTTGTCCGCCGCCACCGACTTCATCGTCTCGCTGTACGCCGCAAGTCGGGCGTTGTTCTCGCGGCCGTCCGGCATGTTGGGGTCGCCGAGATCTTCATGGGCGATGGGGGAGAGCAACACGATGCGCGGAGGGGCGTCGCCGGAGTAGCTCTGCGCCAGCGTGCGGTCGAGCCAATCGCCGAGCGCGGTGGCGAAGCCATCGGGTTCGCCATCGAATGACTCGTTGTAGCCGAACATGGCGAGGATCACGTCGGCCTCGGAAAACCCCAGATACTCGTCGGGCCCCATGAACCCTTCGCTGCGCGGACGGTGGTCGACGCGGTCGCCGGTGAAGCCCTGGTTGCGAATCACGAGCTCCAGGTCGGGCATCTCCGCCTGCAGGTAGGCCTCGAGCCAGCCGTCGTGCTGCATGCGGTCGGCGAGGCCGTTGCCGATGATGACGACGTGATCACCGGGCTGGAAGAAGGTCTGCGTGGGTCCGCACGCCGTCGAAACCAGCAACACCAGGGACAGCATGGTGATCGCGGCCACCTGACCGTTGCGGCCGAGAGCGCGTGCGCGGCGGCCCGGAGAAGGTGCCGGCCGGCGCTTCGGGGGGGCAGGGGAGAGCGAGCGGCCGAGCGCCACGGCGGCGGCGTGTGGTCCGGTCGAAGCGGTCATGGCTGCCTCCTCAATGATGGGTCGCCGGACGGGCCGTCCCGGGTCGGTTTCTCGGGGGACATGATCGGCGTGTCCCAACCGGCAAGATCGGCCGGCCGGACGCCCCGTCGGTAGCCGTCGAAGCTGAATTGCACGGGGTGGTACGGGCCCACCAGCGCAACGTCGAGGTCGGGAGTGATGGCGTCCTCGAGCCCGACGGTCCACAGCGATGCGTTGATCATCATGCGGCGAAAGGCCTCGTTGAGGAAGTCCTCGGAAGCCCCGTGCGTGGTGGTGAATACCCGCGCCGGCGTACCGTCGGCGGCCTCGTAGCTACGAGTCCAGGCGACCGGCAGGAGCTCCTTTTCGGGGTCCGGCGGGGAACCGGCGTCCATACCGTTGAGGACCTGTCCCGAAGCGAGGATCACGGAGCCGGGCATGGGGACCGCCCGGTATCCACCGGACTGCACGTGGGCGTCGCCCACGCCGCGCAGGATGGGATGAACGGGCTCGTCGATGGGGTAGTGGGCGACGAGCCTCGAGCTTTGCTCGTGGTTGGTTCCGTAGTGCCCGACCCAGGTTTCGCCGAGCACCTGACGTCCGAAGCCGCCTGCATAGTCGTCGCCTTCGTTGTCCCAGGTGTACTTCACGAACGGCCCCTCGGCGATACGGAATGCGTGGGTCGACGTGCGAATGCCCAGCACCGGGCCGCCGCGGGCGAGGTAATCGACGATGTGCTGCATCTCGTTGTCCGGAAAGTCCTGAAACCGCAGACCGACGACCAGCAAGTCGGCCGACTCGAGAGCCTCGAGCCCGGCGATGTCAGAGCTGCCCGGCTCGATGAAGCCTTCGTCGTCGAGGGTGAACAACACACTGCACGTGAAACCGAAGTTCTTCGCCAGAACCCGCGCCATCATCGGCAGGATCTCCTCGGAGCGATACTCGTGGTCTCCGGCGATCATCACGATGTGTTTGCCGACGCCGGGGCCTGCGGAACCCTCGTACACGACACGGTAGGGGTTTTCTTGGAGCGCGCCGGTCGGAGCGCTGCCCGGAGCTGCCCCCGAAGCGCTGCCCGGGGCGCTACCCGGCGCGCTGCCCGGAGCGCCGTCCGGGGCGCAACCCGGCGCACCTGCGGCGACGACGAAGATTGACAACAACCAGATCAGGAGTCTCATCGGAATACCTGCTATTTCGCTCGAACTCAACGTGACCAGGACGCGGCGATTCTAGCCGCAAACGCCGCCGGCCACAGGGGCGGCACGTCGCTTCGAACTTGAGCCGTCGCTTCCGCGCCCCTAGCAGGCCGTGGTGAAAGTGTGATGGGTCTTGTCGGCGCAACCAGACCCATCACACTTTCACCACCGCCTGCTAGGATCGCCGTGTGCTCGACATCAGCGATCTGCGCTCCAAAATCGGTCTTTTCGGCGTGCCGGCGGCGGCGCTGGCGATCCTGCTGTTTGTCGATCTCGATCCCGGACGCCCCGAGATCACCCGTATGGCGGCGGTCGCGGTGCTCATGGCCGGCTGGTGGATCACCGAGGCCATTCCCATCCCGGCGACGTCGCTATTACCTGTGGCGCTGTTCCCGCTGTTCGGCATCCTCGACGGAAAAATCACCGCGGCGTTGTACTTCAACGACACGATCTTTCTCTTCATCGGCGGCTTCATCTTCGCCCTGGCGATGCAGAAGTGGAACCTGCACCGGCGCATCGCGCTGCGCATCATCCTGATCCTGGGATCGGGGCCCATGCGCTTGATGCTCGGTTTCATGCTGGCGACGTGGTTTCTGTCGATGTGGATATCGAACACGGCCACGACCATGATGATGGTGCCGATGGCGCTGGCCATCGTTCTGCAGTTGCGCGAGCAGTTCGGCTCCGAGGCTGTGGGAAGCTACGCCGTCGGCCTGCTTCTCGGCGTCGCCTACTCGGCTTCGATCGGCGGCATCGCCACCATCATCGGCACGCCGCCGAACCTTTCGTTTCGTCGCATCCTCACCATCCTCTTCCCCGAGGCGCCGGAGATCTCGTTCGCCGATTGGTTCATGTTCGCGCTGCCGTTATCGGTCGTGTTCCTGCTCTTGTGCTGGGGGTTGTTGGGCCGGATGTTCGCGCGCAACACGGGCATCGACGAGCACAACACCGACATGTTCCGGCGCGAGTATGAAAAGTTGGGACCCGTGGGCTTCGAGGAGCGCGCCGTGATGGTGCTGTTCGGCCTGCTGGTGTTCCTGTGGATGTTTCGCCGCGACCTGTTCTTCATCCCGGGATGGTCGCGGTTGCTCCCCGACCCATCGCTCGCCTACGACGGCACGGCGGCGATCATCGTCGCCATCATTCTCTTTCTCATCCCGGCACGCTCGCGTCCGGGGGGGCGGCTGATGGACTGGGAAACGGCGGTTCAGCTCAAATGGGGCATCGTATTGCTGTTCGGCGGTGGGTTCGCTCTCGCCGGTGGCTTCGCGGAATCGGGTCTGTCGGCCTGGCTGGGGGGGCGGTTGTCCGCCTTTGCCGATTATCCGCCCATCGTCCTGGTGCTCGTAACGTGTACGGCGATCACGTTTCTCACCGAGCTGACGTCCAACGCGGCGACCACGGAGATGGCCCTGCCGGTGCTCGGTTCGCTGGCCGTCGCCATCGAGGTGAACCCGCTGCTGCTCATGGTGCCGGCGACGCTGTCCGCCTCGTGCGCCTTCATGCTGCCGGTGGCGACGCCCCCCAATGCGATCGCCTTCGGTTCGGGCGAGCTGCCGATGAGGGAGATGGTACGCACGGGGATCATCCTGAATCTGCTGGGCATCGTGCTGATCACCGCGGCGATCTACCTGCTCGGGATCGCGGCGCTGGGAATCGACCTGAGCGTCATGCCGGACTGGGCGACGACACCGTAGCGTCGAGACACGGTCCTGTTTACCGAGCGCGAGAAAGGTGTCCCGACGGCCAGATCTACGCGCCCCGCCGGCGCCGACGAAAGCGTCGTGGTCGGGACGTCACTGGGCCATTATGAAATCCTCGGGCCGTCGGGTTCTAGCACTCTCCGGGTGCGTCCGTTGTCCTGAGGTTCTCGCTGAAGTACGCTGCTTAGTCAGGACACGAGGGGCTGCTTTTTCGGGGGCCGAGGGAGGTCGAGATGAGCGGCGATTTTTCGCCCCGCCCGTCCAATGTCGTTCCACTCCCCAAAGGTACGCTCACCTTCGGCCCTTTCCGCTTTGATCTCCGGATCTCCCGCCTCTACCGCGACGAGCTCGAGATTCATCTGCCGCCACGGGCGGCCTCGGTTTTGCAATACCTGCTCACTCACGCGGGGCGGATCGTCTCCCGAGAGGAGCTTCTCGATGCCGTCTGGGCGGGGGTCAATATCTCCGACGAGGGCCTCACTCAGATGGTGAGCACGCTTCGCCATGTTCTCGGCGATGATGCCCGCAGCCCCACCTACATCCAGACTGTTCCACGCCACGGGTATCGGTTCATCGGTGAGGTGTCGTCGGCACCGGGCAGAATGATCGCTCCGGAGGCGGCGACCTCGCCGACGCCGCATCCACGATCGCGCCCCGAGCTCCGGGCGGAACGGCCCCCCCGACTTGCCGTAGTCGAACCCGAGCGGAGCGTTACACTCGGGGCCGCGATGTTCGCGGCGGCCGTGGTTGCGCTTGTCGCGAGCCTGGCGGGTTGGGGGCTCACGCGCACTCGGCCTGCATGGTCTCCGGGCTCCGGGCCCGTCAGCTCGGTAATCGAGACACCCGAAGGGCTCGCGGACGACATCGTGGGAGGCGACCTGCTCGCCATCTCGCCGGACGGCCGGCATCTCGTCTATGTTGCGGGCAATCTGTTCGACACTTTCCTCGTGCATCGCCAGATGCATCCGGACGAGCGTCGGCGCATCCCCGGTTCGGAGGGCGCCCGTCACCCGTTCTTTTCCCCCCGCAGCGACTGGATCGGGTTTTCGAAACGTGGCGACATGTACAAGGCGCCGGTAGCGGGTGGCGCAGTGGTAAAGATCTGCCGGGGTTGCGTGCACCCCGGCTGGGGCGCGGCGGCGACGTGGAGCTCGACAGACGACACGATCATTGTCGCCAAAGGCGGCTCGCTCTGGCGTGTCTCGGCGGCGGGCGGGGACGTCGCGGTGGCGATCAAGCCGCAGGGTGACTACGACAGCTACCGTCGGCCGGAGTTCCTTCCCGACGGCCGAACGGTGCTGCTGGACATGCGAGGCGGTTCGGGCAGGGACGTCGGCCTGCTTGATCCTGAAACGGGCAGGGTGCGGCCCCTGGTGCGCGACGGTAAGGATCCGAGCTACGCCTCTTCGGGACACATCGTCTTTGCCCGGAGGGACTCGCTGTACGCGGTGCGGTTCGATAGCCGCCGGCATGAGGTCTCGGGGCTGCCCATGCCCGTGCGTGAAGGTGTTCGGAACATCGGCTCCGGTGGCCCCGGCGGCGCAGCGCAGTACAGCCTCTCCCCCGACGGATTATTGGTATACGTCGAAGGGACCGTCGACAGGTCGCTGCTCGTGTGGGTCGATCGTACCGGCGAGCCGACGCCGCTGTGGGGCCGTTCGCTCCCCTACGTGAGCCCGCGTCTTTCCCCGGATGGCGGGCGCGTGGCGGTTGGCATCGAAGACAAGATCGGGATCTACGACATCCGAACCGGGACCATGGACCTGCTGAGTCTCGGTGACGAGCTGGCGAGGGACACCTGGTCGGGTCTGGTCTGGACGCCCGACGGCGAGCACGTCGTCTACAGCGCCGCGGGAGACCGTCTCGCCTCGATCGCGGCCGATGGCAGTGGCGAGGCGAAGCTGCTCCTCGACCACGGGTACGATCCCCTTGCCGCGTCGTTCTCAACCTCGGGGGACCTGACGTTCCACGAGTCTCGCCCGGCCGAGAAGATGAACATCCTCGTGCTGTCGCCCGCAGGCCCGCCGCCACAGTATCTGGTGCACACGCCGGGTGAGGAATGGTTGCCGACGGTGTCGCCGGACGGCCGTTATTTCGCCTACGTGTCCTCTCGGCCGGGCCCGGATGAGCTCTATGCGGACGACATCTACGTCGAGCCGTTCGTTCCCGGCGGTGGTCCGCGCGCGAAGGTGTCGGAGGGAGGGGGCACGGAGCCGCATTGGGCGCCGGCGGGCGACGAGCTTTTCTACCGGAGCATTTTCGAGGATGCGGCACCGATGATCGCCGTGCCCGTGACTACCGATCCAAAATTCCAGATCACGGGCAAACCGCGAACGCTTTTCGAGGCTGACACATACGGGTACGCGGTCAGAGGCTACTTTCTCAACTACGACGTCGACCTCGACGGCGAGCGCTTCCTGATGGTCCAGACCAGGTTCCCCGAGCTCGGCCCCGGGCTGGATACCAGACGGGGCGTCACGATCATCTCCAACTGGTTCGCGGAGCTCGAACGGCTCGCATCGGACCCCGGGGCCCGCCGGTAAGCCGGACCCGCTGAGAAGGTCGGGCCAAGAGCGGCCGATAGTTCCAGATAGTTCTTGAGAGTTCTTCAGGTAACCCATCAGGACTTTCCGCCCGCGGCGCCACACTCTCACCGGCATCACGGTTGAACGAGTCTGTCGTTCACCTTTGGACACTACCGAAGGGAGAGTGCGCAATGTCTCGCAAAGTGGCGCTGGCGGCAGTGATCGGCGCAGTCTTGCTGGCTTTCGGGTGTGAAGGCGTCACCCCGACGTCTCCCGAAACGACCTTGGCTCCGCAGGGGTCCGGCGCGTTCGGCGCCGAGGCGAGGGCCGTCAAGGTTCCCATCTCGGGGAACTGGCTCCTCACAGGCGAGGAGCTTCCCGTCAGGCTGTGGCAGACCCCGTCGGGCGTGTTGCAGTTTCGCGATTGGCTGTCCTATACGGAGCTCACGGGCGACCTGGAGGGCCCGTTGGACGTCCTCCAGAGCGGGGCTGTCCATGGGAGCCGCCAAACCGCTCGTGGTCCGATCGAAGGCCAGGTGACGTGGCAGGGCCGCAGCGGGCCGGTGTCGGGTCACTGGACGACAAACGGCGGAGAAAACGGCGATTTTGACGGCATCTTCATGCTTCACGGCTCCGGTGACCTCGAAGGCGTCAAGTTTCAGTTGAGGTGGTGGGGGAACGTCTTGCAGCCCGCTCTGCCGATCGTCCTCGAGTACACCGGTTTCGCCCTCGATCCCCGGGGGCAGTGACGCAGCGTCGCATTAGGTCAAGGAAACCTCGCGAGTTTCGATCGCGGGCGGCGCGGATCCGGCATGGGGCGACAGCGACGAGCTGTTCTACAAGGGAGGCGCCTGGGTGCGGGCGGCGATTAACGCCGACACCGGCGAATTCGTCGAACAGGAGATCGTTACTGACCCAACCTACTCGGCAGAGGCAAATCGATACGACGTGGCCCCGGGCGGCGGATGGTTGCTGCTGGAAAAAGACAGAGCCGGAGGGAGCAGAGTACCCCCGCCTTTCGTCCGCATCGTCACCAACTGGTACGAGGATCTGAGAGAGTTGGTGCCGGTGGGACGGTAGCGTGGGTGTACTCCCCGAAGAATCCTCACTCCTGGCGCGCTCCGGCCTAACGTTCGGGAATGATCTCGAAGGAATCGGCGCCGGCGCCTAGCGTTTCAGGACCGCTCGACCCATCGTCGCCAGCGCGACCAAATGAAACGCGATGATCGTCGCGAACGCGACCTGCAGAACCCGCCACTCCAGCGTGAGGTCACCCTCGCCATGGTAGATGTCGGTCAGCGCGAGATGAGCGACGAGGATCGACACCGCTGAGAGAATGCCGAGTCCCATCAAGACGGCGACCGCCGTACGCGACAAGCTCATTCTCCTAGTCCTTGCTGGCGGGCTTGTTGCCCACCGGTGTGAGAGCACCAGATAGCTCCCGTACGAGATCCTATGATCCGGATCCCCCTGCCTACAAGTCCTCAGGGTAGTGGTGGCCATCTAACCTCGAATAGGTGCTAGAGGTACATGAATGCAGTATGACGAATCTAATGAATGCGTTACGATGAATGCACGATTCGAGTACGCAGGCCCACGACGGGGTAATTCAATGAGGCACCTCACCATCCGCAACGTCTCCCCGGAGCTTGCCAGAGCGCTCGAGCAAGAGAAACGTGCGCGCGGCACCTCGCTGAACCGGACTGTTCTCGGGGTTTTGGAAGCGGCGCTCGGCGTGGGCCGGGGCCGGCGTTCCAACGGGCTCGCAGAGCTCGCTGGCACGTGGAGCGAGGAGGAGCTGGCACGCTTCGAGGAAGCGATCGCGGTGACCGAACAGGTCGACGAGGAGCTCTGGAGGTGAACCGGTACTGCCTCGACACCTCGGCGTACAGTCACTTTCAACGGGGGCACCAGGAGGTCGTCCGGTTGATCGACGGGGCCGCCTGGATCGGCTTGCCGGCTGTCGTGATCGGCGAGCTGTGGGCCGGGTTTCTACAAGGTGAGAGCCGCGATCGCAACGAAGCCGAGCTCGCGGCGTTTCTGGACAACCCGGCGGTGGAGGAGATCGCCGTGGATCATGGCGTTTCGCGCCTCTACGCCGAGGTCCTCGTGGCGCTGCGGACACGCGGCACACCGTTGCCGACCAACGACATCTGGGTCGCGGCCTGCGCTGCGCGCAGTGGAGCTCCCGTACTGACGTTCGATTCGCACTTCGCGTCGATCGAACGGGTGGGATCGCTGATTCTCGAGGCGTGAGCCCCGGATCGGGCATCTCGGTGGCACGCACCCGAAATCCCTCAGAACGAAAATCCGATCAAGACCGCGAACATCCGGTTCTTGAAGTCGTCGTTCGGATCGACGAGGTTCTCTCCCACGGAATCGTCCTTGACGATGTTGGAAAGACCCCAGTAGTAGCGCACGTCGATCTGTAGACCGGATGCGAAGTCGACTCCACCGCCGACGACGAAGCCGAACTCCACGTCGACGAGATCGTCGGAGATGTCCTCGGTCGGGTTGCCGGCGACGGTGAGGTCCTTGGCCTCCGCGCCGAGCTCGAACGCCACCGACGGCCCGGCGAAGAACGTCGGCGAGGTGCGGCCGGCCGCGGCGCGCGAGTATTTGAACAGAACCGGGATCTCGAAGTAATCGAGCCTGATCTCGGTGTCGATGCCCAGCGTGCTCTCCACGCCGGTGGTGATCCTCCGGGTGAAGTAGAACTCCGGTTGGAATAGCCCCGAGCGGCCCATCGGCACCGCCACGAAGCCGCCGATCGTGAAGCCGGGCTGGTACTCGAAGGAGACCGCCGCCAAATCCGGATCGGCGAACTCTCCGCTGAGCGCGGAGAAGGTCACGCCACCTTTCGCGCCGCCTCCCACACCTTGAGTGAGGGCCGTGACGGGTGTGAGCAAGAAGACGGCCGTGAGGCCCAGGAAAACCGCGAATCGAAGCTTCATGAGCTGCACTCCTTGTGAAGTGCACCCCGTCGGTCCTGCAGGCCAGCGTAGCACTCAAATGAGATGCGAGTGTATTATTAAAACCGCAACCGCGGGCAAACGACTATGGGCAAGCGTCGCATCGATGAGCGGGACATCATGTTCTCGCGCATGCTTCTCGATCCGGGAAGCGAGCGGTTCGACGACTACTACCGCGAGCATCCCGAGAGCCGCGCCGCTGACGACAAGTTCCGGGCTCTTCCGGGGCTCCTGCGCCCGGGTGCGTCGGCGCACGATCCGGTCCACTTCGCTGCGGCTCGGGCGACGTTCGAGACGGTCGGCCACATGCGGGCTCTCGTTGACGGAGAGGTGGCTTCGGAGTGCGTCGCCGTAGACCCCGACGCCATGACACGGTTTCTGACGGAGTGGATCCTCAAGCTGGGCGCCCACTCGGTGGGTGTCACCGTATTGCGCGACGAGCACCTGTACAGCCACGTGGGTCGGGGGGATGACTACGGCCGGGTCGTGGACCTCAGCCATCGTTTTGCCATCGCTTTCACCTATGAGATGGACCTCGAGATGGTGTCGCATGCGCCGATGGCGCCGACGACGATGGAATCGGCGCGCTGCTATCTGGACTCGGGAGCCATCGCCATCCAGGTAGCCATTCTCATACGGAAGCTCGGATACCCGGCGCGGGCTCACATCGACGGCAACTACCGCGTTGTGTGCCCGCTCGTTGCGCGGGACGCGGGGCTCGGTGAGCTGGGCCGCATGGGTCTGTTGATGACGCCGCGGCTCGGACCTCGCGTGCGTATCGGTGTGATCAGCACCGACATGCCTCTCGTCGCGAGCCCCCGCAATCATGATCCGTCGGTAGAGGACTTCTGCGAGATCTGCGATCGCTGCGCCGAGATGTGCCCACCCAAGGCGATCCCGCACGAGAAGCGTGACGTTGCAGGGGAGAGGCGCTGGCAGATCGACTCGGAGGCTTGCTTTACCTACTGGTGCCGCATCGGCACGGACTGCGCCCGCTGCATGGCGGTCTGCCCGCACTCGCATCCGGACACGCCGTTCCACCGGGCCGTGCGCTGGGGCGTGCGACGCTCGCGGTTGTTTCGCCGATTCGCCGTGTGGGCCGACGATGCAGTCTACGGCAAGTGGCCGGCGCCCGAACGCCTGGCGGATTGGATGAAGACGAACGGATCTCCTTCGGCCGGCCGCCGCGATCCCCGGTCCTTTTAGCGCCCCGCCGCGAGCCCCGGTCCTCCTAGCGCCCCGCCGCCAGCCCGGCGCCGCGCCGATCGGCGCCGCCGGCGAAGCTCACCGCTCGGCCGTCCGCTCCGTACTCGATACTCAAGCCGTGCGCGTTCCCGAGGGTTCCGCCGCGAAGCTCGTGGCCGAGCGCCTCGAGCTCGGCACGTACTTCGGGGGAGACGCCGTCTTCCACCACGATTGCGTCTGGCTCCACAAAGCTGATGCGGGCAGCGTCGATCGCCTGTTGCACCGGCATGCCGAAATCGACGAGGTTCATGACCATTTGCGGCACCGTCTGGCCGATGGTGTGGCCGCCCGGTGTTCCGATGGCGACCCACACGCGACCGTCGCGCATGATGAAGGTCGGCGCGTCGCCCGAGAGCTTGCGGCGCCCGGGGTGGGCGTCCATCGGATTGCCCGCCGGCTCGAAGGTGCAGTAGGCGAGCGAGTTGTTGAGCCAGATGCCGGTGCCCTCGGGCATGATGCGGCTGCCGAAGGCGTTGCCCAGCGTCTGCGTCGCGCTCACGACGTTGCCGTCGGCGTCGGCGACGACGAAGTGGGTCGTGTGCTGGTCAGGATCGCCGCCCCCGACGCCGGGGTACTCGAAGGGACGCGCGTGCGCCGGGTCGATCGCCGCGGCTTGCTCCGCCCAGTAACTCTCGGACAGCAACATCTCCAACGGCGGCGGTTGGATCTCGGGGTCGCCGGCGTACTTCAGTCGGCTCCAGAAGGCATGCTTGGTCGCCTCCGAAAACGTGTGCAGGTATTCGGCACTGTTGTGACCCATGGTCTCGACGTCGAAACGGCTCATGATGCCGAGGCGTACCAGTGAGGGGAACGCCGTCGACGGTGGTGACGCCGTCAGTACACGGTAGCCCCGGTAGTCGATGCCGATGGGGTCCCACCACTCGGCGACGCTGGCCTCGATGTCCTCGAGCCGGAGGAAGCCGTCGGCCTCGCGCATGGCCTCATCGACGGCGCGGCCGATGTCGCC
>CAYSHI010000488.1:0-19378 GCA_964430745.1 uncultured Acidobacteriota bacterium | reverse complement strand
TCTTCGAGGGCATCACGTCGAATCGACCGTATCGCAAGCCGATGAAGCCGGAGAAGGTCCTCGAGATTCTCGAACACGAGGCCGGCGAGAAGCTCGACGCGCGCATCGTGAGGACCTTTCTCGAGATCTATCGGGAGGCCGACTACAAGAAGGGCGCTGTCGCCGGACCGAAGGTGGAGTTGGTCTCGGATTGACGGCGGTGATATCGAGTTGCGGGCCGCGTCGGTGTCAGTCCGCGACGGTTGAGGTGGGCGTCGTCGACGGATTCGCCCTCCAGGCAACGACGGCCGCAAGCGCGGCGGCGGCCATTCCCCACAATATGTAGCCGAGTCCCGATTCCGCCAGCCATTGGGGCTCGAGCACGGCCAGATACCCACGCGTCTCGAGGAAGTACGCCACCACGGTGGTTGCGAAGCCGGCGGCGGCGGAGGCGGTTACCATCGCGGGGGTCGCCCACGGCAGGAAGACGGCCGCCACCGGAAATGCCACGGTGGTCGTGAGAACGCCCGAGGACAGGTAGAAGATGTCCCATAGCGACTCGGTATTGAAGGCGAACAGGGTGGCCAGCGCAACCGATCCGGCGGTTGCCGCTTGGGAGAGGCGTTCGGCGATCGGCCGATGCTGTACCTCGGCGAGGTCGTAGGCGAGGGACAGCGCCATCACATTGGCGCAGGTGTCGATCGTGCTCATCGCGGCGGCGGTGAGTCCGACGGCGACAAAGAGCCCAAGCCACGCGGGTGCGAAGTTGCCGACCAGGGCAGCGAAGATGGCGTCGCCTTCGTTGCCGAGCTGCGCTGGGAAACCACCATCAGCAGGGAACACCGCCAGCGCGGCGACGCCGATGAACAGCGGCAGCACGCCCACGAACAGCAACGCGTTGAGCATGGCGATAGCGACCCCTCGTCGCGCCGCCCGCCGATCTCGGGCGGCCTGGACCCTCAACCAGAGGTCGGTCTCGAACATCCAGCCGGGCAAGTACGCGGCCAGGGTGACGGCGATGACGCCGACCCCCGGAGCGAGGACGCTGTGCCACGGGAGCCCCGAACGAGCGCCGAGCCGGCCGCCGAGAACGGCGAGCGCCGGATTCGTGTCCACGGGGTCGCGTGCCGCGGCGAGTAGATCCCCGCCCGCTTCTCGGAGGCCGATCCACGCCAGCCACGCCATCGCGAAGATATAGAGCACGACCACCCCGTACTGCAGCTTGTCGGTGCTGACCACGGCGCGGAAACCGCCCATCGTCGAGTACGCGCCCACCACCACGGCGATGATCAGAATCATCCCGCCGGTGGAGATGCCGAGCCCGGGGGCGAGCAAGCTGGCGGCAACATAGATCTCGGCCCCGCCCCAGACGAGGAAGACGAAAAACAGTGCCGCCGCGACGATGCGCTTGGCCTGTACGCCGAAGCGGTCACCCACCATCTCCGGCTGGGAGAACGAAGGGAGCGCGTGATACCGCTGCGAGAGCACATAGATACCCGCCAACGCGAGCAGCCACGGCACCGTGATCAGCCAAATCGCGCCGACCCCGTACCAGTAGAAGAGCTGCACCGCATAGACGCACGACCAGGAAATCGACAGGAACCCGGCCGATATCGACAGGCCCACGGAGACGGCGCCGAGATCGCGTCCGGCGGTCCAGAAAGCCTCCCCATGATCGCGATGTTTGCGGGCCTTCCACCCCAGGGCGAGCGCCACCGCGACGTAGCCGCCAAGTGCAATCCATGTCACCGACATGGGCGCCAGTGTAGCCCGCCCGGCGCGCTATCCAGGTCAGGGTCGGTGAGGTAGGCTGAGGCCTTCACTCCCCTGGGCCGCAGCAGTTACTTCCCATGAGCGAGTTTCGTCGCGTCTCCTTACTCGTCGCGCTGTTCCCGCTCCTTGCTCCGCCCCTCGCGGCAGCGGCGCAACAGGAGGGCTCCCAGGCTGCGCTCGCTACTTCTCCCGGAGAGGCAGGGACAACCGCCACCGACCTCGCCTTCCGGTTCGCCGGCGTGCGCGTCGACACCGCCCCGGAGATCGACGGGATCCTCGACGAGGCCGTCTGGTCGCAGGCCGCCGTCATCACCGATTTCGTCCAGTCCGAGCCCGACGAAGGGCGTCCGATCACGGAACGTACCGAAGTGCGCGTGATGTACGACAGCGAGGCTGTCTACATCGCCGCGTATTGCTATGACAGCGAGCCGGAGCGGATCATCGCCAACGTCCTGCGGCGCGACGAGTCGAACGCCAACAACGACGCGTTCATGGTCACGCTCGACACCTATCACGATCACCGCAGTGGCTTCTTGTTCGAGACCAATCCGATGGGAGCTCGCTACGACGCCCAGATCGTCGGCGAAGGCGGCGGCGGGCCGCGGCGTTTCGGCCAGCAAAGCGTCAACGTCGATTGGGATGCGGTGTGGCAGGCTCGGGCCCGCGTTGTCGACGACGGATGGGTGGTGGAAATGGCCATCCCGTTGTGGGAGTTGCGTTTCGCCGCCGATCAGTCGTCGTGGGGTGTCAATTTCCGACGCACCATTCGCCGCAAGACGGAGCAAGCCTACTGGGCGCCGATACCCCGGCAATTCAGCGAGACCCGCCTGTCGCTGTCGGGAATGATGGACGGGTTGCAGCTCGTTCGGCCGCGCAACATCCAGGTCAAACCGTACGTCATCGGCGGCGTCGATCGCGCGCTCGTGGACGTCGTCGAGGTGCCGTCGCCGACGGTCGATTACGCCAACGACTATGTGGCCGACATCGGCGGCGACGTGAAGTGGAGCGTCAACACGAACCTGACACTGGATCTCACCGTCAACACTGACTTCTCCCAGGTGGAAGCGGACGACGAGCAGGTCAACCTGACGCGGTTTTCGCTGTTCTTTCCGGAAAAACGCGACTTCTTCCTCGAGAACGCGGGGTTCTTCGACTTCGGGGGCGGCGATGGAGGCGGGCGCCTCGGCGGCGGCAGCCAGGTGGTCGGCTTCCACTCGCGCAACATCGGCATCGGTCCGAACAACGAGGAGATCCCCCTCTATGGCGGCGGTCGTCTGACCGGAAAGATCGGCGCCTGGTCGATCGGCACGCTGGTGATGCAGAGCGAGGAATCGAACGTCATCCTGGACGCCGATCCGGTGTCTTCGAACAACTACATTGTCGGACGCCTCAGCCGAGATCTCGGTGAGCGGTCTCGCGCCGGAGTGCTGTTTACCAACCGCCAGGCGAACAGCACCGACTACAACCGCGAGCTCGGTGTCGACGGCCGTTGGGGTATCAACGAGGAGACCACCGTCGACATGTGGCTGATGAAGACCGAGACCTCCGGTCTCGAAGGCGACGATTGGGCCGGTTCGGTGCGCTTCGACTGGAGCTCGCCTCTCTGGCAGGTGCGAGGCTCGTATCTCGACATCGACGACAATTTCAACCCGGAGATGGGATTTGTTACGCGCACGGGGATTCGCGCCGTGGACCCGAGCTTCTTCTGGACGCCGTTCTTTCCCGATTCGCCCTACTTCCGCAACCTCAGCCCGCATATCACGTTCCGCTACACCACCGATCAGGAAGGCACGCTGCTGAGCCGCTATGCTCACCTCGATTGGGACACGTTCCTGAAGCACGGTGATAAGATCAGCGTCGCGTACAATAATCGTTACGAGCTGCTGGAGGTGCCTTTCGAGATCTCCGAAGGCGTCATCATCCCGGTGGGCGTGTACGAGTGGGGTGAAACCAACCTGGAGTTGCAGTCCGACGCGGGTCGACCCGTCGACGGCAGCTTCAACTACACCAAGGGTGGGTTCTGGAGCGGACACCGCACCGAGTATCGGGTCACCGCCGGATGGCGGCCCGGTCCGCGGGTGAACCTGGCGTTCGGCTGGTCGCACAACGATGTGGATCTCGCGGAGGGAGCCTTCACGACCGACCTCGGGAGCCTGCGGCTGGGCTTCGATTTCACCACCGAGATGTCGTTTCGCGGCCTCGTCCAGTACAACAGCCAGTCCGACCAGGTGCTCGCGAACCTGCGGTTTCGCTACATTTATGTGCCTGGATCCGACTTGTTCGTCGTCTACAATGAGCGCAGGGTGGCCGAGCGGTCCGATCTGATAGATCGGACGCTTATTGTCAAAGTGACGCGGATGTTTCGCTTCTAGCGGGGGGCTGAGCGAGCGACATGAGCGACAAGGGCAGCTCGCGGCCGGGGGGATCTTCCGGGGAGTTTTCGCCGGAGACCGTGCTCGCCACGGTCAACGGTCAGCGCGACGATCTCCTGGCATTCGTCGAACAGCTCGTGGCCCACGAGTCGCCGTCGTCGGTTCCCGAGGCGCAAGCACCGGTGTTCGATCTGCTCGAAGCCGCGCTCGACGATATCGGCTACGAAGCTCGTCGGTTGCCGGGCGATAGCAGCGGTGGCCAGATGCTGGCGGCGCCGCGGGGCGGGGATTTCGGCGGCGTCGACCTCGATCCGAGCGCGCCGCTTCCTGAAAACGGCGCCTCTCCACCCAACCAGCTCCTCCTCGGTCACTGCGACACCGTCTGGCCGCTGGGAACGCTGCGTGACATGCCGGTTCGTATCGATGGTTCGCGCATGAGCGGCCCGGGTGTCTTCGACATGAAGGCGGGCCTCGCGCAGACCGTGTTTGCGCTACGCGCGCTGCACCGACTGGAGGTGTCGCCCGATCTCATGCCGCTGTTCTTCGTCAATTCCGACGAGGAGATCGGCTCACGCGAGTCAGCGCAGCAGATCGTGCGGCTGGCGCACCACGCGTCGCGCGTGTTCGTCATGGAGCCCGCGCTGGGGCCCGACGGAAGGCTCAAGACCGCGCGCAAGGGCGTTGGGCAATTCGTGCTCAAGGTCACCGGCAAGGCGGCGCATGCCGGACTCGACCCGGAGTCCGGCGTGAGCGCGATTCTCGAGCTCTCGCACCAGGTGCAGCGGCTGTTCGAGCTCAACGATCCGGCCGAAGGGGTGAGCGTGAACGTCGGCATCATCGGCGGGGGCCTTCGTGCCAACGTCATCGCGCCCGAAAGCGAGGCGCACATCGACGTGCGCGTGCCCGATGCGGAGCAGGCGGAGAAGATTACGGCGGCAATCCACTCGCTCGTGCCCGTCACACAAGGGGTGAAGCTGGAGATCACCGGGGCCGTGGAGCGAGCGCCGCTCGAGCGCAACCCCCGCAATCAGGCGCTATGGCGTCTGGCGAGCGGGATCGCGGGAGATC
Organism: uncultured Acidobacteriota bacterium; assembly: GCA_964430745.1. Classification (GTDB taxonomy): domain Bacteria; phylum Acidobacteriota; class UBA890; order UBA890; family UBA890; genus CBDCGW01. The sequence continues at coordinate 14,186 of CAYSHI010000488.1, read as the reverse complement.
TCGGCCTGCGGATCGACGAGGGGTTCGCCGGCGGAGGCTCGGACGGGAACCTGACGAGTCCGGTGGCGGCGACGCTCGACGGCCTCGGCGCGGTGGGCGACGGCGCCCATGCTACGCATGAGCACATCGACGTGAGCCGTTCCCTCGAGCGTTGCGCTCTGTTGGCCATGCTGCTGATGGCGCCGAACGGCAACGGGACGGGGACATCGGGGCCGACGAACGAAAAGGGGTGAGTGAATTGAGAAGTGTGAAGCTGGTGCTCGTGGCGGCCGTCCTGCTCGTTGTTACCGGTTGCGCACTCGGGGCGGCTTGGTTGCGCCCTGACCTGGTCTTCGAGGTCTCGATCGCCGAGGGTCTGGTCGATGCTCCCCTCGACGGTCGCCTGTTCCTGATGATCTCTGCCTTGGAAGAAGGCGAGCCCCGTTTTCAGGTCGCAAACTGGGGGTCGGACTCACAGCCCTTGTTCGCCCGCGATGTCGAGGCATTTTCGGCGGAGTTTCCTTTCGTCGTGGATCGCGGTGCCTCCGGCTACCCGGTTGCCGACATCGAGGACCTGCCCGCCGGCGACTACCGAGTGCAGGCGATGCTGCACGTTTACACGACCTTCGAGCGCAGCGACGGGCACACCATCAAGGCGCCGATGGACCAGTGGGAGGGGCAGAACTGGCGCACCTCACCGGGCAATCTTTACAGCCAGGTGCAGACGATCCGCCTCGATTCGGACAGCGGCGGCGAGTTCCGCATCGAGCTGGACACGCTGATCCCGCCGTTCGAGGAGCCGCAGGACACCGAATACGTCAAGCACGTGAAGATCCGCTCGGAGTTGCTGAGCGAATTCTGGGGAACCGACGTGTATCTCGGCGCAATCGTGCTGTTGCCGGAAGGCTTCGAGGATAACCCCGAAGCGCGTTACCCGGTTGCCTACTACCAGGGCCACTTTCACGACACGTTCTACACACCCGTGGGGTTCTCGGAGGAGCCGCCGGCGCCCGGTTTGACCGGCTACGACCTGACGTATGCGGAGGCGAGCCATCAGTTCTACCAGGACTGGGTCTCGGGTCGGCTTCCGCGGATGATCATCGTCACGATGCAACATCCCAATCCCTACTTCGACGATTCGTACGCCGTGAATTCGGCGAACCTCGGTCCCTACGGGGATGCCCTCACCCGGGAGCTCGTTCCTCTCATCGAGGAGCGCTTTCGCGCCATCGGCGAGGGCTGGGCGCGGGCGCTGTACGGTGGCTCGACCGGCGGTTGGGAGTCGCTTGCCTGGCAGGTCTTCTACCCGGAGATGTTCAACGGAGCATGGGTCAATTGCCCGGATCCGATCGATTTCCGTTACTACCAGCTCGTCGACATCTACGGCGACGACAACGCGTTCTATCCCAACAGCGATTGGATGCACGATCCCATTCGCCCGTTTCGCCACGGTGTCGACGGACAGATCGACATGAGCCTGAAGCAGGCAACGCGCATGGAGGAGGTCCTGGGGACGCGTTTTCGCTCCGGGCAGCAGCTCGCCGTGTGGAATGCCGTGTACGGGCCGGTCGCCGATGATGGCTACCCGGCGCCCTTGTGGGATCCGGACACGGGAGTGATCGATCGCGACGTGGCCTTCTACATGCGCGATAACTACGATCTCAGCCACATCATCCGGAGAGAATGGGAAACGTTGGGGCCGAGGCTCGAGGGCAAGTTGCACATCGCCGTCGGCGACGAGGACAACTACTACCTCGAAGAGGCGGTCATGCTACTCGAGGATTTCCTCGAGCAGACCGACGATCCGTTCTACGGCGGCTCGGTCAGCTACGGGTATCGCCACCCGCACTGCTACTCCGGCCCGCCCGACGATCTGTCGGTCCGTCTGACCCGCCTGACCTACAATCAACGGATCCTCCCGCAGATGGCCGCCCGCATGTTGGAGACCGCCCCGCCGGACGCCGACATGTCGTGGCGCTACTGAACGCCGGCCGACGACCCGCTCCGGCAACCTGATGCCCCCGGCTTATTTTTGAATACTTATGATTATTATTAGTTAGTTTAACTGTTAATTAGTGATCAATAAGTTGCAGGACACTTGTTTTGTCGCCATGGGTCGTTTATGAGTATCAGCAGCGGGGGAGAGGGTTCGGTGAAGGCTCGGCCGCCGGCTCACGGTTGGTGATCGCCGCAATGGCCGGCAGGGGTGGCGCCCGTGGTGGAGGTGGCAACCGAGTCTCGCCTGCCCTCGACCTCCCGCCTCGCGGCTCGTAACATGGACGGGTGTCCATCCCCTTCACCGTGATCGGCGCCGACTGGCCGCGCAAGATTCTCCACATCGACCTCGATGCGTTCTATCCCAGCGTCGAGTCGCTCGACAATCCGGAGTTGACCGGGGAAGCGATCATCGTCGGTGGGCTCGGGCGCCGTGGAGTTGTCGCCTCGGCGTCCTACGAGGCTCGACGATTCGGCGTCCATTCGGCGATGCCGATGGAACGAGCCCGTAGGCTCTGTCCCGACGGCGTGTTCCTGCGTCCGCGTTTCAAGCGTTACCGGGAGCTCTCGTCGCGAGTTTTCTCCATCTACGAGGCGTGGACCGATCGGGTCGAGCCTTTGTCGATGGATGAGGCCTACCTCGACGTGACCCATCACATCAGCTCACCCGTCGATATCGCCAAGTCGATACGCAACTCGATAAGGCGCAAGACGGGCCTGACGGGGTCGGCGGGCGTGTCGCACAACAAGTTCCTGGCAAAGCTCGCCTCCGATCTCGACAAGCCTGACGGTTTGACCGTTATTCGACCGGAGGAGGCGCGTGGTTTTCTCGCCGCGATGTCGGTGGAGAAGCTCTGGGGAGTAGGGCCGGCGAGCGCCGAGCGGCTGCGGCGGCATGGTTTCGAGCGCATCGGCCAGATCGCCGAGAGCAGCCCGGAGAAGCTCGAGTCGTTGCTCGGCAAGTCGGGACGACGGCTGTGGGGCTTTTCTCATGGCCGCGACAACCGCCGGGTCGAGCCGCCCGGCGAGCCGAAGTCGATCTCGTCGGAAACGACCTACGAGATCGATCGAGAGTCGTGGGAACAAGCGTGGCGGGACGTCGAGACCTTCGCCGGCGACCTCGAGCGCAGGTTGGCGCGCTGGAGCCTCTCCTCGCGAACGGTCACGCTGAAGGTGCGTTTCCAGGACTTCACTACAATCACCCGTTCCCATACGCCGCCGGTACCGGTTCGACGCCTCGATGAGATACTGAAGATCGCCCGCAAGCTCGTCGAGCGAGTGCCGCTCGAGGGCCGGCGAATCCGTCTCGTCGGGCTGGGAGGATCGAACATGACCCGCGCCGACGGTTCCTTGCAGGCTGCGGGGGAGAGTGACCCTCGGCAGATGGGTCTCTTCGAGGCGGACGTCGACGGCTAGGCGGCGGCCGAGACGGGCGGAAGCGGTTTTCGCTCAGCTGCTAAACCTCAGTGGCTGCGGCGGCATCATAGAAAGCAGAGAACGATGTGAGAGACCCAGTGGGGTCGGATTCAGTGGAGGATGGGGCATCGAAGCGATGGCGCGCGAGGCGCGGCTGGTTGACGTGAAGGACGCCGTCAGCCGAGCCCAGGCCGGCGATCCGGCGGCGTTCGAGGAGCTTTATCGTGGCCACGTCGGTCGCGTGTATGCCCTCTGTTTGCGAATGACCTCCGACCGGGGACGGGCGGAGGAGCTTGCGCAGGACGTGTTCCTGCGAGCCTGGACCAAGTTGTCGACCTTTCGCGGTGACGCGGCTTTTTCGACGTGGTTGCATCGCCTGGCGGTGAACGTGGTGCTCGCCGATCGGCGGTCGCAAGGAAAACGGTGGGCTTTGTTGATGGGCACGGACGAGTTGGAACCGTACGAGGGCGCCGCGATGCGGGTTGCCCCGCTGGGGTCCGAAGGGCGTGCAAAGGGAGCACGGCTCGACCTCGAGACCGCCATCGCTCGGCTCCCCGAAGGCGCGCGCAAAGTATTCGTGTTGTACGAGATCGAGGGATATCGGCACGAGGAGATCGCCGAAGTGACCGGAACCGCTGTGGGAACCTCGAAAGCCCAGCTTCATCGGGCACGGAAACTCCTCAGGAAGGCTTTGCAGGAATGAGCGAAGCGATCAACGAAGAGCGTCTTGACGATTACGTCGACGGGCTGCTGTCCGCGCCAGAGGCGGCTGAGATCGAACGTCTCATGGCGGCGTCGCGGGAAGCCCGGGATACCGTCGCCTTTCTCCGCGAGTTGCGGCAGCAAGCGGCGCAGCTGCCGGCGTCGATAGAGCCCGATCGAGATCTGTGGCCCGAGATCCGAGAGCGCATGGCGCCGGCGCCGCTGGCTTCCGTGGAGGTCGCCGGTGTCGGGGACCGGAGCACGGCGTCGGCACCCGGACGATTTCCTCGACTCAGTCCGTTTCAATGGGCCACGTTGGCCGCGGCGGCGATGGTGTTGGTCGTAACCTCTTCGGCAATCACCGCCTGGGTGGTGGGCATACCGGTAGCCGACATCTCCGGCGCTCCGTCGCCGGTGGGGGGACCCTCGACCGAAGCGGTGGCTCTCGGAGAAGCACCGACGATCGGGGCGGAGTACGCGGTCGAGATCGAGCAACTGATGTGGGCCCTGTTCGAGAATCGCGAAAGGTTGGACGAAGACACCGTGTCGACGATCGAAACGAACCTGCGGGTCATCGATCGCGCCATTCGCAGCGCTCGCGAGGCGCTCGAGGACGACCCGCAGAACGCCGGCCTCACCCGCATGCTGACGAGCAACTACCGTCACAAGCTTCAGCTTCTGCAGCGTGCGAGCCGAATCATCGAGCTGAGCTGACCATGCGCGCCGGCCCGCTGATCTTGGCAACGCTCGTCGGCCTCGCCGTCGCCGGCCCCGTGCTTCCCGCGCCCCTCCAGCAGGTGGATCGGAGTGCTTCCGTGGCAGCCGACGTCGACGTGGAGATCTACAACGTCTCGGGAAGCGTGCGTGTGACCGGCTGGGATCGCGAAGAGGTCCGTGTCCGGGGGACACTCGGCGAAGGCGTCGAACGGCTGTCGTTCGAAGACGATCACGACGGCGTGGAGATCGCCGTCGTCGCGCCACGTGGGCGCCGCCGCGAGGCCGGCCCGCAAGTGGGAGAGTCTCACCTCGAAATCATGGTGCCCCGTGGCGCCTCCGTCGAGGTCGAGGCGCTCGCCGCTGCCATCGACGTCGAGGGGGTCGATGGCGACGTGAGAATGGAAAGCTCCGCCGGCAACCTCACCTACGTCGGCGGCTCTCGCAGTCTCGAGGCCGACGCCGCCGGCGGCGACATCGTGGTGACGACGTCGGCGACGGATGCCGAGATCGACATCGAAGGTGTAGCCGGCAACGTGCTCGTGGAGCTTGCCGGCGGCAGCGTCGATGCCACGACGCTCACGGGCGGCCTCCGCATCATCGGTGGTCGTTTGCGAGGGGGCGACTTCGAGTCGGTCTCCGGGTCGATCTATTTCGAGGGGGAGATCGCTTCCGGCGCAGAGCTCGATTTCCGGAATTTCAACGGTGACATCGAGTTGCTCCTTCCGGGAGAGACCTCGGCGACCTTCGATATCAGCAGCTACTCCGGGTCCATCCAGACGGAGTTCGGTTACGAGGGGCGCGCCGTCGAAGCCTACTCGCCCGAACAAGAGGCGGAATTTACGCTCGGCGCCGGCGGAGCGGAGGTCTCGATCGAGACCTTCAGCGGCGTCGTTCGCGTGCGGCGCCAGTAGAGCGCCTCCCGGCAACAAGAAAACGAGGGACCGTCGCGTTGGCGACGGCCCCACGTGCTCGATGGTAGGTGCGTGACTACCAGACCCAGATCTTGACCTCTTCGTCGCCGCTCTTCACGTGGGCGACGTTTCCGCGGGCGCGGCCCACCGCGCGGATGAGATCGCGTGTATCGAAGCCCTCTCCGTCGTAGGAGCGCACGATGTCGAGTACCGCGTCGAGTGGAACCTCGACGTCGACCACGTCGGATCCGTCCTCGACGTGAACGGCGAGGGCGTCGCCGATCTTCTCCACACGCACGTGCTGGGACCGCTCATCTACGGAGACCAGCAGGCCGTCCGGGGCGTCCCGCAATTCCGCAACGATACGCTCCGCATAGGGTAGGTATTCTGCGATCTCCGGCACCTGGACATACTTCGCTTCGGCGGGTGCGAAGTTCAGTGCCAGCCGAGCGAGCGACAGCGGCACGGGAACGATGATGCGCATGCCGTCGGGGCCACCCTCGCGCACGTCGATGATGGCGTAGTCGGCGCTCAGCAACAGGCCGAGGAAAATCGCCGGCGCCACAAGAAGACCGATAATCAGCTTCGTCGGCATCGCCGACCTCCTTCGCTATTCGATCCAGATGCGGACGGTGGTGTCGCCGTCTTCGACGAAGACGATCTCGCCGGCGCTCGAAGAGATCATCTCATCGATGGCCGAGCGGATATTGAGTCGCTGGCCTTCCCCGGACAGCAACGCATCGACCACGGACACGGGGACCTCCACGCGGCCGTTGCCCGCGCCGTCGTTCTCTTCGAAGGCGATCAGAATGGTGTCGCCGCTGCGCGAGATCTTGACGTATTCATCGCCCTCTTGGATCTCGACGAACTCGGCGTCGCCGGCATTGCGAAGCTCCGCCCAGGCGCGCCGCACGTCGGCGATCTCGATGTCGTGGCCCTCCATGTCGATATCGACGTGAGAGCCGCGTCCGGTGAGTTCCTTCTCGAGTTCCTTTTCAGCGACGTCAGCGAATACCTGCACCAGCGAAACGGGCAGGTTCACAGCCACGCGAGCGCCGTCCTCGCCCTGTTCGGTGACGCGAATGTGCAGCCAGGGAGTCTGTTCTTGCGCCTGAACAACGCCGCCCGAAATCAGTACGGCGGCCAGTGCCAGGGCAAGCAAAGCTCGGTTCTTCATGTTGGCTCCTCGTCTGGAGGTTGCTTGACATGTCGTCACCGTCCCGCTGCGTCGGCGTCGACCTCGCCTTACTAGACGGCTCCGGCGGCGCCCGGGTTTCATCTCTTCGTGATGCGGCTCGACAAGTTCGGAGCGCCCGGGATGAGGATCCGGGCTGCACCTCATGGGGCCTAAAGGCGCCTCCTGTGCCCTCCTGTGCGTTTCTGGATGTGGGTCATAACTTGTGATCACTATTAATCATTTACCCGTCGCCTGATGTGCTTATTTCTTTGACAGGTCGGCAGGGGAGGACAGAAAATGGCCGCACGGCATCGAACAGGGGCGAGCGCGACTTCGATCTGACTTGATTCGTCGCTGAGACGTGAGAGGCCGGGGGGCCACTTGACCGAAGACAGACTGCGCGGGCGACGCGGCATCGAGCACGAGGGTGCGGGTGACGCGGTCGCTCTGGATCGCACTCTCGAGGAGGCGACAGCCTCCCTCCAATCCGCGCGTGCTCTGCTCTCCCTGCGCAAGACAGTCGGCCGAAATCTCCGCGTGGCGATCCGCTGTTTGCTCGAGGCGCAGGAACGCATCGAGCTCGAAGGGCCGTCCACCGCATCGCGTCTCGACCTTCTCGAGGCCATCCGCCTGATCGGCGCGGTCGAGCAGGAGGTCAAGGGCTCGGGCACGACCACCGTCGAAGCCCCCGAGCCCCCGCCGCCGCCCGCGCCCGCACCGCCTGCGCCGGTACGGGCGGCGCGCTTGAGCCGCGACAGTTCGAACCGCCGGGCGTATCAGCGGTTGCCGACGCAGTATCTCGTCCAGCTCGAACCCGAGCACAGAGCCAGCCGCCAGGATATCGCCGGCCTGCCGCTCAATGGAGCAACGGTAAATATGAGTCGGGGGGGTATGCTGGCGACGATCGATCAGGGTATTCTTCGCCACGGTCGTTATCGAATCCGATTTCTCGAAGTAAGCGGAGCGATCCGGCCCGAGATCGCCTGGGGGGCAGTCAGGCGGTCACGGGCGCGGAACCGAGGCTGGGAAGTCGGCATCGAGTTCGACGACCCGTTGGATGTGATCAAGTAGGCATCGCGGCGTTCCGGACGGCCCGGCCGACCGGTCGACAGGGGGACCTAGGTTTCCGAGGTCTTCTCTTACACGTGGGGCGAGTGTTCGCGCACTCGGCGTGCGTCCCCTCCGCGGAGGACTGAGCTGTATTCCGCCAGAGGGGGTGGATGTTGGATCGTCGGACGCACCCGCGTGTTTCTGTGTCATGCCCTGTCCACTTCAGTGTTCATCTGCTGGGGTCGGAGTTCCTCATAGAGCGATTCGGCTCTGACGGCACTGTCCTGGACATCAGCCGAACCGGTGTCCTCGCGGAGGTCGACCGCTTGCTCTCGGTCGGGACGGTTTGCGCCCTGTCTCTCGTGCAGGCCGACGGTCTCGTGCGGCCGCGCACGATGATCGGTCGCGTGTGCCGATCGGCGCTCGGCAGTGCCGGATGGATCATCGGGATCGAGTTCGAGTCTCCCGTCGATGTGTTGCCGTCGATCGCTCCATCCACGCCCCGGGCCGAGGTTCATACCCCATGAGGTCGCTTCTGCAGTTCGTTGCTTTGATCCCCTGATCGGGGATCGGGAGGCTGACGGCAGCGAGTTTCCTCAACCGCTCGTTGTCGTCGGGAAGGGCGCCGCGAGGACGCGGCGCCCTTTTTTTTTCTGCGACGGCGCTCCTCGTCGATGCTTCCCGCATCGCCTGCGTTGCGCCGCCGGATGCTCGTCACCGCGGTGCCCGTAACGGCAGAAAGGGAAACGTCAGTGCCCTGCTAGACTGCGCCGATGCCCGCCGTCGCTCCGCCTACGCTGTACCGACGCTACTCACGCCTCGCGGCTCTCAACATCATGGCCAGCGTCACCGTGCCCCTGGCCGGGCTCGTCGACACCGCCATCCTCGGACACCTGGGCGAGATCCGATTCCTGGCCGGCGTGGCGCTCGCGTCGATCCTCTTCGACTACGTCTACTGGACATTCGGATTCCTGCGCATGGCGACGACGGGCATGACCGCCCAGGCGGTCGGCGAGCAGGACCATCGCGGCGTATATCTGACGCTGTACCGGGGTCTTTTCCTCGGCGTGACGATTGGCGCTGCGCTGCTGCTGCTGCAGGCGCCGATCCGGGCTGCGGGTTTCGCCTTGCTGGCCGGAACCGAGGGCGTGGAGGCGGCGGGCGCCTCCTATTTCGACGCTCGTATCTGGGCGGCACCGGCGACGCTATGCAGCTTCGTTCTTGCCGGTTGGTTTCTCGGCAGGGAGGAGAGCGGCCGCGTTCTGCTGATGACGGTGGCGGCGAACCTCTGCAACGTCGTGCTCGATTATCTCTTCATACTGCGACTCGGCCTCGACGCCTTCGGGGCCGGTCTGGCCACGGCGATCAGCCAGTATCTTTCCGTCGCCATCGGCCTCGTGCTGCTGTGGCGAGCGGGTAGACCGCGGGCCTGGGATTGGGTGGAAGTGCTCGATCGCGGCGGTCTTTCGCGCCTCATGTCGTTGAACCGCGACATTCTGTTCCGCACCCTCGGGCTGATCACGACGTTCGCCCTGTTCATCAACTTCAGCTCCGCTATCGGCACCACGGTGCTGGCCGCCAACGCGATTCTGATGCGGGTCCAGTACCTGGCTTCCTATTTCATCGACGGAGCCGCTTTCGCCACCGAGAGCCTTGCCGGAATTTTCCGCGGCCAGGGCGACGCGCCGGCGCTTCGTCGCCTTCTCTATCTGTCGCTGGCCGTGGGCCTGGTGTGCTCGTTGGGTTTCGCGGTCATCGTGGTGCTCGCTCCCAGCACGTTGTACCCGCTCCTGACCTCTCACCAGGAGGTCATTGAAGCAGCGTCACGATACGGGTTGTGGCTCGTCCCGGTTCTCCTTTTCGGATCGGCCGCCTACATCTACGATGGTTTCTTCCTGGGGTTGACGGAGGGTCGCGTGTTACGGAACTCCATGCTTCTCTCGACCATTGTCGTTTTCGTGCCTCTCGCCGTATGGGCGGGTGCACGAGCGGACAACGATCTGCTGTGGGCGGCCATGTTGTTGTGGATGGTGGGGCGCGCCACGACGCTTGGCTGGGCCGGGCAACGTCTTGTGCGAGAGGCTCTCCGCGACTGGGGCGACGCGCCGCCGTCGAGCGCGCAAAGCGAAGGGCAAGGATGAGCTGCTCCACCGACGTGCCGGAGGATTCGAAGAGCGATCTGCACGTGGTGCTGGTGCACCCGGAGATTCACGGCAACACGGGAAGCTCCGGCCGCACCTGCCTGGCCGCGGGTGCACGCCTGCACCTGGTCGAGCCCCTCGGATTCTCGCTCGACGACGCGCGCGTCAAGCGTGCAGGCCTCGACTACTGGCCGCGGGTCCGTCCGCGCGTATGGGCTTGCTGGGACGACGTCGAAGCCGAGCTCGGCAGTCTCGGAGAACCGTTCTTCTTCACCACCGACGCCGAGCGCGCGTACTGGGACGTGTCGTTCGTCGGCCCGTCCGTGCTCGTCTTCGGCCGAGAGAGCGTGGGTCTCTCGCCGGATATCAAGCAGCGCCATGCGGACCGCCTCGTACGCTTGCCGATGGCCGATCCCGGGCTTCGCTCGCTCAACCTCGCCAACAGCGTCGCAGTGGCGCTCTACGAGGTCCTGCGGCAGCGGCGAGAATCAGCCGCAGGCGGCACAGGCCGGCCTCCAACGGCTTCCGGGCGCGAACGAGAGTAGTCGCAAAACGATCAATCCGGATCTCGCGCGGGATACAAACCTAATCGAAGACGCCGGCATCCAAGGATTTGAAACCGCATTACAAACGCGGCCGCTCTCGCGTAGGCGGTCGTCCGGTAGGGTCGGTCCCTACGAGGCGAGGTCTCAGGCACCTTCATCGCAGGCATCTTCGTTTCAGACATCTTCGTTTCAGGAGGATTCGATGCAAGAGCACTTCATTCCACCGCGGCGCGCGCGTGGGCGGGTCCGCCCCCTGGCGGCGCTGTCGGCTGCCGCGGTCCTCGTAGCGACGCTGGCGGTCGCGCCATCGGCGAATTCCACTCCCGTGCAGCAACAACGTGAGGAGCGCCGCACCTTTTCGGCGGGGCCGGGCGTTTCGGTCGATCTCGAAAACCTCGCCGGCGAGATCGTCGTCGAGGGGGCCGACGGAGGTGACGTCGAGGTTGTTGCCACCATCCACGCGGAAGACGGTGGCGGCGCCGACGCGCAGACCTTGCTCGGCTTGATCGACATCGATTTCAGAGAGAGCAACGACGAGATCGACATCCGGGTCAACTATCCGGTCGAGCGCTTCGACGTGTATCGCTATCCCGACGGCGACTCGAACTCGACGACGACGTACGACGACGAGCGCGTGCGGGTGACTTCCCGAAATGACGACGATGCCGTGACTCTCTATGTCGACTTCGTCGTCCGCGTGCCGGCGGGTGTTGCCGTCGACATCGAGAACAACGTCGGCAACGTATCGGCCACCGGACTGCGCGGCGACTTCCGGGGCGACACGGGATCGGGTGACGTCATGGTTCGTGACGTCACCGGCGACGTCGAGGGCGATACGGGCTCGGGGGACGTGCGAGTGGAGGGTGTCACGGGCGAGCTGAGCGTCGACACCGGCTCGGGTGATGCCGTCGTTCGCGACGTGACGGGCAACGTCGCCGTCGATACGGGCTCGGGGAATGTCGAGATTTACGATGTGCGCGCCGATCGGGTCGAAGCCGATACGGGCTCCGGCGAAGTGCACATGGAGCGGGTCAGCGGAGACATCGGCGCCGACACCGGCTCCGGTAACATCGTTGTGGAGGACGTCACCACGGGAGCCGCGATCAGCGCCGACACCGGCTCCGGCGACGTGCGTTTCTCGGGTGACTTTTCCCTCATCCGGCAGATCGAGATCGACGTCAGCTCCGGCGACGTGGTGCTCGAGATGAGCGCGCATCCGGGACTGAGTATCACTATCGAGACGGGCAGTGGCGGCATCGATGTGGATCTTCCCGACTTGCGCACCGACCGCAGCCGACGCAACTACTTTCGCGGCAGCACGGGCGACGGTGCCGCCGACGTCAGCATCGAGACCGGCTCGGGGAGCGTTCGCATTCGCAGACGCTGATCGGCGGACGAGCCGCAGACGGGCGCGCCCGTACACTCCGTTCCAACCGAGATCCGACGCCTCCGGGGCCGACTGCCCCGGAGGCGTTGTTGCGTGGGGCCCTGGTAAACTGCCGCCGAGCTCTCACTCCCCGACAATCCGGCGGTGAGCCTGTGACACTCGGTTCGCCCTCGGAGCGGAGAACAGAATGAACCGTCGCTTCAAAACACCGTTCACGGTCCTCGCAGTGTTCGTCCTGGGCACGGTAGCCGGCCAGATGGGGGGCACGTCTGCGCTCGCCCTGAGTCCGCACGCGCTCCAACAGGAAGCGGAGCAGCAAATGGGTTACGGATACGGTCGGCCGGCGCGCGCCGTCCGCGGCAGCCGTTCGGAGGTGATCGCGCCGCACGGCATGGTTGCCGCCAGCCAGCCGCTGGCGGCGCAGGTGGGCATCGATATCCTCAAGGCGGGCGGCAACGCCATCGACGCGGCGGTCGCGGTGAACGCGATGCTGGGGCTGGTGGAGCCGCACATGAACGGCGTCGGCGGCGACATGTTCGCCATCGTCTGGGATGCCGAAAACGAGCAAATGCACGCGCTCAACGCCACCGGCCGTTCCGGCTACGGCTTCTCGCGCGAGCTGCTGGAAGAGCGGGGGCTGGAGCGATCCCCCGGCTCCGGACCGCTGTCCTGGATGGTGCCGGGAGCCGTCGACGGCTGGGCGGAGTTGCTCGATCGCTTCGGCACCATGAGTCTCGAACAAGTGCTGGCCCCCGCGATCGCCTACGCGCGCGACGGCTTTCCGGTGACCGACATCATCGCCGGGGATTGGGCCGGTGCCGAGGAGGCGCTGAGCCGCTGGCCGGATTCGGCGGCCACCTACCTCCCCGAGGGGCGCGCGCCGCGCGCCGGTGAGGTCTTCCGGAACCCTGGCTTGGCCCGTACCTACGAGGTCATCGCGCAGCAAGGCCGCGACGGCTTCTACAAGGGGCCGATCGCCGAACAGATCGTTACCTGGGGGCAGGAAAACGGCGCCGTCCTGACCATGGAGGATTTCGCCGAGCACGATTCGATGTGGGTCGACCCGATCTCCGCCCGTTACCGTGGGTACGATGTCTGGGAATTGCCGCCGAACAGCCACGGCATGACGGCGCTTCTCATGCTCAACATCATGGAGCAGTTCGATGTTGCGGCCATGGGCCACAATTCCGCCGACGCCCTGCACTTGATGGTCGAAGCCAAGAAGCTGGCCTTCGCTGATCGTGGCGAATACGTCGCCGACCCGGAGGGAGATATTCCGGTCGAGCACCTGATCTCGGCCGAATACGGCAAACAGCGTGCCGCGCTGGTCGACATGTCGAAGGCGGCGACAATGGTCGAGCCTCGCCCGCGGGGCATGGAGGACGATCCTCTCGAGCACGGCGACACCGTGTACTTCACCGTGATCGACAAGGACCGTAATGCCATCTCGATGATCGAGAGTATCTTCTCGGCGTTCGGCTCGAAGGTCGTGCCCGGCGATCTCGGCTTCGCCATGCAGAACCGGGCCAGCGGTTTCTCCATGGAACCCGGACACCTCAACGAGATCGGTCCACACAAGCGCTCCCTGCACACCAATATGCCGGGAATGGTCACGCGTGACGGCGTTCCATGGCTTTCGTTCGGTGTCATGGGCGGCAACATGCAACCGCAGGGCCATGCGCAGGTACTGTCCAACATCATCGACTTCGGCATGAACCTGCAGGAGGCGGGAGATTCCGCGCGCTTCCGGCATTCGCCCGACTCGTCCGCCGGTGTGGCGCGGGCGCAAGGCGGTACCGTGGCCCTGGAGTGGGGCGTTGCCGATGAGGTCGTGGCGGAGCTCGAACGCCGCGGGCATACCGTGCGGCGCGTCGGAGGAGGTTCGGTCGGCGGGTACCAGGCGATCTTGATCAATCCCATGACCGGCATGCTGCACGGTGGATCGGATCCGCGGAAGGACGGGATGGCGATCGGCTATTAGTGTGCTGTCTCCAACATGGCTTGACACTTGCAGAGGGAATTGCGGGCGAGATCAAGGAAGGGCGAGGAAGGCGATGCTACGGCATCGTCGACGAGCCCTGACGCCGAGATCGCGCGCAATTCCCTCTGCCCGTAGGGTAGCGGCGGGACGGAGCGATTCCTTTGTCGCGGCTCCTCGACGATGTA
>CAYSHI010000487.1:0-6880 GCA_964430745.1 uncultured Acidobacteriota bacterium | reverse complement strand
GAGGCGGTGATGAACCTGATGGGCGAGCTGCACAACGAGGGTGCGACGATCTGCATGGTGACGCACGACCCGCGCTGGGCGGGCTACGCGGACCGCACGGTCAATCTGTTCGACGGCCGCGTTGTCGACGATGACGTGCTTGCCGATCAGCAGCTCGTCCACCACGGGACCGAGGCCGATACCCCGGCGGCGGAGGAACCCGAAGCCACGGAGTCGTGAGCCGGTCCGACGAATTCCGCATCGAACGCGACTCGATGGGGGAGATGAAGGTTCCCCGGAGTGCCTACTACGGGGCCCAGACTCAGCGTGCGTTGGAGAACTTCCCTATCAGCGACCGTCGTTTCCCGCGAAGCTTCGTCGCCGCGATGGGTCGGATCAAGTACGCCGCTGCCGAGGTCAACAACGAGCTCGGTTTGCTGGACGACGAGAAGAGCGCGGCTATCAAGCGCGCGGCGGACGAAGTCATCGCGGGCGATCTCGACGAGCACTTCGTCGTGGACATTTACCAGACAGGTTCGGGCACCTCCAGTAACATGAACGCCAACGAGGTGATCGCCAACCGCGCCACGGAAATCCTCGGTGGGGAGATCGGTAGCAAGCTGGTCCATCCCAACGACCACGTGAACATGGGGCAGTCGTCAAACGACGTGATTCCCACGGCGATCCATATCGCCGCGCTGCAGGGCATCGAGAGCGACCTTCTGCCGGCGCTGCGCGAGTTGCGCGCCGCCCTTGATGAGAAGGCGGCGAGCTTCGACCGCGTGGTCAAGATCGGTCGAACTCATCTGCAGGATGCTACGCCGCTCCGCTTCGGGCAGGAGTTCTCCGGCTACGCGCGCCAGATCGAGCTCGCGATCAGACGCGCCGCCGATTGCCGCGAGGCGGTTTCGGAGCTCGCGCTCGGCGGTACCGCGGTGGGAACGGGGCTCAACATGCACCCCGACATGGCCTCCGGCGTAATTCGCAAGATCAATGCCATGACCGGCCTGGCCTATCGAGAGGCCAAGAATCACTTCGAGGCCCAAGGGGCGCAGGATTCGCTCGTGGAGGCCAGCGGCGCCCTCAAGACGGTCGCGGTCAGTCTGATGAAGATCGCCAACGATATTCGCTGGTTGGGCTCCGGGCCTCGCTGCGGCATCGGCGAGCTCGTCCTGCCTGCCGTGCAACCGGGATCGTCGATCATGCCGGGAAAGGTGAACCCGGTGATCGCGGAATCCGCCATCATGGCCGGCGCGCAGGTGATAGCAAATGACCTGGCGGTCACACTGGGCGGGCAATGGGGCAACTTCGAGCTCAATACCATGATGCCGTTGATGGCCTCGAACCTGCTGGAGTCGATAGAGATCCTGGCCAACGCGGCACGTAACTTCGCCGAGCGCTGTGTGAAGGGGATACAGATCGACGAGGAACGCACAGGATCGATGATCGAGAAATCCATGGCCATGGTTACCGCCCTGGCGCCGGTGATCGGCTACGACGAGGCCGCGGCGGTCGCGAAGGAGGCTCATCGATCCGGTCGTACCGTACGTGAGGTCGTCCAGGAGGGCAATTTGGTGCCGGACGATGAGCTCGCGGAATTGCTCGACCCTCTGCGCATGACGGATCCGGGTATCCGGGGTCAGTGAGGAGCTCGTGAACGCAGATCGGCTCCGTCGTCCAGCGGAAGGCTTTCTCATCGTCGTGGCGGCCTCGCTTTCGGTCGGAGGCTGCGCTTCAGCCCCTCGGGTCGACCCGACACCGGTGCTGCCGGCTGCGTCTGTTGAGCTCGCGTCGGCGCACCCGGACTATCGTGTCGCCGGCCTCGACCAACGCCGCTTCCAGCCCGAGGACTACTGGGAGGTCGCAGAGGAGGTCCTTTCGCGCGCACCCGAGCGATTCCGGGTCGAGCACATCGGCGCCAGCGTCGAGGGACGTCCGATACGCCGCATCGATTTCGGCCGTGGCGACATCACCGTGCTGATGTGGTCGCAGATGCATGGCGACGAGTCGACAGCGAGCCGCGCGCTGCTTGATGTTTTCGAATACCTGCTGCGCAACCCGCAGGAGGCGTTGGTACAGCGGGTCGAACGACAGCTCGCCGTGACCTTCGTCCCCGTTCTCAACCCCGACGGGGCGGCGCGGTTCGTACGCCACAACGCCGTGGGCATCGACATAAATCGCGATGCCCGCGTGTTGGCGACGCCCGAGGGGCGCGCGTTGAAGGCGGTGCGCGACGACACCGACGCACAATGGGGCTTCAACCTCCACGATCAGAACATCCGCACCCGCCTCGGCAGCAGCGACGAGGGGGTGCAGATCTCGCTGCTGGCCCCGCCTCCGGGCGCCGGTATCACGAGCCCCGCGAATCAGAACGCCAAGCACCTCGCTGCCCTCCTCGTGCACGCGCTGCGGCCCGTCGTCGGCGACCGCATCGCTCGCTACAGCGAGACCTTCAATCCACGGGCCTTCGGCGATCTCATCACGCAATGGGGCACCGCGACGGTGCTTATCGAATCGGGCGGCAGCATTGATGATCCGCACAAGGAACTGGCCCGAAAAGCCAACTTCGTGGGCGTTCTCACGGCTCTCGACGCCATCGCCGGCGGGACCTGGGAACGCGTGAGCCAGGATGCCTACGCCGACCTGCCGCCGAACGGGCGCGCTGTTGCCGATCTTCTGATCGTCGGCGCTCAACTCGTGTTGCCCGGCCGCGATCCGGTGCGCGCCGATGTCGCCGTGCGATTCGCCGACGCGCTCGATCGCAGCGACGGAGTGGTCGGTGAAGTCGGCGATCTGGCCGAGGTCGAGGCGCTCGAGGTGCTCGACGCCGCAGGCATGTTTCTCATCCCCGACCCCGAGGTGATCTCTCGGGACGGCGGCCCGCACCTGCGCCCGGGTGATACGCTCGACGGCGTCATTTCGCGCGACCGAGAGGGCACGCAGGTAGTATGGCGCTTGCGCGCCGGACGACCTGTGGCGGCGGACCGGCGCTGAGCCGCGTCTCGGCCACGGGGTCGCCTGGATAGTCTGGGAGAGTCGCTGATGGGTGAGATCCGCAGCAGTATCTGTGTCCTCGATTGTCCCGATGCCTGCAGCCTCGAAGTCGAGGTGCAGGACGGGCGCCTCGTGAAGATCGACGGCGGCCACGGCAATCCGCTCACGGGCGGTTACATCTGCGGCAAAGTCCGCTCGCAGATGGTCGATCACCTGTACGGCGAGGCGCGGATATTGCAGCCGTTGCGACGGCGTGGCGCCAAGGACGCGGGCGACTTCGAGCCGGTGAGCTGGGACGAAGCCCTCGACGTCATCGCCGAGCGATTCGGCGCGGTGCGCGACGAGTTCGGTGGGGAGGCCATCCTTCCCGTGTCCTACGGCGGCTCCAACGGGTTCTTGTCGCAGGACAACACCGACGCGCGTTTCTTTCGCCGACTCGGCGCATCGCGGCTCGCGCGCACCGTCTGTGCCGCGCCGAGCACATCGGCGGCGAAGGGCCTATACGGCAAGATGCCGGGGCTCGCGCTTCCGGACTATTCCCGCGCCGCCGGCATTCTGGTGTGGGGCGTCAATCCCGCCGTCACGGGCATCCACATCATGCCGGCTCTTCAGGAGGCGAAGCGCCGGGGCGCCTGGCTGGCAGTCGTGGACCCGCGCCGGACGCGTGTGGCGCAGATCGCGGATCTGCACCTTCCGGTGCGGCCGGGCACCGACCTGCCGGTGGCGCTCAGCGTCATCAACTGGTTGTTCGAAACCGGGCGTGCCGACGAGCGTTTCCTGGCCGAACACGCTACCGGGGCCGACGAGCTGAGGCGCCGTGCAGCGCGCTGGGATTTTTCATCCGCCGCCGAGGTTTCGGGCGTCGATGCGGACCTCATCGCCGAGCTCGCCGAGGGCTATGCGGCTGCCGCGCCCGCGGCCTTGCGCTGTGGCTGGGGCATGGAGCGCAATCGGAACGGTGGTTCGGCGGTGGCCGCGGTGCTCGCGTTGCCCACGGTGGCGGGCAAGTTCGGAGTGCGCGCGGGTGGCTACACGATGAGCAATACGGCTGCCTGGAAGCTCGATCCGACCAGCGCCGCGGCAGCCGATTGCGCGACGACGCGCGTCGTCAACATGAACAAGGTGGGGGAGACTCTATTGAGCGCGGATCCCCCCGTGAGGGCGCTGTTCGTGTACAACTGCAACCCGGTGGCGACGTTGCCACGCCAGGAGAAGGTGCGGCGAGGGTTCGAGCGCGAGGATCTGTTCACCGTCGTGTTCGATCAGGTGATGACAGACTCGGCGCGTTACGCCGACATCGTGCTGCCGGCAACCACCTTTCTCGAACGCGGTGAGCTGGGACGCGGGTACGCCGCCTACGTGTTGCACCGAAGCAAGGCCGTCATCGATTCGGTGGGCGAGTCGCGATCCAACCACGAAGTCTTCGCCGAGTTGTGCGAGCGTACCGGCCTCGCTCTCGACGGCGACCCGCGAAGCGAGGACGAAATCGTCGACGCCATCCTGGGCGCGGCATATCCGGACGACGGCGTCGGCGCCACGCTCGCCGCCGGCGGGGTCGTGCATCCGGACTGTGGCGAGGCGCCGGTGCAGTTCGTCGACGTCTTTCCCCTCACCACGGACGGCAAGGTGCATCTGGTTCCGGAAGATCTGGACGCGGAAGCCGGTGATCGAGGCGGCCTGTACCACTATGTGCCCGAGCATGCCGGCCCGGATTACCCGCTCGCGCTCATCTCTCCCGCCAGCAAGCGCACCGTCAGCTCTACGTTCGGCCAGCTACTGCGCGACATTGTTCCGGTGGAGCTGCATCCCGTTGATGCCCACGCGCGCGGTATCGTCGACGGCGCTGAGGTGCGCGTCTTCAACGAGCTCGGCGAGGTTCGCTGCACGGCGATGGTCAATCACGCGCTGCGCCCCGGGGTGGTCTGCATCCCCAAGGGCACGTGGGACCACAACACGCGTAGCGGCAACACCGCCAACGTGTTGGTGCCCGACACCCTCACCGACATCGGCGGGGGCGCCTGCTTCAACGACACGCGCGTTCAGGTCGCGCTCGGCACATGAACCCCGACGAGGAAGCGCCGGACGTTCGTGACCGACTCGTCAACGGGCCTCCCTTGTTGCTCGATGGCGCGTTGGGCAGCGAGCTGGACCGACGCGGCGTCGACGTGTCGTTACCGCTGTGGTCGGCCGGCGCGCTCCTGCAGGATCCTTCCGCGCTGATCGAGGTGCATCGCGAGTACGCGGCCGCCGGCGCCGATATCATCACCACCAACACCTTCCGCACCCAGCGCCGTACGCTGCGGAAGGCAGGCGTTAGCGAGTCCGCCGCCGAGCTCACGGCCGCCGGCGTGCACTTGGCCCGCACCTCGCTGCAGGCTGCCGGGTCGCCCGCCTTCGTCGGGGGCTCCATGGGACCGTTGGAGGACTGTTACCGGCCCGACCTCGTGCCCGACGCGACGGCGCTCGACGACGAACACGGCGAGATGGCGGCGTCATTGGCTGAAGCGGGCGTCGACTTGATCATGGTCGAGACGATCAATACCGCACGCGAGGCGATCGCCGCGGCGCGGGCGGCACTGGCAACGGGCCTGCCGGTCCTGGTGAGCCTGGTGTGCAACGCTCGGGGCTCGATGCTCTCAGGCGAAGACCCGGGTAGGGTGGCGTCTTCGCTGGCGGACGTCGGCGTCGATGCCGTGCTGATCAACTGCGCGCCTGCCCCGGACTTGCTCCGAGCCCTGCGACGCGTCGTGGAAGCGACCGATCTCCTCACGGGAGGCTACGGAAACGTCGGCCACGCTGACGACGAAGGCGGCTGGGTCAACACCGACGCCGTCGACCCCCGGGCTTACGCCCGCCATGCCGAGACGTGGCTGGACGCGGGCGCGCGCATCATCGGAAGTTGTTGCGGCACGACGCCGGCGCACACCAAGGCGCTGCGCGTTCTCATCAACGGACGTTCGGGTATGTTCGCGTGACCGAGTCGATTCCGCCGGAAGCCGTTCACGCCGCACGTGCCTACGAGGATCTCCACGTGCCGGCGCTTTTCCGCGAGTGGGCTCCCCGCGTGCTGGACGCCGCGGGCGTCGCGCCCGGGGCCGAAGTTCTCGACGTTGCCTGCGGTACCGGCGTCCTCGCGCGCGAAGCCGTGCGGAGAGTCGGGCGGAAGGGAACGGTAACCGGGCTGGACCTCAGTGCCGCCATGCTGGCGGTCGCCGACGGCATCACGCCCGACGCCACGTGGAGACAGGGCGACGCGACCGCGCTCCCGTTCGCCGACTCGGCATTCGATGCGGTCGTGAGCCAATTCGGGCTCATGTTCTTCCCCGATCGATCCCGCGCGCTACGAGAGATGGCTCGTGTCCTACGACCAGACGGAAGGCTGGTGGTCGCCGTCTGGGATGCTCTGGAGACTTCGCCGGCCTATCCGATCGAGGTCGACCTCTTGCTGCGACTCGCCGGTGAGGCCGCGGCGGACGCGCTCCGTGCGCCGTTCGTGCTCGGCGACACCGAAGAGCTCGCGAAGCTCTTCGAGTCCTGCGGCCTTCGGCAGGTGGAGGTCATCTCGGTCATGGGGAAAGCGCGGTTCCCCAGTGTCCGCGCGATGGTCGAAGCCGACCTTCGCGGATGGCTACCCGTGATGGGTGTGTATCTCGACGAAGACACCATCGGTCGGATTCTCGTCGAGGCCGACGACGCCCTGGGTCATTTCCTCGACCCGAACGGAGAATTGGTCTTCGACTCGCCGGCGCATATCGTTACCGCTAGTGTCCCACGTCGTAAATAGGGTGACGTTCGCAGGCGGGAGTCACGGGTGAGCGCAAGGCGCGGCGAGGAGGCGATGCCTTGGGTATCGTCGACGAGGCGCAACGCTGCGATCGCGGGTGAATCCCGCCTGTCCAACGGATGG
>CAYSHI010000486.1:0-8353 GCA_964430745.1 uncultured Acidobacteriota bacterium | reverse complement strand
CAGCGCCACCCTGATTGCGCTCGAAGACGTAGGCGGCCCCCGATGCGGGAAGTGGGTCGCCGGGGCCGCCGTCCTCGTAGGCAGCGCCGACGATCGCCGAATCGCTCGATATCGCCACGCACTCACCGAAGTAGTCGCCGGCCTGCGCGTCCGAGGCGGTGAGCTTGGTGACTTCTCCCCAGTTGTCTGCCCCCCCTTGGTCGCGCTCGAAGATGTAGGCCGCTCCCGCGTGCGGAAGCGGATCGCCTGGGCCGCCGTTCTCCAGCTGCGCGCCGATGATCACCGTGTCCCCCGATATCGCCGCAAAATCGCCGAACAGGTCGAACTCGCCGGCGTCCGAAGCGGTGAGCTTGGCCACCTCACCCCAGTTGTTTGCTCCCCCGTGGTTGCGCTCGAAGACGTAGGCTGCCCCGGTAAGTTGCGGGCTCCCACCGTCTTCGAAGACAGCGCTGACAACCGCAGTGTCGCCATCCAGGGCCACAGAGTCGCCGAAGAAGTCGCCCGCGTGGGCATCGGAGGCGGTGAGCTTCTTGACTTCACCCCAGTTGCCCGCGCCACCTTGATTGCGCTCGAAGACGTAGGCCGCTCCCGCCGTAGTGATCGGGTCACCCGGCCCACCGTCCTCCGAGGTGGCGCCGACAATCACCGTGTCGCCGGATATCGCCACGCTGAGGCCGAACTGGTCGCCCGCCTGGGCGTCGGAGGCGGTGAGCTTCTTGACCTCTCCCCAGTTGTCGGGTCCGCCTGCGTTTCGTTCGAAGATGTAGGCGGCGCCAACCCACGAAAATGGGTCGCCGGGACCGCCGTCCTCACCGAACGCGCCAACGATTGCGGTGTCACCCGAAACCGCGACGGTTGGGCCAAACTGGTCTTCCGTCTGCGTGTCCGACGCGATGAGCTTCCTCACCTCACCCCAGTTGTCCGGGCCCCCATGGTCGCGCTCGAGGATGTACGCGGCCTCGGGACCTAACGTGCCGACGATGGCGATGTCTCGCGAAATCGCGGACGATTCACCAAACTGGTCCGACCTCGCGGCGTCGGAGGCATGCAGGACCGTGCTCTCGATGAATGGATCGATGATCAGCGGGTAGGTTGCTCCCCCGTCATCGACCTCGATTCGTATTCCGTTGCCGGTCGCCCACATCTCGGCCGGCAGTTCGGTGCCGTGCGCGTCCCAGGCGATCAAGCCTCTGTAGTGAAGGGTGGCGGCACCGTCGTTGCCGACCAGGAGGATCGATTCGCCTGCCACCGCCTGTCGGGTCTCCAACCCGGTGGCCCGCAACTCCAGCACGAGCGGCGAATCCACGGCCCCGTTCGTTGCCGGCACGGGCACCGTCGTTTGGCCGCTCGACGGAGGCTTCCCGACGGTGAAACCTTGCTCCAGCCCCCTCGGGTCATTGACGTACCACTCGGTCAACGCATCGCGGCGGTACTCGACCCGGTTACCCTCGGCAACCGGCGATACCGCCTCGACCGGACGGAGGCCGCCCTCGTAGCCGAAGTGCTCGAGCCACAGCGTCCACTCCCACGGGCCGTCGCCGTTTCGGGAGGACCGCACCCGCACGCCGTCCTCTGCGAAGGTGGCCTGCAGGCCGTGGCTTCGGTTGTAGATCCGGTAGGGTGCTGGGCCGCCGACCCCGGGAATCGACCCGGATACGCTGCCCGATTGGAGCGCGACCGCCCATATCCCGGCGATCAGCAGACTCACCACCATCTTGTGGCGACGGCTTCGACGCATGGCAAAGACCTCCCCTGTTGCCCCGAGAGCTTTGCCGAGTCCGTATGAACTACGTATTAGGCATTCTTAGCTGGAAGTATCAGAGTTTTCCACGTCCGGAAGCATCCAAAACGTGAGCGGCGCGGAATTCTCGGATTCGTTTCCGTTCACGCGCCTCGACCTCCAGCTTCGATCCACCCCGGGCGAATTCTCAAGCGTGAGTGTGAGCGAGCTCTTCGCCGGTATCCCGCGCGACGACCATCCGCAGCTCCGTCTCCTTGCCCGGGGTCGCCTGACGTTGCCGACGGGTTGATCTCATGCACTCCCGGCGTCAAGGTTGGGCAGCGCCGGTGGCTCCCTACCTGCACCAAAGAGGTCTCCATGAGAAAGATCATCGCCTTCGTCGCGCTCGTGTTCTTGTCGACCGCGTGCTCATCCGCGGAGCAGGTTGTCCCCGAGGAACAGGCCACACCCGGCGAGGGATCCGCCGTCGATTCTGAAGCCCGCATCGGTCGCATCGAGACCGCGCTGCGACCGACATTCACCATCCGCGGCGAGCAACCGCGATCCATCTCGCTCGCGGAGCGCATGGACGAGCTGAACGTGCCCGGGGTCAGCGTCGCGGTGTTCGAGGACGGGGCGATTGTCTGGGCGCGCGGCTGGGGCCTTGCCGACGTCGCCGGTGGCCGGCCGGTGAACAGCGACACGCTGTTTCAGGCTGCCTCCATCTCCAAACCGGTCGCGGCACTCGCGGCCTTACGCATGGTCGAACAGGGCGCGCTTGATCTGGACGGCAACGTCAACGACTACCTGACGAGCTGGCAGATGCCCGACAACGAGTTCACCGCCGACGAGAAGGTCACGTTGCGCCGCCTGCTCAACCATTCGGCCGGCACGACGGTGTGGGGATTCCCCGGCTATGGGCCCGACGAAGAGGTGCCGACGACAACGGGTGTGCTCGACGGAACCGGAAACACCGATCCGATCCGCGTCTTCAAGGAGCCGGGCGAGAGCTGGCGCTACACCGGCGGCGGCTACACGGTGATGCAGTTGATGGTCGCGGATGTGGCCGGCAGGCCCTTCACCGAGGTGATGCGCGAGTCGGTGTTGGAGCCCGCTGGGATGTCGCATTCCACCTACGAACAGCCGCTTCCCGCCGACCGCCGCGATGAGGCGGCAACCGGCTACCGCCCCGACGGCTCCATCGTCGACGGCAACTACCACACCTACCCCGAGCAGGCAGCGGCCGGGCTATGGACCACGCCCAGCGACCTGGCCCGCTACGCGATGGCGATCCAGCGTGCGAATCGCGGCGAATCCGGCGCGCTGCTGTCGCCCGAGACCACCCGCGAGATGTTGACACCGGGAATGGAGGACCACGGCCTCGGCCCCGGAATTGAGGACGGCGGAGCCCGCTTTGGCCACGGCGGCTCCAACGAGGGCTTCCGCTGCCAGTTGACCGCATTCACCGATGGCAGCGGCGGTATCGCCGTGATGACCAACTCGGATAACGGCAGCCCCCTGGCGCAGGAGATCATTCTCACGGTGGCGGCGGAGTACAGTTGGCCCGGTCTCGAACCCGACGAGAGGATCGTGGCCACGCTGGCGCCGGAGGCCTACCAGCGCCTGACCGGAACCTACGACATTCCGGACGTCATTCAGGTCGAGGTTCACTACCGTGACGGCAGCTTGTGGCTCATCGCCCCGGAATCCGACGACATGGAGATCCTTCCCGAGTCCGAGACCCGGTTCTTCGTGCGCGAAGACGGCCGCCCGGTCACCTTCGAGATCGATGGGGACGAGATCGAGTTGGTTGCATTCGGCGTGCGAGGGAAGCGGATCGGCGGTTCGCGGTAAAGGCTCCGAGTGTCGCCGTCATCTCGCGGCGGGCCCACGGAACGGCGTGAGCGCGACCTCGCAGTCGTTGCAGACCGCGATTCCAGCGCGAAACTGCGCCCCGCAGCCCGGACAGTAGCTTCCCGCGCCCGGCCACCGCGCTAAGATCCACGCGGAGGACCCGAACGATGGACGGCGTGAAGGGCCGGGATCTCCTTCGGGCTTGTCAAGCGTGAGCTCACACTCGATGAGGGTCCGGACGTGGCCCTGACTCGGGCACAAGGCGTTGCCGGAACGCCCGCCTACATCGCTCCCGAACAGGCGACCGGCGAAGGGGCTCTGGACGGACGCGCCGATCTCTACGCGCTGGGCTGCGTGGGCTATTGGTTGCTCACCGCACGCCACGTGTTCGGAGCGACCTCGGGCATCAAGATGATCGTGGCGCACGTCAACGACACTCCCGAACCTCCGAGCCATCACACCGAGATGCCGATTCCTCCCGACCTGGACGCCCTGATCCTGAGTTGCCTCGAAAAGGACCCCGCGTCGCGTCCGGCCACGGCCGAGGACCTCATCGCGGCCCTCGACGGAATCACCTTCGACGATCCATGGAGCCCCGCACGCGCTGCCGAATGGTGGCAGGTGCACAAGCAGCCTGAGTAAGTCCGACGGGTGATCGAGGCAGCCGAACTCCGCTTTTGACAGAAGAGACCTCATTCGACAAACAGAATGACCCGCATAGTGAATTCCGACGGTGTGCCGTCGACGGTCCCCGGCATGAACCGCCACGTCCTGACGTCGTCCAGGAGTGCGGCATCGATATCGGGGTGAACGCCAACATCGATATTCGCGTCGACGACGGCGCCGGAGGTGTCGACCCTTGCGAGGATCGCCAACATGCCCTTGGCGCTGGACGCGGTGATGAGGGCCCGGTAGTCGGGGGCATCGCCGATGAGCACCGGATCGACAACGTTTCGATCTTGCGCCGCCATCCCCGGCGGGCGGAACAGCATCACGAGCTCGGGGGCCTTCGCCGTTTCCGCGCCAGGCTCGCTCACGATGGCGGGTAGTCCGCCGACTTTTCGCTTCTTGCCCCCCGGGGTCGGGTCGACCTTCGGGTTGCTGGCCTTGGGCGGCGGCCTCCTGGCCGGGCGCGGACGTCGGATGGTCAAGCGACCGCCCTCGCCCATGTACGCCTCCAAGCCGGGATAGGCGTTCATCAGACGATCGCGTGCTGCCTGCCCCTCGCCCGGAAGCCATCCACGCAGGCCGGCGTCGAGCGTGTCGGCGTCGCAGTCGAGGAGATCGAGGAGATTGGCCGGAGTGCCCGTGGCGATCTTGCCGAGGAACTCCCGAAATCCTTCCGTCCATCGCCCGTCCTCGCCGTCGAGCAGATAGCGCACGAAGGCAACGCTGTGGGCATACGCGCCGCTCTCCACACCGGGTTGATGAAAGGCCTCGTAGTCGAGCGTGATCAAGCGGCCGACGTGGGGTAGCTGCTTGGCTCGCAGCGGTCCTTCGAGGAAGAAGACCCTCCGCTCGAATGCCTGCACGCCGACGCTCGCGATGTTGCTCAGCTCACCGTCGACCGCGGGCAAGGGGAACGGTTCGAACCACACGTCGCCGAGGTCCTCGGCGGTTCCTTCTTCGAGCCACGGAGGGAGAGCGCGGGCCAGCGATCGGTCGTTGAGCAAGTGAGTGATTTCGTGCACCAGCGTCCGTACGAGATCTTCACGCCGGCGGCCCTCCGCGTAGAACGCCAATACTCCCGCACCTGCGTGCCCGATATTCGTGCCTGGATTCGCCGAATTCTGCGTCGCGGCGAAGCGCCGATAGCCGTCCTCGGTGGCGAACAGCACAACGGACCGCACCGGATCCCCGCTCGGCAGGCGTCCGTAGCGGGCGAAGTAGCCGCGCTCGGCGGCTGTCGCGGCGTCGTTAAGGAAAGCCAGCAGGTCTTCGTCCGGCACGTTCGTATACAGGCGATAGCCACCCACCGCGACCTCGGTGCTACGTTGGCCGAGAACGTCTTGTGCCGCTTTGAGCCGCCAGGGATCGTTGCCACGCACGGGCTCGGCACGGTGGCGCAAAATACCCTGCCGTGCCTTGCCGCGATCGAACGGCGGCTCCCACTCCGTGTCGGACCAGCCCGTGTAGCCCTTGTAGGTCACATAGGCCCACTGCCCATCGAGCTCGAGAATCGGCAAGTACGCCAGCGCGCTCAGGGTGACGATACTTTGCGCCCCGGTTTCTGGGGCCTCGAGAAGGGGCTGACCCGGGAGAAACCAGTCCCACCGGGGCGCCGGCTGAGTGGCGGCGAGCGGGGCTTCGTAACGGCTGCTCTCAAGGCCCGCGAACGACTGAACCGGAGCAGCGGCAGGCGCCAGCCCGCCCGACTCCAACGCCAGCGCCAAGGCGCCGGCGATCAAGAGGCTCGAGGCCTTGCGGACGCTGTGAGCTTGACGCACTACGCACCCCTCCCGACTGGCCACGGGGAGACGCTGAGCCCCACTCATCCTCCCATATCCGCTCCCACGTTGGCATGTGGAATCTCCGGGTGGCGCAGAAGCCGCCGACTCTGCCGTGACGGCGCTTCGTCGGCGCCATCCTGCCGCCGCGGGTGCTGCGCGTCGCATGCCGCCGGATCCGAGCGGCTCGAGGATCTCGTAGTGGCCCCGCGCTTTTCCGACCACGGCACGTTCGTCCGTGTCGGCGGGGGCGCACAACGGTAGCTTATGCGGATTCGCGCCGAGGTGATCGAGGTTACAGCCACCGCTGCGGGTGGCAGATGAAGTACAAGGTTCGCCTCGAACACAGCGACGGCCGACGTGCGCGAGATCGAGGTCGTTGTCTGAGCCTCGGCGGGTAGAACCGGGGTAGCAATCACCACATCCGTGGCCGTCTCAAAGGGCCAGTGGCCCCTCGGTGGCGAGAAGGGCGGTGAGGGCTGCTTGGCCGCCCGGCCCGCCGCCGTTGTGCCGAGAAACCCCGGGATCGACGACCTCCGCTCACGGAGGAAGTCGCTCTCGTCAAACATCTGATGCGTGATGATATATGATCGAAAAATGCGCACCACGCTGGACATCGACGAGGACGTTCTGCAGGCGGCCAAGGACATTGCTGCGATGCGGAAATCCACGGCAGGGAAGGTGCTCTCCGAGTTGGCCCGGCAGGCCCTTGAGCCACGCGACGAGCCCCCACGTGTCCGCCATGGCGTGCCGGTACTGCCGAGACGCGCGGCGGGCGAGCGGCCGGTCAGTGTCGACGACGTGGATCGCCTACTTGACGATGAGTAAGTCCCCTCCGGTGGTGGCGCTTCTCGACGTGAACGTGCTCGTGGCTCTCTTCGATGGGGCCCACACTCACCACGATGTCGCCCACGAATGGTTCGCCACCCAGAGGGAGCTCGGGTGGGCAACATGCCCCCTCACGGAGAATGGATTCGTACGGGTCTTGTCGAGTCCGGCCTATCCGGGGCGCCGCACGACCCTCCGAGACGCCATAGCCCGCCTGGGTGCGTTCCGCCGCAGCGGCCACCATCGTTTCTGGCCGGACGAGGTCTCGTTGTGCGACGACGGCCTCTACGACCCCACCCACATCGCGGGGAACAGGCAGCTCACGGACGTCTACCTGCTGGGTCTCTCCGTCCACCGCGGTGGTCGCCTGGCGACGTTCGATCACCGGATGCGCAGGGAGTCGGTACCGGGGGCACGTCCTGAGCACCTGGTGCGGATCGGCGACTCCGTTGGCGCGGTTTGACGGCTGTTCGGACCCGTTGATCCCGTCCTGTGGCACCGTTAGAATTCAGATGCGCATATCCTAGTTTCGACCAGGCTGGGAAGCCCCGATGGTGGGTCGGTCTCTGGGCCATTACGAGATCCTCGAGCCGCTGGGCTCCGGCGGCACGGGGGACAAGCGCCATGAAGCCGATCCACCCCGGAAGGGTCCTCAAACGCGAACTGCTTGCGCGCGAGCTTTCGGCAAACAGGCTGGCGTTGGCACTGCGCGTCCCCTCCGGGCGCATCACCCAGATCCTCAACGGCAAGCGCGCGGTTACGCCTGAGACCGCTCTGCGCCTGAGCCGGTACTTCGGCAACAGCGCCGAGTTCTGGATGAATCTCCAGACGCGCTACGACCTCCTTGTCGCCGAGCGGGAAATGGGCGCGCGGATTCGCGCTGAGGTGATCGAGGCGGCATAGGTGGTGTTTTCCCTCGCGAACGGCTCGAAAGCCTGCTCTTCGCAAGGCACGGACCGCGCGCCGGTGCGACACACCGGGGATCTTGACCAAGGTCAGACGACAACCTCGATCTCACGCACGACGATTCCTACTCCGCCCTCAACGCCTGAACCGGATCGACGCGGGAGGCGCGCACGACAGGCACCACACTCGCCGCGACCGTCACGGCGAACATGAAGATCGCTCCGCCGAGAATCAGCCACGGGTTGTAGGGGTTGACGCCGTACACGCGGTTCGACGTGATCGTCGCCGCCCACAGCGCCCAGAAGATGCCGAGCGCGAGACCCCAGGAGGCGAAGCGCATTCCCTGACCGAGGAAGAACAAGAGCAGGCGGCTCCTGTCGGCGCCGAGAGCGGCGCGCACCCCGACTTCGTGCACCCGTTGCGACATGGTGTACGACATGATCCCGTAGGTGCCGGCGGCTACGAGGACGAGGGCGGTGCCGGCGAAGAGCGTCACCAGCAACATGGAGAAGCGGCGGCTCTCGGTGACGGCCTGGACGATGTCGCCCATCGAGACGGTGTTGACCGCGAGGTTCGGATCGATGGCGGTGACGATCTC
>CAYSHI010000485.1:0-7934 GCA_964430745.1 uncultured Acidobacteriota bacterium | reverse complement strand
CCCGTACGCCGATTACGACTTCACGCGGGGTGATCACGCCGTCGGCGCCCATCAAAAACACAACACCGGATTGACGCTTCACATCCTCGCCGCCGGCCGCCCTGTTGACAGCCGTCGGGTCTTCGCGGTCGAATCCGCGCCCGGATCGGGCATGGCCGTTGTCGTCCCCACGGTCATCGCCGTTGCCGGCGTGGTCATTGTCGCCGTT
Source organism: uncultured Acidobacteriota bacterium (assembly GCA_964430745.1). Lineage (GTDB taxonomy): Bacteria > Acidobacteriota > UBA890 > UBA890 > UBA890 > CBDCGW01. The sequence continues at coordinate 7,726 of CAYSHI010000485.1, read as the reverse complement.
GTCGGCTACCGGTTCATTCCCTTTCTCGGTTGCTCCTGCGCCGTTCCGGGGCGCGCCATCGGCGACCGGGACAGCCTTTGCGCCTTCGGGAAGAGCACTGAAACCGAGCAAATCGATGACCTCACGGCCGTCCTCTACCGAACGCACCGCTTCGTTCGCCACCGCCAGCACGCCGGCACGCTCGTGGATAATGATGCTGACGTCGGCGTTCATCCCCGGCAGCAACAACCCGCTGCTGTTGTCGATACGCGAGAGCACGGGAAACGTCGTTACGGACTGCTGCACGACCGCCTGCGGCTCGATCTTCATGACCGCGCCCTCGAACTCCATGTCGGCAAACGCCTCGACGGTGCTCTCGACGCTCAATCCCGAGCTCACGCTACCGATGTCGATCTCGTCGACGAGCGTGCGGATCTCGAGCTCGGAGAGGTCAGCCATCTGCAGCATGACGGTGCCGCCGGAGACGTTGTTGGTGCTCGAAGCGATGATCTGCCCCTGTTCTACCGACTTGGCGATGACGGTACCGGTGATCGGCGCCGTAACCGTGGCGTCGGCGAGCCGTTCGCGCGACAGCTCGAGAGATGCCTCTGCCCGAATAAACGCCGATTCCGCGCTGCTCAGGTTCTGCTTGTTGGTCTCCAGAGCGTCTTCCGAGATGAGGTCGGAGGCACGCAGGGACTCGGTACGGTCGTATTGCTTGCGGGCGATCTCGCGGCGAATCTCTGCCGACTCGAAATCGGCCTCGGTCTGTTTCAACTCCTGGTCGAGGATGCGCGTGTCGACCTGGGCGATGAGATCGCCGGCCTCCAGAAAGTCGCCCATCTCGACCGGCATCTCGAGAATCTCGCCCGACGCCTTGGACTTGATCTCGACGATCTTGACCGGCTGCAGCACACCCGTCGCCGACACGGATACGGTGATATCCCGCACCTCGGCGAACACCGTCGTCGGCTCTCCGAGATCTTCCTCGGCGACCTCCGCAGTGTACTGCTGGTAGGCGTAATAGCCCGCACCCGCCAGGGCAACGACGATCACCAGCTTCAGGGTGGTGGCAAGCAGTTTCTTGAGAGTCTTCATGATTCGGTCGTTGGCGCTTCGCGAGCGCCTTCGCTCATTCGCATGGCGCCCGCACTAGAGAGCCGAAGTGCGCGAACGCGGGAGAAAGAATCGGCGCGCCAGCCGAAGTCCATGCCGCTCCCCATTAACGACGGGACACGCCTGACGCGCCGTTCTGAACCCTTTGGCAGAGCCACTACGTGATGACCAACCAGCGGGAGGGTGTTCGCTGAGTCGGTCATCACGAGGATAATTATGGTGCAGGCGTACGTGCGGATGGTTAACGCGATGCAAAATGAATGTTAAAGATGTAAAAGCTCGAATACGCCCGTTTTGAGGGGGTTTTGCGCTGTTAGACTCTCGTCCACATGAGCTACATACGGTCCAACAGATGGCAGCTTGCGGCGATCATCGGCCTGGCGGCAGTGCTGTTCGCCGTAGCCGTCTTCCAGTACAACTGGTTGGGGCGCCTCTCCGAACGTGAGCAGGAGCAACTGGTGCGCACGCTCGGCTGGGCCACCCACGCCACGCGTTGGGAGTTCGACAGCGAGCTCGCCGACCTCTACAAGGCGTTCCAGGTCGACGCCACCGAGGAGGAACCGTTCGCCGACCAGATCGTGGCGCGCTATGCCGAGCGCGTCGATACCGTCGAAGGACCGGACATCCTCAAGGGCATCTACTGGGTGCAGCTCGACGACGCCAACGGCCTTGTGCTGCAGGAGTTCACCGGACTGGGGTTGGCGACCCTGGAGGAGTGGCCCGACGAGCTCGCGCACCTCGAGAGCCGGTTCGCCGACCAGCTCCGCTTCAACGACGTCCAGTTCGACCTCCCGGTCGGCCCCGCCCCGCTGCAGGACGACATCCCGGCGCTCGTCATCCAGCAGCTCTTCAATCGCCCACGTGGAGCCCTCGGTGAGTTCCGATCCATGAGCTGGATCATCGCCACGCTGCGCCCCGAGGTGATCTTCGGTGAGCTGATTCCGGCCCTGTCGGCCGAGCATATCGCCGGCGAGGGAGGCTTCGACTACGACGTCGGCGTCACCCGGGCGGACGACCCGAGCGCCCTCGTATACACCTCCGACCCCAGCCTGACCGCCGAGAGCTTCGCCGAGCCCGACGCGCAGCGGAACATGTACTCTCTGCGAATCTGGCACTTCAACCAGCGCGTCCGTGCCAATCGACGCATCTGGGGAGTTGTCGAGGAAAGCGTCGAACCGCGCTGGAACCTCGCCGTAAGGCACCAGGCCGGGTCGTTGGCGGCTGCGGTCGCGGCGGCTCGCAACCGCAGCCTCGCCCTGAGCTTCGGTGTGCTGCTGCTGCTGGGCGTTGCTGTGGGCATGATCGTCGTTTCCACCCGCCGGGCCCAGCGCCTCGCCGCCCAGCAAATGGAGTTCGTGGCGGGTGTTTCTCACGAGCTGCGCACGCCGCTCGCGGTCATCCGGGCGGCCGGCGAAAACCTCGCCGACGACGTCGTCCACGACCCGGACAAGACCCGGCAATACGGTGAGCTCATCAACCGCGAGGGCCGCCGCCTCTCCGACATGGTCGAGCGGGTCCTCCTGTTCGCCAAGATGCGCTCCGGAAGCGTGCAGTTCGAACAGGTCGAGGTCGACATGCTCGCCACCATCGACGATGCGATCTCGGCGAACAGCACCTGGACCGATGACCACTCCGTAACGGTGAACCGCGAGCTCCCGGCATCACTGCCGCAGGTGCTCGGCGACCGCGCGGCGCTGACCTCGGTGATGCAGAACCTGATATCGAACGCGGTCAAGTACAGCCGCCGAGGAGGCGTCATAACCGTGCAAGCTCGCGCCGTCGGGTCGGGCTCCGATGCCTCGGTGCAGGTCGCCATCCACGATCAAGGTGACGGCATCCCCAGCAGCGAGATGCCGCATCTGTACGAGCCGTTCTTTCGCGGAGATCGCGCCCGGGCGGCGCAGATCCAGGGGAGCGGCCTCGGCCTCAGCCTGGTCAAGCAGGTCGTCGAAGCGCACAGCGGGCATATCGAAGCCGTGAGCACACCGGGCTCCGGGAGTACCTTCCTGGTGCAACTGCCGGCGGTTTGAGGCTCGTCCCTCCTCGACGATGCAACCGGAACGTCGCCTGCGTGGCGCCGCATCCGCCGCCACGCTATCCGTATCGGCATCCCCGGGAGTTGCTCGGCATCCTGCTAAGATCGCCGCATGGCGAAGCGGATTCTCCTAGTCGAAGACGAGCCCGGACTGCAGCTCACGCTCTCGGACCGGCTGCGTAGCGAGGGATACGATGTCGAAACGGTCGGGGACGGCGACGCCGGCTACGCGCTCGCCTCCGAGGGAGCTTTCGACCTGATCGTTCTCGACGTCATGCTCCCCGGCAAGAACGGATTCGACATCTGCCGTGACCTGCGCCAAGACGGGCTCTCCGTGCCGATCCTCATGCTCACAGCCCGCGGCCAGGTATCCGACAAGGTCGTCGGCTTGAAGCTCGGCGCCGACGACTATCTGACCAAACCGTTCGAGAACCTCGAGCTGCTCGCCCGCATCGAGGCGCTGCTGCGCCGCTCGGCGACGTCCGCAACCGTGCACAGCTCCGACGCCTACGAGTTCGGCGAGGTCATGGTCGACTTTCGCAAGGCCGAAGTGGTGCGTTCCGGCGAGTCCGTAGAGCTGTCGGCGCGTGAGTTCCAGCTCCTTCGGTACTTCATCGAGAACCGCGGCAGCGTTCTGTCACGCGACGAGCTGCTCAACAACGTCTGGGGCTACGACGCGATGCCGTCGACACGCACGGTCGACGTCCACGTCGCCTGGCTGCGGCAAAAGATCGAGGCCAACCCGAAGCACCCCGAGCACATACGCACCGTCCACGGAATGGGCTACAAGTTCGTCGGCTGACACGCCCAAGGCCCCGAGCCGGCGTCGGACGTGGGGAGTCACACGGACCCGGTGACGATTCTGCGAAGCTCCGGCGACTAGCTCCCGTCGTCGCCCGAAATGCAGAACAGGTGGGTGCGCCCGCGCAGGAAGATCTCACCCGACGCGATCGCCGGCGAGGCGATGAACGGTTCTCCCATCGGGTTGATCGCCAGAACCTCCATATCGGGGCCGCGACGAATCACCACGACATCGCCTTCTTCCGTCGCCAGATAGACGCGGCCACCCGCGCCGACGGGAGAGGCCTTGATGCTGTAGCTGTTCGGCAGTCTCACGTGCAGGTAATGTGGCTCGCCGCTCGCCGCGTCGATCAGCGACAGCCGACTGGCGCCGCTGCTCAGGCCGCCGTCGCGAACGAGGTACAGCTCGTTGTCCCAAAGCAGTGCCGAGGGGTTGTAGGAGGCCGCCTTTTCGAGCTGCCATCTCACGGATGAGGCGCCTCCGGTGCCGGATCTCAGATCAATCGCATGGATACTGCGCTCGGCGGAAGCGAGGGTTGCGAACAAGAGCCCCTCGCCGGCCACGGGAGTCGGGATCGGGTGAGGCTTCATGTCCGTCGACTGCCAGACAACCGTGCCGGTGACGAGGTCGTATGCGGTGATCCCATCGCTGCCACTGGCGATGACCATCTCCCGACCCGCGTCCTCGACGATCAGGGGCGAGCTCCAGGCCGTGTCTCCGTCGCGGAGCTGCTTCCAACGCGTCGTGCCCGAGCGGCTGTCGAGCGCCTCGATGAACGACTGGCCCTGGTGGTCGAACAGCACCACGATGGTGTCGCCGTGCAGCGCGGGGCTCGAAGCCTCGCCGAATTGGCCGAAGGTCTCCATCACGACCTCGAAGTCACGCTGCCAGACAAGCTCTCCCGTGAAGTCGTACGCGTACAGCCCGCGCGAGCCGAAGAAAGCGTAGACGCGGTCGCCGTCCGTCACCGGTGAGGCGTTGGCAAAGCTCGAATACGTCCGGTGATATCCCTCATGCGGCGTGGCGGTGGTCGCCGTTCGACTCCACGCCTCCGTGCCGCCGGCGCGGCGAAGTGCCAGGAGGCGGAACTCGTGCTCCACGAGCCTCGGTTGACGACGCCGCGGCCGGTCGTCCGACGACTCCTCTTCGACCAACGGCACCGCGGTGGTCACGAAAACGAGGTCGTCCCAGATCACGGGCGTCGACAATCCTCGGCCCGGGATCTCCGTTTTCCACTTGACGCCCTCGGTGGCACTGAAGCGCAGGGGCGCGCCGCTGTCGGGCGCCACTCCGTTGCCCAGCGGACCGCGCCACTGCGGCCAGTTGGAGCGGCTCTGCTGCGGCGGAGCCGAGACACCGGCCGTGAACAACCACGCGACAACGGCGAGCAGCACCCATCCCGGGCGGAGCCGGCGGATGCGCGCACGGAGAGACAGAATCGGTGGGGAGAGTACCGGTGTCACGTTGCTGGCCCCCAGTGAATCCGGGAAACGGACGGTGCGGGCGTCATTGGTAGCACACACGCGACGGATCGTCCACGTGGGCCCCTCGCCCCACCATCAACACCCTCGTCGCCCGATGCCGGAGTCGCGCGGAGCGGATCAGCGAGATCAGGGAGCGGCGAGCCTCATGAGCTGGCCGCACAGCAACGCACCATAGGTACCGAGAGCGTAGCCGAGAACGGCGAGCAGCACGCCGACCGGGGCCAGGGACGGATGGAACGCCGAGGCAACGATCGGCGCCGAGGCGGCGCCGCCGACATTGGCCTGGCTGCCCACGGCGAGGAAAAAGAACGGCGCCCGGATGATCTTGGCGACGGCGATGAGAAGAATGGCGTGGAAGCCGAGCCAGATCAGCCCGACGACGAAAAGCTCGAAGTTCTCCGCGATCGCCCGGAGGTTCATGCGCATCCCGATCGTGGCCACCAGCACGTAGAGAAGCGCCGAGCCCACGCGCGAGGCGCCGACGCCTTCGAGGTCGCGCGCCTTGGTGCCCGAGAGGATCAGACCCACGGTGGTCGAGATCACGACGAGCCAGAAGAACGGACTGGTGAGCTGATAGTCCTCGAGGTACGGCGCGTTGGTGAGCAGCCACGGCGCGATGATGTCTGCGATCAGGTGAGACAGCCCCATGATGCCGAACCCGACACCGAGCACGGTCATGGTGTCGGCCAAGCTCGGGATCCGCATGATCTGAGCTTGATGGGCCTCGACGCGTTGCTTGATGTCTTCGATCGCCGAGGTGTCGGCACGCATGAACCTGTCGATCTTGGCGGATCGACCGACGCCGTAGAGAAGAAAGGCCATCCAGATGTTGGCGACGATCACGTCGACGGCAATCCACACGGAGAAGATGTCATCGCCGACACCGAAGACTTCCTTCATCGCGGTCTGGTTGGCGCCACCGCCGATCCAGCTACCGGCAACCGTCGTCATTCCGCGCCAGACGGCGTCGGGCCCGGCGCCGCCGACGATCTCCGGGTTGACCGCGGAGGCGACGAGGATCGCGAGCGGACCGCCGACGACGATCCCCACCGTGCCGGTCAGAAACATGATCCCGGCCTTCGGCCCCAGGCGGATGATCCCCGGGATATCGATGCTCAGCGTCAGCAAGACGAGGCTGGCCGGGAGCAGGTAGCGCGAGGCGACGAAGTAAAGCTGCGATTGGTCGGGGTCGTAAACACCCAGCGTGGTGAAGATCGACGGCAGGAAGTAGCAAACGAACAGGCTCGGAATGACCGAGTAAAAGCGCTTCCAGAACGGCTGCTCGCTGTGCGAGGTCACGAACACGAACGCCAGGATCGTCATCAGGATCCCGAGGTTGACGGCGTCGTTCGTGATCAGCGGGCCGTTGTCCATCGCGCCGCATTCTACAGCAGCGGCCGCCCACTGTCGTCACAAGCACCCACGTCGCGGGAGGGCGTGACGGCGGCAGCCGCGGCGTTGCGCGCCCTCGACGGCTCCTCGACGTACGACCCATGTACGCCTGCGTCGCGTCTTCGGGCGCGCGCCTTGCGGCTGCCGCCGTCACGCCCTCCCGCGCTTCAGGCGACGATGGTGCCGTCGAAAAGCTCGACGCTGCGCTGGACCGTCTGCTTCCAGCGCGGGTCGTGGGTCACCAGCAGGATGGTGGCGCCGGCCTCGTGCAGTTCCGTCAACATGGCGATGACCGCTTCCGCCTGGTGGGAATTCAGGTTCCCGGTGGGCTCGTCGGCGAGGATGATCTCCGGCTCGCCCACCACCGCCCGCGCCACGGCGACGCGTTGCTGCTGTCCTCCGGAGAGCTGCCCCGGCATCTGCTTGGCCCGGTCGACCATGTCGACGCGCTCGAGCGCCGCCGCGACCCGCTCGCGGCGTTCGATCGAGGGCAACCCCAAGTACGTCAATGGCAACTCGACGTTTTCGGCCGCCGTCAGATCGCCGATGAGATTGAAGCTCTGGAAAATGAACCCCACTTCGCGGTTGCGAACCGCTGCTCGCGCGCTCGCCTTGAGGTGCGAGACGTCATGGCCGTTGAGCACGTAGCCACCTGAAGTCGGCTCCTCCAGCAGGCCGCAGATCGACAACAAGGTCGTCTTCCCCGATCCCGAAGGCCCGTTGACGGCGACAAACTCCCCTCGACCGACCTCCAGATTCACATCGCGCAGGGCGTGTGTCGTCACCTCGCTGTCGATGACGAAGGCCTTGCCGATTCCCTCGAGCCGTATCAACGCTCCGGCAAACGTCTCCCCTTCCGGCCCGAAGCCCTGCCTGACGCTGGCGAAATCGCTCCCGCCGTCGCCCTCGCCACCTAGT
>CAYSHI010000484.1:0-13503 GCA_964430745.1 uncultured Acidobacteriota bacterium | reverse complement strand
GAACTGGCGTGGATCCTCGGCGATCCGGCGGGGTGGAACGAGCGGTTTCGACCCTACTTGCTGCGGCCGGAGGGCGAGCTCGAGTGGCCGTATCACCCCCACGCGCCGCAGGTCACGCCGGCCGGCAACCTCATGGTGTTCGACAACGGCAACTTTCGTGCCGTCCCGCCGGTGTCGCGCGTGCCCAACGAGGAGAACTACAGCCGTGCGGTGGAGTACGCCATCGATGAAAACACCATGACCGTGCGCCAGACGTGGGCCTACGGCGGCCCGGGAGGCGAGATGTTCTACACCCCGTTTCTTGGCGACGCGGACCGCCTGGCGCTCACCGGCAACGTGTTGATCACCGACGGCGGACGCCTGGTCGACGCGAACGGCGTCCCGACCAACAACGTCGTCGGAGGCCGCAAGTGGGCACGCCTGCTCGAAGTCACGGGTGGCGAGAGCCCGGAAAAGGTCTTCGAGATGATCATCGACGCCGGCGAAGACGTCAGCCAGATCAGCGGCTGGACGATCTTCCAGGCGGACCGCATTCCGTCGCTGCGATAGCCGGGCAATTTCCTGACGGCGTGCCGCCGCCACGGGCCACGGGCCCGCCACGGTCTCCGGGCTCGTGCCTACCAGATGTAACGCACGCCGATGCGCGCCGCTCGCGGCTTCTCGATGGCACGCGGCAGGCGGTAGTCCACACCGGTGGTCACACCGTAGCTGCCAACCGCCGACGAGTTGAAGAGGTTGAACACGTCCACCATCACACCGAGTCGTGAGCCAGCGCCGGCACCCAGGTTGAAGTTCTGCTCGAAGCGCAGGTCCAGCACGCTCGACATGTCCGCCTGGCTCGTCCCGCGGGGCTCAGCGAACACCGTGATCGGCCCTTGGGGAAGACCCGTGACCGGCAGCTCGCGGGTATACGGGGCGCCTGCCGCAAGCCGGTAGAAGCCACTGAGCGCGAGGCCGAAGCGGAACACGTACGTGCCCTGCAACTTGAGCTGGAACGGAGGGTTGTTGGGATCCCGCCCCTGGGCGTTGATCAGGTTGTTGGGGCTGTCGAATACGCCCTGGGTCTCGTTGGCGCCCGTGGTCTTGATGACGTCCATGTCGGATACAACCAACGAGGCTACGGCTTGCCAGTTGTTCGAGAAGCGCTTCGAGGCGGTGAGCTCGACACCGTTGTAGGTGCGCTCGCTGCCCTCCGGGTTGGTCATGAAGAGCTGGTTTTGACCGATCGTGTCGGGGTCCTGTGCGAACACCGTGATCGTGCCGTCGTCGCCCGTACCCGGGACGCCATCGGGCCCGGGATCGAGAACCGGCGTCGGGGTATATGTATCGAACGGAACACCCGTGTCGATGGTGTTCCACAAATTCTTGTCCCGGCGGTGGATGAAATTCGCCGACACCTGCCAGTCGCGCGTTGCCTCATGGCTCACGCCGACGACGAATTCGTTGGTGTAGGCGGGTTTCATGTCCGGATCGACGGTGTTGATGGCTCCGCCGAACGAGAACAGCAGCGGCCCATCCTCGCCGATCTGGAAGGCGCTGTCTCCGTTGCGATCGAACCACATCGTGACGTAGTTGAGTGGAAATGCCGGATTGGAGACAAACAGGTCGAAAGCGGTGATGTTGTGGTGGTACTGCGACGCACCGACCCTCAGAACCGTGCGGCCCGCCTGGTCGAGCGCGAACGTCATGGCGAAGCGCGGCTCCACGGTGTTCCAGTCAACCATGTCCGTGGCTGGCAGCGTCGTCTCATTCAACGCCGGAAAACGATCCGCAATCGCCGTGCCGGCGAATAACCCGCCGCTGGACTGTACCTCCGGCGAGGTCACGTTCTTGTGCATGAAGCGCAGGCCGAGGTTGACCGTCAGCCGATCTGTGATGGTCCAGGCGTCCTGCACGAACAACGACACCGTGGTGTCATCCCAGATGGCGTTGGACGGCGTGCTCAGGAAACGCACCGCGAAGTTGCGGCCGAAGAGCGTGTGCAATCGATGGTCGTCAAAGTCGTCGAACCGCTGATCGACCTCGGCGGGAAGATACTCGCCGCCGAACTTGATGTCGTGGCGGCCGGCCGCATCCGGAACGAACCAGGACACGTTGCCCGTGACGCTGACCTTGGAGGTATCGAGCTCACGCGACCCCTCGCCGAGGTTCCGGGAGCGATGGCCGGTGGCCAGGTCGACAAACGGAACGTCGCTCGCACCGGGCTGCGTGAGCTGGTCGTATCCCTGTCCGGTGTAGCTGAGCCCGGCCTCCGCAAGGACGTTGTCGCCGAGTATACCCGACCATTGGCCGCCAACGGTCCGACCGTAGACGGGACGGTCCGCCGCCGCATTTTCGTCGAGCGCCAGCGAAGGTGAGAAACCGAAGAAGAAGTGGCTCACGTCCTGGTTCCACCCTGTGGCGGTGGCGACGATCCGGTGGTTCCGGTTCGCCTGGTAGGTGAGCTTGCCCGAGAGGCTGGTGATCTTCTCGTCGATTTCCGCGGGGAAGCCGAAGATCCGCGAGGTGTCGTCGAAATGGCGGGCCGAGCCGTACCACCACAGCCGGTCGTTTATGATCCTGCCGCCGAGGCTCGCGGTGGCCTCGTAACCACGGACGATCTCGTTGGTCGATTCGACGCCCTCGTCGCGGAAATCCTGGCCGTTCGACCCCTGCAAGGCCTCGTCGACGAAATAGAAGCCGGCCTGTCCGTGCAGGTCGTTGCTCCCCGACTTGGTCACGATGTTGAACAAGCCCCCTTGAAAAGGGATCTCCGCCGGCTTGGCCGATTTGACGATCTGGATCTCCTCGATGGTGTCGAACGGCATCAACCGCTGCGTATTCCACTGCGCTGCCGGATCAGCGACGTTGGCCCCATCGAGGGTGTAGTCGTTCGCGCGCTCGCCGGCACCGAGCACGTTTTGAACGTCAACCACACCCGGCTGGGCAACGTTGCCGTAGTTGTTGTTGCTCTCCACCCCCGGGGCGGTGTGGAAGACCTCGTTGATGACTCTTGGCACGGGGAGGTTGCCCACCACGTCGCCTGAATAGGTGAACCCCAACTTGGCGGCCCGCGCATCGATGATCGGGGCTTCGGCCGTGACGACCTCGGTCTCGGTGACCGTCGCCAGCGCGAGTGCCGCGTCGAGCTCGGTGGTTTGCCCCACGCGAACGACGACGTCGGACTCACGCACCGGCAGGAAGCCATCCATCGTGAGCACGACCTCGTAGGCCCCCGGTATCAGCAGCGGCACCCGATAGTAGCCGGTTGCGTCCGTGTGCACGGTGAGATCCCGCTGGATCAACGCCGGGCTATTGGCAACCACCCTCGCGCCCGGAAGCGGTTCACCTTCGGGGCCGCGAACGACTCCGTCGATGATCCCGGTGGTCGTTTGCGCCGAGATGTCGTGGCCCACGGCCAAGAAGACGGCAGCTACGCAGATCGAGACAATGACGCGCTTCATGGGAGATTACTCCTCGAGCGTTGGAACGAGGTGGAGGTTATCGTCTGGACCAATAGCAGATATCGACGTCTGCAATTCGATGATTGTACGATGCACGCATCCGTCTGTCACTCCACCGCGGTACGTCACTTCGTAGGTGCCGGGAATCAACAGCGGCAGCCGGTAATACCCCGCCGCGTTCGTAAAGACGGTGAGGTCCCGCCGGATCAGAGCAGGGCTGTTCGCGACTACCGCAACACCGGGAAGGGGCTCACCGTCAGCGTCACGAGCGACGCCGTCGATGGTCCCGGTGGTCGTCTGCGCCAGGGCAATCTCGGGCAGGAGGAAGAAGACGGCACCTACGCAGGCGAAGGTCAAGAGAAGGCGCTTCATGGGAACACTCCCGAACTCTCGATAGTTGTTGGGAAGGTGGCGGCATGCGGAGACGAGGCAATCCGCGTGCGGGTGATTGTATGGCACACGTATCGTGTGGTCACGCCAGCAAGGGCATTCTCTTCGAGGTCGTCGTCAGCGCGCCAGGCGCGCGATGGCAGCGTCGATGAAGCGGGTCTCGATAAGCTCTTCTTCCGGCATCACACGGTCGAGGAGGCCCCGTTGCATCACCCACTGCTGATAGCCGGTGAGTCCCGCCAACGGGATGTGGCCGTCGTCGTCCATCGAAACCCAGCAGGCGGTGGTCAGATCCGCCCGGCTCATGCGCAGGGCGCTTTCGAGGATCTCGAGGTTGCGCGGCGTCTTCCCCTCATTGTACTGGCGTATCGCGCGCACATAAGCCGCGGTGAACCGCTCGCCGACCTCGGGGCGCTCGTCCAACAGCGAGGCGCCGAAGAACAGCAGGCTCTGCGGGTAATCGGGGAACAGCTCCTGCACCCCCATCCACACGGCCCCCTGCCCTGTTTGCACCATCTGGGTGATACGGGGCTCGGTTACTGAGGTGAGATCGTACGCGTGGCTGAGAAACGCCTCAACAGTGGCGGCGGCGGGGACGTTGACCAGTTCCATGTCGTCGAACCCGAGCCCGACGGTGCGCAGCGCCCCTTCCAGCCAGTAGGCGTGCGGCAGCACGAGGTCGACCTCGAGTCGTCGGCCGCGGAGCTGCTCGGCATCGGTCACCCGCCCCTCGCGCAGCAACTCGCTGCGCACGACGACCCCGGCAAACGTGCAGCCGTCGGCCGCGAGGTGACCGCTGTCGACCACCGCACGGATGCGGGAACCGCCGGCGATCGCATTCAGCATGGCAACGGTAAGCTGCCCGCCGCCGACGTCGACCTCCCCTTGAGCCAGGGCGGGGATGGCGTCAATGTTGCGCGTCAGCCGGATGAACTCGACGTCGAGGCCTTCATCCTCGAAGAACCCCTCGGCCGCGGCGATATGGAACGGTGCGGTGAACAGGATCGGCAACACCACGGCGCGAACCTTGTCGAGCGTCGGCCGCTCCGGGCCAACATCACCCGAAGCACACGCCGGAAGCCAGACCAGCAGGCATGAGGCGAGAAGGCGCCCGAGCACCCCCTTCGGGAGAACCTGGATCGATGCCGTTGTCATGCGCGTTTGCTTCACTGCGCGAGATCGTCCTTGGCGCCGTCGGAGACCATCGCCACCGGCTCTTGGGCCGCATCGGGATCGTCGCCGGGCGAGCGCCGCGAGCGCTCCAGCGCCCGCAACTTGCCGCGTGGTGTCCATTGAGGCTCCTGCTTGCGGACCCGGAAGGTGTTCGCCTGCTTCCAGAACAGCCGGGCAATCCCGGCCGCCTCGCTCGCTTCGTCCAACCCGTCGAGCACCGCGTCGATCACTTGCTGCTCACCCGGGATGCTGACTTTCGGGCTCACTAGCAGTACCAGCCGGCCGAGCCCGTGCTCGTTTTCCTCCTCGACGAGTTGGTAATCGAGCGGGCTGCCGCCGAAGCGCCCCGGCAGTACTTCTTCGAGGATCTCGGTCATCTCGCTGCCGACCAGTGTGACGCCTTCACCCGTGAGCTTCCCGTAACTGCGGATGTCCGTGACGTGCCGTCGATAGCCGAGATCTTCGAAGGCGCAGCCGCAAGAACGCTCTTCGACCACGCCATAGTCATCGCTCTCTACGTTCAGCAGGATGGTGGCGGCGGCCGGCCTGAGGGAGGTGAAGTAGAAGGCATCGACTTCGATCCCGTCGCCGAGTACGCGACGCGGGTGTTGGATCAGCGCCACGCAGTCTTCGAGAAGGTGCTGGTCGTTGGCCTTGGCGGGCGCGGCGCAGCCGAGGCCGATGGGACCCATGTCCGAGCTGATGTAGACCGGCGCCATGCGTGCCCCCGTGCGCTCGATGGTCCGGCGCCGCGACGCCGTCGCCGGCTCTCCGCCGGCGAGGAAAACGACCCCGGTCAGGTCCAGACCCTCTTCGAGGGCGGCAACGCAGACCCGCACCCCCAGGCTAACGGAAGCGCTCAGGAAAGCTCCGCCGTGCCGCGCCGCAGCGTCCGCGGCCCAGTGCGCCACCACGGCGGCCCGGTCGAGAGGCACGGGCTCGGGCCAGGGGCACGGGGCGCCGCAAAGACGGGCCATGCGGACGATGTAGGCGTTGGCCAGGCGGTTCTTGAAGCTCGAACGAAACTCCTCCCCGACGATGGGAGAAAACCAGCGCTCCGGGGTGCCGCCGTAGGGCACCGCGCGCAGCACGTTGCCGACACCGGTGGGGTCCGGAAGGGTTCCCCGCCAGAGGCCGAACGGAACGTCGAGGGCGCCGTGGATCTGCCGAACCAGCATCAGGTGCGGTACCGTCGACCAGAGGTTGTCGAGGTCGGTGTTGACGCGTATCGCCGGACCATCGCTCGTGCCCCCGGTTTCCGTAGCGTATGCTCGAGCGGTCACGGGATTGGTGAAGTCCCGCGGATCCAGCGGGATGTGCTCGCCGCCCCGAACAACCGCCTGGCGGCCCTTGTATTCCTCGAAAGAGAAATACACGCCCGCCCCGCGCAGCGCGGCCAGCGTCGGCTCGAGGCCATCCCGACGCACCTGCGCTTCGATATCCTCGAACTCGCACTGGGCCAGCCGCAGCAGCGGAAGGTAGGGGCTGCGCGGATAGTCGAAGATCCCGCGACGAAGCAGCCGCAGGAAGTTGTCGTTCCGCTCGGCGAGGCCGCGGCGAATGGCGTCGCGCGACTCCTCGAGCGTGATCCGCCGACGCAGAAAGCCCGGAAGCCCGAGGACGAAGCGCCCATACATTCGAAGTTCCGACAGCATGCTCTCACTCCCTTGCGCCGGCCAGCGTACCACCTGCTTTCCCGCCCGAGTAGCCGACGGCGACAGCCCGGGCGCGATCGGCCAGCGCAGGAGGTGTTGCCCCGGAGGGCACAACCCGAGCAGGTTCCCCGCGGTGCTCCGGCCGGGATTCGTCCGCGACGCCCGCATTGCCCCGGCCGAGATCGACGGGTAGAGTTTCGACAAGCGTGGCCTCACGGGCCACGTCCTCACAGACCCGGCTCGCTGGTTCCGCCCCCTGGCCGGGCGTCCGAACCCACTCCTGAGCCGTAACCTCTTCTGCAATGCGCCGCGTCGTCGCCATCGGTTTCTTGGTCTGCTCCCTGCTCAGCGGAGTCGGGCCGACCCCTGCCCAAGCTCCAAACTCCGCACCAGACCCGTGGCCTGGATTCCGCGGCCCGACGGCCACAGGGGTCGCTCGGGCGAACCCCTTCCCGAGCGCGGGAGAATTCGGCCTCGAGGTCGCCTGGAAACGGCCGATCGGTAGCGGCTACTCGGGCGTCAGCATTGGCACCGACGTCGTCATCACGATGTTTGCCGACGGCGACCAGGACGTCATCGCCGGCTTCGATCCGCTGACCGGTGAGGAATGCTGGCGCGTGTCGATGGGACCCGGCTACAGAGGGCACGACGGTTCGTATGACGGCCCGACGTCCACGCCGCTGATCGACCGGGGCCGGGTCTATGCACTGAGCCCCCGTGGGCGTTTGCTCGCCCTCGACGTGGCCGACGGCACCATGCTCTGGTCGATCGACCTCGTCGAAGAGCTCGGGGCCATCGCGCCCACCTACAGCTTCGCCACCTCACCGCTGATGGAGGCCGGCACCCTGATCGTGCAGATCGGTGCGCCGGGAGCCGCGATCGCCGGATTCGACCCCGCCACTGGCCGGCTGCGCTGGACCACCTTCGACGACACCGTCAGCTATCAGTCACCGGTACCGATGTTGGTCGGCGGGCGCCGGCAGGTGGTGGCGACGGGACTAACCAAGTTGGTCGGCCTGGATGCTGCTACCGGCAAGCACCTCTGGCAGATCGAGCATGGGGGCGACGGGTTCCTCGGCGCCGAGAGCCTGGTACCGGTCGCGGCGGGCGCCGATCGTGTATTTCTCGCCTTCAAGGATCACTCGTCGACCGCGATCCTCCTGCAGCCGAAGAACCCTGCGCGCAACGGCTCACGACTCTGGGAGTCGCGGGCGATTCGCAATAGTTACTCGGTTCCGGTCTACCACGAGGGCTTCATTTACGGTTTCAGCAACCGTTTTCTCACCGCCGTGGACGCCGCCACGGGCGAAGCGGCGTGGAAATCGCGGCCGCCGGGGGACGGTTTCCCGGTGATCGCCGGCTCCCGGCTCATCATCCTCACCAAGGACGGCACCCTCCACGTCGCCGACGCGAGCCCCGAGGAATACCGCGAGCGAGTCGCCGTCGAAGTGTTTCAGGACATGACGTGGTCGCCGCCAAGCGTGGGCCGGGGTGCCATCTACGCGCGCAGCGTCAGCGAGCTCGCTCGCATCGACATCCGCGTCGGCGAGCGTGTAACCGAGGGTGTCAACGAGGACGGCGTGGCTCCGGCTGGCAGCGTTTTTTTTGCCTTCCTGGATGAGGTGGCCGGCTCCTCCGACAAAGCCGCGCTCGTCGACCGCTTCCTGGCGGCACAGGAGACTTTCCCGATCATCGAAGGGCGGGATCGGGTTCACTTCGTCTACCGCGGCGAGGCGGAAGACCTGGCGCTTGCCGGCGACCTGATCGGCGCGCAGCAGGAGGCCGGCATGCATCGCGTCGACGGAACGGATCTCTTCTACTACTCGGCAAGCCTCGAGCCCGACGCGCGCATCAACTATCGCTTCATCCGCGACTACGAGGAAATTCGCGACCCGCGCAACAGCCGGGCCACGGTGTCGGAGGTCTACGGACCGGAAATGGAGATCATGTCGGACGGCAGCGACAGCGACATGTCGTGGCTGGCCATGCCGGACTGGGAACCGGCCGCGCATCTCGAGACACCTGCCGAAGGCACACCGCGGGGTCGAGTCGTCGAGCACACCATCGCCACCGAGATTCTCGGCCCGACGCTTCCGATACGCGTCTATCTGCCGCCCGGATACGACAAGAGCGACGAGCGATATCCGGTGGCCTACTACCATGGCGGCTTCGAGGTACTGGCACACGGGGAGATACCCACAAGCCTCGACAACCTCATCGCCGCGGGCCAACCTCCGGTCATCGCGGTGTTCATCTTCGCCGCTCCGAACATCAAGTTGGTGGTTCCCGGCGTCGGGAACGCCGACCTCTACGCCCGCATGTGGGCCGAAGAGCTCGTGCCCTACGTCGATGAGACGTTCCGCACGGTCGCCGCCCCCGAAGGACGAGCCAACATCGGCGCCGGTTGGTTTTCGTACCCCGCCCTGTACACCGCCTTTCGGCAGCCCGGCATCGCCGCAAAGCTTGCCGTTCAGACCGTCGTCATGAACGATTCGCGCCGGATCCCGCTGGAAGACCTGGTAACGAACAGCGACCAACAGCCCCTCGACATCTATATCGAGTGGGGAAGCCACGACGCGCAGAACCCGCAAGAGAACTGGGACGCTCGCTTTCGCAGCCGAGGGTTCTTCGAGTTTCTACGCGAACGCGGGTACGCCGTCGAAGGGGGCGAAGTCCGCGATGGTACGGGCTGGGCGAGCTACAAGAACCGCACCGATCTCGTCTTCCGGGCGCTGTTCCCCCGCGAGTAGAAACCTACAGTCCCGCCAGGGGAGTCCGGGCGGCCCGCCATGGGTCGCTTCGGACTTCGACGGCCAGGGCGGTCCATCTGCGTGGTCCCGGGCGACGCGCGGTACTTCAGTGAGATAATCGCGCCTGAAATGGACAGCAAGCCAGAGTCAGAAAAACCGACCGACCCTCACCCCTCCGGGGCCCGATCCGCAAAGCCCGCGGCCGAGTCCCCGGTATCCCCGGCCGAGTCGACCGTATCGCCGACCGCGTCGGCGGCGCCCTCGGCGCGGCCCGCGACACCCTCGTCCCGGGCGGTTGCGCGAATCTTCGGCATCGTCACCCTCTTCGCCGTGCTCAGCGTGCTGCACACGTGGCCCCTGGCGCGCGACCTCTCAGGCGCCATCCAGGACGACCCCGATATCACGGCGGGCCTGTGGTCCCTCAACGAGCTTGCGCTGCAGATAGGCCGCGATCCCGCGCACCTGATGGACGGGAACATCTTCTATCCGTTCCCCCGCACCATCGCGATCCTCGACCACCAACTGGCTAGCGCGCTGCTGGCAGCCCCGCTCGCGGCAGCCGGCGCCGGCAGCGCTTTCCTGTACAACGTCATGATCATCGTGACGTTCTTCCTTAATGCCGTTTGCGCCTGGCTGCTGGTCCGGCGGCTGACCGGCTCGGAGGCTGCGGGCCTGGTAGGCGGTTGCGCCTTCGCGTTCAGCACCTACCACGCGTATCACCTTCCCCAGGCGCACCTTCTGGCGACCCAGTGGTTGCCTCTTGCCCTGTTGATGCTCCACCTCTACTTCGAGCGGCCCACGTGGCCACGCTGGGGGGGCCTCGCCGGCGCGACGATGTTGGTGGCATTTTCTTCCTGGCACGTCGCCATCATCGGCGCGGTGGCCATCGGCATCGTGGCGCTGTGGACGATGGTCGCCGACCCGGTCGACCTCCGGCGGCGAGTGCTCGCGCTCGCGATGACCGCGTTGTTGTGCGGCATCGCGCTGCTGCCGTTGGCCCGGGTCTACCAGCAGGTCGGCAGCATGTGGCCTCCGCGGACGGGCGAAGGGCGCGAGACTCTACCCACCCTGACGGGCAATTCCGCCACCCTCGGCGGGCTCGTATCGCCCTCTTTCAACTCCCGCGCACCGTACGCCGAGGCACTGAGATCAGCCACAGAGACTCGAAGCGGAGTTTTCCCGGGGATCGTCGTCATCCTGCTCACTCTCCCCGCCCTCGCACTGCTCGGCCGCGTGCCGCGCCGGGCCGCGTCGAAGAAGGCCATGTTCCTGCGGTGGGCGCTGCGATCCTCCTCGGCGTTGGTGCTCGTCACGACGCTGGCCGCCGTTGTGGGGGGAGTCGACTCCCCCGTTCTGACATTGCTGCGCCCGTTGGCGCCGTTTGCCCTATTCGGCCTGGCGCTCACCATCGCCGGGCTCGCATTCGCGGGCCGCGCCGGGCAGGTGAGGCCGCACCTCACACCGATCGTCACCTACACGGCCCTGGCTGTGGCGGGCGCGTTCCTTGCCATGGGGCCGAACGTGTCAGTGGGCTCGGCGGACGCCGGGTCCGGGCTGTGGAGGCTGGATCTCCTTCCGATCCGCCTGATGATCCGCGCCCCCGACAGACTGTCGCTTCTGCTCGTGCTCGGCGTGGCCGTGCTCGCCGGCTTCGGAACACTGCAATTGCTGAGCAAAGTATCTCCCGGCCGCCGCGCCGTGCTGGTCGCGGCCATACTGGCGGCACTCAATGCGGACCTGGCGTTCCGCATGACATCGCTGCGGCCGGTACCCGAAACCGGCGAGGTGGAGCGCTGGTTGACGGAAGTCGCCGAAGACGGGGCCGTCATCGAGTATCCGCTCGATCGACGTCGTCATCCCTGGGCGTTGTACCTGTCGCAGGTCTACGACCGGCGCACGGTCAACGGCGCCGGATATCTCTATCCCTGGGAATACAAGGAGATCGAGGAAGAGAACGATCTGGAGCAACCGCAGCTCCAGCTCCTCTGGGAGCACTTCCATCCGCGATACCTCGTGGTTCGCACCGACAAGTACCGCCCCCGCGACCGTCGCCGTGTCATCCGCGTCATCGCATCGCAACCCGAAGCGCTGCAGACGCGCGCCCGCTTCGGGGACAACTACGTGCTCGAGCTCGTCGACCGGGGCCGTGATACGGAGCTCTACCGCCGCTGGCCGAGATCGGCGCTGGCGGACAAGCGCGCCATGATGCTCGATGCACAGGTGTCCTCCGGCCGGGACGACACCATCGGCGAGCTGGTGGTGTCGCTCAACGGAGAGATCCTGATGGAGGCCCGTGGAGAAGAAGCGGTCCGGCCGGCGTCTCACGAGATCGATTTCGGCAGCGATCATCTCGTACGTGGCATCAACGTCTTTCACATCTGGGCCGACTATCGATTCTCGGAAACCGCGGTGCCACACCCAGTGGGGAACACCGGCGTGAGCTTGCCCGCCGACGTCTTGTTGCGGGCCGACCGCGAGCGCTCTCGCGTGCAGGTGAACGGGCGGGTGTTCCGACCCGACAAGGGCTACTTCCTCGTCGTCCTCGACCCCTATACCGGCGAGATCGTGAACAGCCGCGAGTTCAACGTGTCCTGGTACGTCGAAGACTCGGAGGCGATGGCCGACTTCATTCGGGAGATCCCGCCGGGATCCCCGGTGCTGGTGGTCACCGAATTCGACGCTTCACGCGAGCTCACGGAAAGCGCCGTCGCGGCGCTTCGGGATCTCGGGATACAAACGGACCTGCGCGACAAGTTCCAGATGCTTCACGCCGCCATCGGCGTGAAAGGCGCACCTCCGGGCTCCGCGCTCGAAGCCACCGACCCGGTGACAGCCACCCTCGAGCTCGGCGAGCCCGATCTGAGGCAAGTCCAGATCCTCGGCCTCGTTCTACGCGATTGAGAGTCGCGAGGACCCATGAGCGTCGCGGACCCCCAAGAGCGTCGCGAGGCCCCAAGAGCGTCGCGAGCCCCAAGAGCGTCGGTAGGCCCCTCGAACGTCGCGAAACGCATGTGCCCGCTAGCGACGGTTGGGGCCGATGGAAATATCGCTGATGTGGAGGCTCAGGCCGGCGCCGGCACGCAAGCCGACGATGCCGGACATCGGTAGCTCGGCCCGCGGAAGCGACGAGACCTGTTCGTCGTTCACCCAGAAGGTCACGAACTCGTCGGTGACGTCCACCGCGAGGAGGTTCTTGGCGGTCCCTTCGCTCTGCTCGGCCCAGACGACGACGGCCTCGTGGGGCGTCCAGGGGACGATCTCGTGCGTCTCGTCGCCGGCATGGTGCGCGACGCGGAAGCTGCCGTCGTTGCGCAGCAGGAAAGTGATGTACGAGGGCGACGCTCCGTCTAGGTCCTCACCGGCAAGAAGCAAACCGTACGGCGTGTCGACCTGCGCCGGGGGATCCCCCTGGCCTGCGGGAAACAGGAAGATGGTGCTGCCGACCGCGTAGTTGCCGCCGGCGATCGAGCCGGGGTCCCAGAGGATCGCGCCGGGTCCGGGATTGACGTGCCAACCGGGCCGCATCACGAGATGCGCGCGCTCGCCGGATTCGCCGGTATCGTAGCGAACTCGCCAGGTCGGGGGCTTTTCGAAGTTCACACCCGATTGCGCCGCTGCCGCGGGGGCGATGATAAGGGACAGCAGCGCCAGCCCGGTGGCCGCAATGGCGACGACTCCAGGATAGACGGGGCGCGCGACCGTCGGGGCAAAGGCTCGCGTCGAGCAGCACTTTCTCATGGGTCAAATCCTGGTTCGCGTCGAGGGGGCGCTGGTGGACTGTAACGGAAGAATCGTTAGTGTCGTGGTGGCGAAATGGGGGCGGATGCAAGGCGCTCCGACGCGGCGATGCCGTGCGCATCGTCAAGGAGGAACAACGCCGCAGACGCCCCCATTTCGCCGCCATCCTACGGACAGATGGGCAGTTGCGGCCGATCTCGGCGTCGCAGCTCGTCGACGATGCACGCCGCATCGTCTTCCTCGCCGCGCCTTGACCTCGTCCGCAAATCCCATCTGCGACACTAACGATTCTTCCGTTGCAGTCCACTATTATCACACGATGCGTATTCTGCTGGTCAACGCGCCCCACGCCGA
>CAYSHI010000483.1:0-13257 GCA_964430745.1 uncultured Acidobacteriota bacterium | reverse complement strand
GTGATCTCGATGCTGTCCTCTCGCGTGTGTTTGCGATCCGCAGACGCGGCGAAGCCGCTCAAGAACCCGCACTTCACGCGAAGGGCAGTATCGAGATCTCGCCCCTCCCGTGAACCTCAGACGCGGCGAAGCCGCTCAAGTAGTCGCACCTCACGCGAAGGGCAGCCTCGATCTCCGCGCCCAACCGTCTACCTCACCCCGCCTGGTCTGTGTTCGTCTGCCACCAGTCGCGAGCGCGGCGCTGCGTCCATTGCTCGGCCAGGCCCGTCTCGCTCAGCCGACGCGCCAGATCCTCCGCGCTCTGCGGGCGGTCATCGGGGTTCTTTTCGAGGCACGAGAGAACGATCGCCTCGAGCTCCGGCGGGATCTGCTGCTCGGCGCGGGCCGAGACCGGCTCGACCTCCCGCTCGACGTGCATGAGGACCAGCTCCGCGCTCGTGCTCGCGTCGAACACCGGGCGACCGGTGAGAAGCCAGTAGGCGACGCAACCGAGCGAGTAGAGGTCGGCGCGGGCGTCGACGGCGTCGCCCGTGGCCGTCTCCGGAGCGACGTACGAGGGCGTGCCGATCACCGTGATCGCCGATTCACGTTCGGGCGACGAAGCGCCTCGGCGCGTGTGCGCCCGGGCGAGGCCGAAATCCAGAACCTTGACGAAGTCGTATCGGGTCCCCATTCGGCAAACCTGGATGTTGGCCGGCTTGATGTCGCGGTGCACGAGGCCCTTTTCGTGCGCTTCGGCGAGCGAGTCGCATACCTGCTCGAGGAGGTTTGCGACCCGGGCGGGGTCGAGCGGACCGAAGTCCTTCACCAGCGTGTGCAGATCCCTGCCGTCGAGTAACTCCATGACGTAGTAAAAGGCACCGTCCGCGGTCATGCCGAAGTCGTACAGCACCACGGTATGGGTCGAGCGCAACCCCGCGGTGATCTGCGCCTCGCGCTCGAAGGAACGCATGAAGTCATGCGCGGCCACCGGGTCGCCGCCGCCGATCATCTCCGGCTTGATCAGCTTGATCGCGGCGGGCCGCGCCAACAATCGGTGGTCGGCGCGCCAGACCTCGCCCATGCCCCCCTTGCCGATTCGTTCGCTCAACCGATACTGCCCGAGCCGTTTCGCCTCGAAGACCTCGAGCCGCAAGGTGTGGATGCGGTGCGAGCCCCAGGTGGCGATCATCACGCCGATCACCAGCATCAACGCCATGCTGGAGATCTGCGACCAGGTGCCGGACTCGAGCAAGAAGCGAACCGCGTCCTCGTCGGTAATCCCGATGATCACGACCACCGCCAGCGGCGTAAGCGCCAGCAGCGAGGTCATGCCCAGCGCCCGCTTCCACGTGTTGGGCGAAAAGAAGCCGTACGCGCTCAGCAGAGCGAAGTACGTCATCACCGCGAAGGCGACGGCGAACAGTGTGTCGCCGGCATCCTGCCGGGCAATGGCCCACCGCGTGAAGT
Source organism: uncultured Acidobacteriota bacterium (assembly GCA_964430745.1). Taxonomy (GTDB): domain Bacteria; phylum Acidobacteriota; class UBA890; order UBA890; family UBA890; genus CBDCGW01. Next base: position 11,808 of record CAYSHI010000483.1, on the reverse strand, counting down.
ACAACCGGTCGCTCGCGAACCAGAGCGCCACCGCCCAGAGGATGACGACTTCCAGATTTCTGAGCTGTTGGAGAGAGAGCCGCCGGCCGCTTCGCAGCAGAGCGAGCGTGGCGACATAGAAAGCCAACAGCAGAGCCCGCACGCCGAACGCGTCGATCCAATCGGCGGCGGTCGCCAGCGGCTGGTCCGGGTGGTAGACGAGGTCCCTGATTACGAAGAGAACCAACCCGACCATGATCATCCCGACGCCGACCTTGAGCCTGCCGCGCAACAGCGATTCGGTTTCGCTGGAGATCTCCGGCTCGACATCGGCGGTGAGCGTCGCGGGCGTATCGAGCCCGAGGCCCAGGAGGCACTGGGGGCATTGCCCGAAAGGGCTCCCGGCAGGGATTGGGGCGCCGCACTCGGGACAGCTTGCCGCCATGCCGATGGCTCCGACTGGAGTTCGAGGAACAGTCCCGTGCTCGGGGCGAGTCTACGCTGTTAGACTCGCCCCATGCGAGACGAACGCGGAGCTTCGCTCATCGCCCTGCTCTTGGCCCTGGTGATCGTGGCCTTGGCGCTCTGGTTGATCATCAGCAGAACCGCCGACATCAGGATCGACGCGCTGGCCGGAGCGGGTGCCCCGCTCGACGAGACCAAGCGCCAGCGGACCATCGCCGACATGCAAGCGATCGGGCGTGCCAATGCGTTGATGCGCGCGGATACCGGCTCGTACGCCGGCAGCCTGGCCGACCTCGAGGACGGCGGCTACCTGGAGAAGGTCCCCGCCGCGGACGGGTGGGGCAACGGCTTCGTCTACGTGATGGGAAGTGGAAGCTTCGAGCTGACCTCGCTGGGAGCCGACGGCGCCGCCGGGCCGACTCCGCCGTCGCCGTGGACCGGCGGGTCCCATGTTTGCGACCTGATCATGCTCAACGGGCAGATCGTGCAGGCGCCGGCCTCGAGATAGTCAGTCGTCGGCGTGCTGTCGCAGCACCAGGTCGGCTTCTTCGAGTAATCGCTGGTAGGCGGCCTCGAGCTCTTCGGGATACGCCTCGCCGTCCTCGTAGACGATCTCGACGATGCCGGCCTGAATCGCTTCCTTGAGGCACCCGAAGCAAGGTCTGAGCGTCGTGTAGAGCGTGCCGCCCTCGATGGCGTTGCCGTGGCGGGCGGCCAGGACGATGGCGTTTTGCTCCGCGTGCACGCACACGCAAGTGTCGTAGCTCTCGCCCGGCGGCGCGTCCGACTGGCAGCGCAGGCAACCGCCGTCGAAGCAATTTCTGACACCGATCGGCGTGCCGTTGTAGCCGGTCGAGATGATCGATTTCTGCTTCACGACCAGAGCCCCGACCTGTCGGCGGACGCAGTTGGAGCGGGTCGCGGCGGTGCGCGCAATATTGAGGTAGTAGCGGTCCCAACCGGGACGTTCTCTCACCTTCATGGCTGGTTGTCTATCCTCCCGCCGCCTTGGCCTCGGAGCCGCGGTCGCGGTGCAACATGTTGATCTGGATGACCATGCCGGCGATAGCGACAACGAACATCACCGTCAACGCCGCCTCGTGCCGGACCCCGAGGGCATCGACGAGCAATGCCGCCCCCGCCAACGATGACAGCAGGATCAACGCGCGGTCGAACAAGAAGCTGGCAAGCAGCCCTCCCAGAACACCGGCGACGAGAACCGCCACGGTCACAAGCTGCCCACTCCTGCCGATTTCCTCCGCGATCATGGCGGCAACGTAGGCCGCCGCGGCGAACCCCGCCAATGTCACAGCCAGCTTCTGCACGAACACGGCCAACAACGCTCCGACGACCCCGGCGGCCACGGCCAGCGCCATCGTCACCCAGCCCTCGTCGATGTCGAGATACTCGCCCGCCAGGCTCATGACGACGACAAAGCCGACACCGGCGACAAACAGCCAGTACAGCCGCCGACCCAGCATCAACAGCGCAACGGCGACGACGATCTGAAGAGCGAGGGAGGAGCCTTCGCCCTCTAACACCAGCTCGCAGCGTCCTTCGGCCGCCGCAGAACTTCCTCCACGTTGGCCTCGATAACCTTGTAGCCGAGGTTGCCGTAGAGCTTCTGCCGCCCGTGATTGAGGAGGTACGTGGGGCTGCCCTCGATCTTGTATTCGTCGCGCAGCTCCGCATCGCGAAGCACCGCGGCGAGCGCTCGGCCGTTGTTGAGCTGTTCCTGTATCGCGTCGACCGGCAGGCTCAGGTCCATGGTGATGTCCCAGAGCGTATCGAAGCGAGAAACGTCGCGGCCGTCCTCGAAGAACGCCCGCCGAATGGTCCAGGCGGTTTCTTCGAAGAGAGAGCGGCCGTCGAAATCGTCGCTCCCCTCCGTCGAGATCTCGCCGTCCGCTTCGAGCACCTGGATCGCCTTGAGGAACTGATGGCCGGGCCCGCAGCTCGTCGGGCGCACGTTGAACCACGTCTCCGCGTTCAGGGCGGCGTGCTCGAAGTCCTCGCAGATCTCGGTGACGTGTGCCGCGTAGCCTTCGAATCCGCCCCGGCCCTCCCATCCCTGTCCGATGCGATGCTCGGGGGATCCGAAGATGGGTATGAAGTGGTAATCAACGACGATGTCCGCGCCGTGGCGGCGCTCCAGCTCGTCGAGACGCACCTGGGCAACGTAGGCCCAGACGCAGAGGATGTCGCTGAAATAGGAAACGTGGATGCGGTGGGGCATGGATCTGGCCGAGTCTCACGCTGCGGGTCATTCCGCGCGGCGGGCTAACAAGATAGCCGATCGGGTCGTCGAGCTCCATTCACTCACCGGCTCCGGCTTGACGGGTGGAACAGGTCATTTCACCTCGCCCGAAAGGCCGCACGGGTCATCTCACCCTTCTTGAAACGCGGCCCGTGATCCGCCAAGCTAATCGTCCGACTCGCAGCTCGTCCGACAAGGAGGTCATCGAGCGATGGCTCGCAACCGGTTCCGCTCCCGGGCAATCGTGTTGCCGTCGGTCCTCGCCGTGAGCTTTCTCCTTCCCGGCAACGCGACTTCGCAATCGGTGGAGCCACGGCTCGAACCCGGCCCCGACTTGCAAGTCCGCGTAGCGATCGTCGCCCAGCTGGCCCAGCGGCGTGGTTGGTACGGCGAGTTCCAATGCGCCGCCTCTCGCGCCAGCGCATTGCTCGAGTCGGCCATCGGGCGAAGACTCCGGGTGCGCGATCGGGTGCCATGGACCGACTACTCGGCTGACGACGATATCTACGCACTACGCTCGCAGCTCGTGCGAACCGTCGACCACGGGGGCGCCGACATCGTCGTCGCACTCGTCCCGGCTGATGCACAGACCGCGCGCGCGGGGCAGTTCGTCGAGGACGGTCTCGCCGCCTACTCGCGTGGCTACGTTGTGTTGCGGGTGGGCTCCCAGCTGTGTGAATCAGGACGGCTGATGGCTCACGAGATCGCCCACATCTTCGGCGGGATCCATCGCTTCGGAGCGGGCAATCTGATGGATCCCACGGCCCCCGGGAGCCGAATTGACGAGCTCAACGGCGCTCTGTTCGAGCTCCACCGAGACCGCATGATCCGCAACGATGAACCGCCTTTGAGCGGCGAGATGCTGCGCATGATGTGGCGCCTCGCTCGGGCCGACGTCGACGCCGCCGACACCTGGCTGAAGGTCGGCGTGCTGGCGGCCACCATGAACAAGCCGGAGGCGGCCTGCGCGCACTACGAGCGCGCCCTCGAGCTCGACCCGCTGTTGCGTGTCGGCTGGGTGAACCTCGGCCACGCGCGCCTGCAGATCGGCCGATTCGCACGCGCGGAAGAGGCCTATATGGAGGCCCTCGCTCTCGACCCCGACGACGGCCTCGTTCACAACAACCTCGCCGTCGTCTACATGAGCCTGGACAAGCCGAATCGCGCCGCCGCATCGATGAATCGGGCTCTCGACCTCGGCTACGACGTGCCGGCGGCGCTCCGCAAGGCGATCCGCCGGGCGGGCGGCGGCGGCCGATCCACCGGGCGTCAGGGCAGGATGGCGAAGATGCGTACCTGGCCTCCCGAGCCACCGGCGATCTTGATCGGGGCGACGATCAGGTAGGCGCCTGCCTCGGGCAGCCGGTGGACGTTGGCGACGTTCTCGAGGTGAAACTTGCCGCTGCCGTTGACCACTCCGTGGGCCGGGAATCCGCGGCCGGCGCCGGGGTCTACACTCAGGGTGTCGGCACCGATTCCCCGGATTTCGCGCTCATCGATGAGGAACCGAGCCGCCGCCTCGGAGAAGCCGGGGAAGTGCATGCGGCCATCATCGTCCTGGTTCCGGTAGGCGGCGGCGTCGGCGTACTTCTCACTCCAGCCGCTGCGCATCAACACGATCACGCCCACGGGCAAAGGCCCGTTGCGCTCTTCCCAGGCCAACAGATCGTCGCGGCTTACGGCGTAGTCGGGATCGGCGGCGCTCTGCGCCGAAACGTCGATAACCGCAACGGGGCCGAAGAGATCGGCGGCGGTTAGCTGGTCCACGGTGGGCAGGTTGTCGCCGCCGTGGATGGGCGCGTCGATATGGGTTCCGTGGTGCTCGGGCGTGCTGTACGCGCCCATCGAAACGGCGCCACTCGGCTGCGTCGCACGCGCCTCGTACTCGAAGGGGCTCGAATCGGACCCGGGCCAGTACACGGCATCCGGGCTGAGCGCGTGGGTCAGGTCGATGACTTCGAGCTCCCCAGCGAACAGCTGATCCAGAGCGTCGCCGGTGCGCGCCGACTCGACCGCCGGGCCCGCGGCATCGCCGCCGTTCCCAGCACCGTCGCTTCCCCCAACGCCGTCGCCTTCACGAGATGCGGTCGAACACCCACCGATTGTCAAGGCAACAACCATGCAGACGGCCGTACAGATGGAGCCGACAACCCGAACTTTCGTGCTCATCGTGTTTTCCTCAGCGCATCCAGGCGCGCTTCGTAAAGACGCAGGAACGCCTCATCGCCGCGCAGAGCCAGGACGCGCTCGCGTTGCCGCGCGAGCTCGAGCTTCGACGACAGCAGTGAGGAGACGAAGTATTTCTCGTTCCGGCGGGACAGGCGATCGGCGTGGCTCGTATTCATGGCGGGGCAGCAAACACCCTGACGCGCCCGCCGTCAAGAAGGAGTAGTCTTCGGGAAGCGCGAATCAGAAGAGACTCGGCAGGCCGCCGGTGAAGGTGCAACGGGGCTTGTTGCGACGACGGATCGCACTTTCGCCGCCGACCTCCAGCCAACCGTGGAGCGACCTCATGCGTCGGATGTTTGCCGTATTCGCGATCGTCTTCTTTGTCTCCCCCGCACTCTCGGCCGCCTCGAGCGGCACGCCCGTGGAGGCTCTCCAGTCGTCCGGTGTCGCCGGCTACTATCGACATCCGGAGATCCACGGCAACACGATCGTGTTTGCCGCCGAAGGTGACCTGTGGACCGCCACACTCGGCGGTGGGATCGCCCAGCGGATCACCACGCACGCCTCCGAGGAGACTGACCCGGTAATCTCGCCCGACGGGCGGACGCTCGCCTTCACGGCGCGTTACGAGGGCCCGACGGAGCTCTACACCATGCCGTTGTCGGGCGGCGTGCCGACACGTCGCACCTACGAGGCCGATTCGTCCATCGCGACGACGTGGACCCCCGACGGCAAGCTCGTCTACACCACCGGCTTTTACGCGACGCTGCCCGTGCCGCAGCTCGTCGCCGTTGATCTCGACGACCACACGCGTGAGCGCATCCCGCTGTCGACGGCGAGCGAGGCCGTCTACGACGACAGCGGCGACACCCTCTATTTCGTCCGCCCGGCGTATCACAACAACGTCACGCGCCGTTACGTCGGCGGCACGGCCCGCGACGTGTGGAAGTTCTCCGCCGGCTCGGAAGAGGCGATCGAGCTCACCGGCGACTACGAGGGCGAGAGCCACTCGCCGATGTGGTGGAGCGGCCGCGTGTACTTCGTCACCGATCGCGACGGCACGATGAACATCTGGTCGATGGATGCCGACGGCAACGACGTGCGCCAGCACACGGAGCACGCCGGCTGGGACGTTCGCGATCCCGAGCTCTCGGAGGGCCGCGTCGTCTACCAGCTCGGCGCCGACCTATGGCTCTACGACATCGCATCCGATCAGGCGCAAGTGATTCCCGTCACGCTCGCGTCGGACTTCGACCAGCTCCGCGAGAAGTGGGAAACCGACCCAATGCAGTACCTGACGTCGGCTCATCTTCATCCCGACGGCGAGAGCATCGTGCTCACCGCCCGCGGCCGCGTCTTCGTCGCCCCGGTCGGCAACGGTCGCCTGGTGCGCGCCGACAAGCAGGAGGGCGTCCGCTACCGCGACGTCACCTTCATGCCCGACGGCTCACTCGCCGGCCTGTCCGACGCAAGCGGCGAATTCGAATGGGTGCGACTGCCCGCCAACGGTGTGGGCGATCCCGAACCCCTGAGCGACAACGGCGAAGTGCTGCGCTTCGCCGGCACGGTCTCGCCCGACGGCGCCTGGATCGGTTTCACCGACATGAGCCGCGACCTGTCGTTGCTGAATGCGCAAACGGGCGAGGCGCGCATCATTTCGGAGAACCGAGAGGGCATCGGCGACATGGCCTGGTCGCCCGACAGCCGCTGGCTCGCGTACAGCATGACGGCGATGAACAGCTTCCGGCAGATCAAGCTCTACAACGTCGATACCGGTACCACGACGATGGTCACATCGGACCGCACCAACAGCTCGAGCGTGGCGTGGGATCCGGACGGCGACTTCCTCTACTTCGTCTCCGATCGCAACCTGCGTTCCTCGGTCGGCAGCCCCTGGGGCCCGCGGGCACCGGAGCCGTACTTCGCCGAGCCCATCAAGGTCTACGAGGTCGCACTGCGACGCGGGCTGCGATCGCCGTTCCGGCCCGACGACGAGCTCGCACCGGACGCCGACAACGGCGACGATCGCGGCAGCCGTGGGCGGGACAACGCGAACGGCGCGCGCGGCGGTGGCGATGCCGGCGGCGCTGACCGGGAAGATGACGCCGTGCAGGCGGCGGGAGCCGGCGCCGAAGGCGGTGAGACGATCGCCCCCGTCGAGATCGACCTCGAAGGCATCGATCGTCGTGTGCGCGAAGTGCCGATCGAGCCGGGCAACTACTCCGGCTTGCAGGTCACCGACGACGCGATCTTCTATCTTTCGCGTCAAGCGGGCGGCGGTTTCGGCGGAGGGGCCGACCTGATGGCGCTTCCGTTCGACAGCGAAGACCCCGAGCCCGTCACCGTCGTCGAGGGCGTTCGCTCCGCCGAACTGGCGGCCGACGGCGAGAAGGTCCTCGTGCGCCGCGGCAACAACTTCTACGTCATCGACGCGCGCGCACAGGCGGTCGGCAACCGCATCGACGACGCTCAGGTGAGTATGCAGGGCTGGTCGTTCCCGATGGACGTGCGCGAGGACTGGCGGCAGATCGTCGTCGACGCGTGGCGGATGGAACGCGACTACTTCTACGACCCCGGCATGCACGGCGTCGACTGGGACGCCGCCCTGCAGAAGTACCTGCCGCTGATTGACCGCGTAACCACCCGCGCCGAGGTGTCCGACGTAATCGGCCGGTTTGTCGGCGAGCTCTCCGCCTTGCACACGAGCGTGCGCGGCGGCGATGTGCGCACCGGCGAGGAGAGCGTCAGCGTGCCCAGCCTCGGAGCGCGGCTGATGCGCGACCCCGCCGGCGGCGGCTATCGCGTCGACTACATCTATCGTTCGGACCCTGACTATCCCGACGAGATGTCGCCCTTGGCGGACCCCTACCTCGACGTCAGCGAAGGCGACGTCATCGAATCGATCAACGGCGTCTCCACGCTGGATGCGCCGGACATCGGAGCGTTGCTCCGCAACCAGGCCGGCCGCCAGATTCTCGTGCGGATGAGCGACGCCGACGCCGGCTCCTCGCGTGACGTCGTGGTCGTACCGATGAACGGCGAGCGCAATCTGCGCTATAGCGACTGGGAATACACCCGTCGGCTCGAGGTCGAGGAGCGCAGCGAGGGCAGCATCGGCTACGTCCACCTTCGCGCCATGGGAGGCGGCGACCTGACCGCCTGGTACCGGCAGTTCTATCCGGTGTTCAACCGCGAGGGCCTGATCATCGACGTACGCCGCAACAACGGCGGCAACATCGACTCGATCATCCTCGAGAAGCTGATGCGACGCGCCTGGATGTACTGGCAGGAGCGCGTCGGCCAGCCGACATGGAACATGCAGTACGCCTTCCGTGGCCACATGGTGATCGTCGTCGATCAGAACACGGCCTCCGACGGCGAGGCCGTGGCCGAAGGATTCCGCCGCCTGGGCCTGGGCCCGGTCATCGGCATGCGCACATGGGGCGGCGAGATCTGGTTGGGCTCGTCGAATCGCCTCACCGACGGCGGGCTGGCCCGCGCCCCCAGCATGGGCGTGTACGGCGAGGACCGCGACTGGCTCGTCGAGCAGATCGGCGTCATCCCCGACATCGTGATCGACAACCCGCCACACGCGACGTTCAATGGGGCGGACACCCAGCTCGACACGGCGATCGAGTACCTGCTGAACAAGATCGCGACCGAGCCGCTCCCGGTACCCGAGCCGCCGGCCTATCCGAACCTGCGGTTCGACTATCGGGGCGGCACCGACATAGGCGGGAGGGGCGGGCGAACGGGAGGCCGATAGGCGCGGGCAGCGCCGGCGACCTCGGCGAGCATTCACCGGCGGGGGGTCCTCAGGGAGCCACGAAAGGACGTTGATGGCAAGACGCTGCATAGTCTGGACGTTGGCCCTCTCGCTGCCGATAACCATCGCCTGTAACGGCGGCACTGCGCCCGTTGTTCGCGGGGAGTCGACGCCCTTCACCGGCTACACGCTGTTCCACCCATTGCGCTCGACCAACGTCTACCTGGTCGACATGGACGGAAACCTCGCGCACAAGTGGGAGACGGACTACCACCCTGCCCAATCGGTGTACATGCTCGACAATGGCCACTTGCTGCGCGCCGCGCGAGACCCCCATCCGCCGGGCCCGTTACGTGGCGGCGGTGAGGGCGGCATCATCCAGGAGATCGCGTGGGATGGTACGAGCGTGTGGGAATTCGAGTTTTCGGACAGGCTCGGGCGCCAACATCACGACATCGAGCCACTTCCGAATGGCAACGTCCTGTTGATCGCATGGGAGAGCAAGACCTACGAGGAAGCCGTCGAAGCTGGCATCAATCCGGCTCGTTTGGCGGGCGACAGCATTTTTCCGGACTTCGTCGTCGAAATCGAGCCCGTCTACCCTGACGGCGGCAAGGTCGTTTGGGAGTGGCACGTCTGGGATCACCTGGTTCAAGAGCGTTACGCGGACAAAGCCAACTACGGAATCGTCGCCGAGCATCCGGAGCTCGTCGACATCAACGCCGCGGCCGCCCACCTCGCCCGCGAGGAGCTCGCCTCACCGGCGTCGGTTGATGCGCTTCGGGCCCTCGGCTACCTCGCGGGAGATGCAACCTCCGACGATCGGCCCGATATCAGCGGCGATTGGCTCCATACCAACTCGATCGACTACAACCCCGCGCTCGACCAAATACTGCTGAGCGCTCGCAACTTTTCGGAGATCTGGATTATCGACCACAGCACCACGACCGAGGAAGCGGCAGGACACTCGGGAGGTCGTTGGGGCAAGGGAGGAGATCTCCTCTACCGCTGGGGCAACCCGGAGGCCTGGGCTGTCGGCGACGACCGCGACCGCATTCTCTTCTCGCATCATGATGCCCGCTGGATCGAGGAAGGGCTGCAAGGTGCCGGAAACATCTCGATATTCAACAACGGCCTCCGGCGGACAGACGCACCCCGCAGCTATTCGTCGGTACTCGAGATTTCGGTCCCGACGACCCCGGACGGCGGCTACGAGATGGAACCGGGAACGCCGACCGGGCCCGCCGGCCCCGTGTGGGAATACGTTGCTCCGATTCCGGAGAGTCTGTATTCCGGGCACCTCTCAGGCGCCCACCGTCTCCCGAACGGCAATACGCTCATCGCGGCCGGCGGGGGGGGGCGGATGATCGAGGTGGGGGCGGACAACGCCGTGGTCTGGGAGTTTCGAAACCCCTATCGCGAGGACCTCGCCAGGGGAGGAAGCACCCGGCCAGGGAGCATCTATCGTGCCACCCGCATCGCGATCGACCATCCGGGACTTGGCCCGATGATCGGACCTGGACGGTAGTCGGGCCAGCTTGGGGGCCGGTTCCACGGCCCGAGTCATCCAATCCGCTCCGCGACCTCGTCACGCAGCCCACGGATCGACCGATCGGAGACGACGGCTCCCGGGTGTTTCCCCGACCGGCCGCATAAGATCAACCAAGTCCCCTCTCGGTCGGTGTTTCTGCGAAAAACCGGCCCGAACGATCGAACCGGAGATCGACATGAGCAGAATGGCACCGCGCCGAGGCGTGGCGGCGACGATCGTGGCGCTGGCGATCGCCGCGATGGGGACCTCTGATACCGCCGCGGGTGCGGGTGCACCTTCGTCGCAGGAGAAGTTCCTCGGCTTCCACGTCGGCGAGGAACGCCGCTACGTCCTGGAGCCCGATGCATCGTTCGACGACGGTGACTCGGCGATCTGGATCATCGCCCTCGAGTCGGTCGCCGCGGACGGCGGCAGCGGTAGCTTCCGCCTGCATCACGAGCGGCGTCTGGAGCTCGGGACGCTGGTCGCCGATCCGGACCAGAAAGTGGTCTCGGAGGTCGTCTCCCAGGCCGAGCTGATGGTCGATGCTTACGGCAATCCGCAAGAGATCACCTTCATCACGCATGAAGACCTCCCCGGCATCGGATCCGACGAGTACTCCGTGCGCTATCGGCGGAAAGACGACGGGTTCACCAAGGAAGTGCGCACCGAAGAAGGCCGCTGGAGCTTCGAGGTGCCGAATCTCACCGAGGGCGCCTTCGACGAGGATTCCTCGACGGGTGCAGCACAACCCGGGGTGTTCGCGTTTTCGCCCTCGGGGCTCACGTGTCTGGCAAGCGGCTACGCCGTGACCCAGGTCGAGCGCGTCCTGATGCGCAACCGCCGTGGCTCCGGCGGCGGACAGGGCGGCGGGGGGGACCTCGCCCAGCCTGGTCGGAGCGGAGACGGTCGCGGCGGGGACGGCAAGGGCAAAGACGGTGGCGGCGGAGGCGGTCGCGACGGGGACGGCAAGGGCAGAGACGGTAGCGGGAGGGGCGGAGACGGTAGAGGGGATGGCGGTGGCGCCACCCGCGGCACCCGCCCGGGCACGGGCGGAACCGTCATGGTTCCCGCCGGTTCGGGCCGCAGGCTCGGTGGTTCGGCGCGGGATTTCGCCGATGTATCGTCCCCCTCGACGCCAGCGACGGACGGTATCCGCGGCAACGCCGACACCCAGGGGACGACCACCAACACGAGCGCGGCTGCGTTCGATCCGATGAGCTGCGAGGTCGAGCCCCTGTTCGCCAACCCCGGATTGCTGAGTCTGATCATGCCGGCGGTTTGGGAGGCCGGTCTGGGGCTTCTCGACCTACGGTTTTTGACGCCCATGGGCCCCGCCCTGTTCCCCACGCAGGGCGAGGGCACGTTCCCGCTCAGATTCGGCAGCAACGGCATGGTCAGCCTGAGCGGCAACCCGCTCGAGTGGTTCGGGGGCGACGACGGCGGATTCGACCCCGAAAGCCCGGCTGCCAACTTCGACGACTATGCTGTCGAGCTCGGTGAGCGCGCCACCGTCGAGGTCAACGGCCGCAGCCTCGAGGCCTGGAACGTGGAGATCTCGGGAGGACTCGGGGCGCTCCAGGTCGACGACGAGGGCAAGGTCCTACGGGCAGATCTCGCCGCGGACCCGGCCACCGGCAT
>CAYSHI010000482.1:0-13323 GCA_964430745.1 uncultured Acidobacteriota bacterium | reverse complement strand
GAGCCGCGACAAAGGAATCGCCCCGTCCCGCCGCTACCCTACGGGCAGAGGGAATTGCGCGCGATCTCGGCGTCAGGGCTCGTCGACGATGCCGAAGCATCGCCTTCCTCGCCCTTCCTTGATCTCGCCCGCAATTCCCTCCGCAAGTGTCAAGCCATGTTGGAGACAGCACACTAGGTAGCTTCGTCAGCCCGCGTCCTCCGTCTCGGGCATGATCGGCATCGGCTCCGGCAGGATGAACTCGCCCGGCAGCTCGAAGGGCTCCGATTCGCGCTTGGCCAGCGAGTGCCCCTCGCAGCTGAGCTCCCCGCGGGCCGTGCAACTACCGAGGGCGACCTCCCATATCTTGCCGTCGCGGATCTTCAAGACCGCCCCTTCGATGGTGATGGCCATCGAGAAGCGGAAATCGACGGTGTCGATCAGGGTGTCGTTGGCCATGATCTCGAGGCGGGGCTCGTGCGACGACTCGACGACGTGTCGTGTGAGCTTGACGAGAACCGTCTCGTCGGGTGGGTACTGCTCCGGGTCGGCGTAGCGCTGAAACTCCTTGCCCTTCGCCCAGGTGCCGAGCACGATCTTGCTCGGGTCGAGCTTCAGCAGGTCGGGGATCTTGCCCGCGATCTGGCCGAATGCCGCCGGCCAACTCATCAGGTCGCCGTACTCCGCCACCGCGCCGGCGAGTCGCGCGAAGGCCGGGTTCGCGCGCAGGACAGCCGCCCGCTGGCCCCATTCATCTGCGCTGACGCTGCCGAAGAAGGTGCCCAGAGTCTGCGGGAGGCCGTTCATTTTCGCTCCGTTTTCAGGGGGCTATTCATCTTCGCTCTGTCCTCGGGAGGCTATTCACTAGCTGTTGTCGCGGGGCTATTCATCTTCGCTCCGTCGTTGTTCGCGCTGCTCCTCGGCGATCAGCTCGCCCGAGGCTCGAATCCGCTGAACGCCGGCGTCGAGGTGCGGTCGCAGACGCATTTCGAGAGCCGCGGCCGGCTCGGAGCCGGTGTCCATCGTCTGGCTGCCCGGATCGGTGACCGTGCGCACCTCGAATTCCGGTACCTCCGTACCGTCCGCGGGCGGCTCGTCTCGCGGGGCTCGGGGACGGCGCGATCGCTTGGAGCTCAGGCGGGCGACGACCGCGCCGATGACGAGAACGAAGAGGAGAAATCCCGCCGGAACGGCCCAGATTGTCCGGTCGCGTGCGACCTGAAGGGCGATCGGGGTACCGAATACCACCTGGCTGCCGGCCTCTTGGCCCTGCTCGAGCACGATGCCGCCCGCCTGCACGGACAGGCTCTCGCCGACGACGCCGACAACGAGGCCGGCGCCGAGGATGACGGCGGTGGCCTCTTCCTCACCCAGCCCGATCACCGAGGGCACCGTGATGATCTCGGGGGCGGCGACGACCAGGTTGATCGAGGTGCCCACCGCCACGGCGGTGCCGGCGGCGCGGCTCTGTTCCATTATCGTGCCTTCGGGCTCGACACGCGTCTCGCGAAGCTCCTCGGTACCGACCGCCAGACGCCCGGTCACCAGCGTCCGCCGAGCCTCCTCGACGGTGTTGCCGACGATTTCCGGAACGCGCACCGTCTCGATCACGGCGATGAGTAGATTGACCGCGCTGCCGATCTGCGCCTGCGTGCCGGGGTTCAGGCTCTGCGTGAGGACCGTTCCGGGGAGAGCCGCGGACTCCTGGTACGACACCTCTCCGACCGTCAGCTCGACGGCCGTGATGGCCGCCGTTGCGTCTGCTTCGCTGCGACCGACGACTTCCGGCACCGTCACGCGTACGGGCTCGGCGATCACCAGGTCGAGGGAGGTGCCGATGACGACACGCACGCCGGGTTCGATGCTCTGCGCCAGGACGTTTCCCGTCTGTTGCCGCGATTCACGCCGACTCGTGCTTCCGACCGCGAGCTCGAAGTCGGAAAGCTGCTGGCGAGCCCGGCCCTCGGGCTGCCCCACGAGATCCGGCACCGGAACGGTGACCGGCTCCGCCACCATGAGGTCGACGCCGGTTCCGATCGGTACGCGGGAGCCCGCGGCCGGCCTTTGCGACAGCACACTGCCCACGGGCTGGCGGGCTTCTTGCGAGGCGACGTTGCCCAGACGGAGCTCGAGTCCCTCGAGGAGGCCGCGTGCCTCCTGCTCGCTGCGCTCAGTGAGGTCGGGGACCACCACCATCACCGGAACCGACACCAGGAGATCGATGCGCGTGCCGAGCGGTACCCGGCTTCCGGCTCGCTCGCTCTGGGTGACCACGATCCCGGGTTGCCGGCGTGATTCCGTTTCGGCGACCGTCCCGACCGTGAGCTCCGCAACCTCGACCTGTCGTCGCGCTTCCTGCTCGGGCAGCTCGATGAGATCAGGTACCGTCGCCCGCATGGGAGCCGCCACGACGAAGTCGATCATGGCACCCAGCTCGACGATGTCGCCGGCCGGGATGCTCTGTGCGAGCACGCTGCCGGTCGGGTCGCGGGATTCCTCCGCTGTCACCGTGCCGGCACGTAGCTCCGCCGCCTCGAGCAGGCGCCGCGCGCGCTCCTCCGGACGACCCCGCAGATCGGGAACCCTGACCGTTCGGGGTATGGCGGCGACGAGCTCGACGATGCTGCCCGGGGCCACGTTGTTGCCGGGTCGCGGAAGCTGAGCGACGACGGTTCCCGGCGGTCGCTCCGACTCTCGCCGCTCGGCCACCCGCCCTTCGAGCTCGCCGGCCTCGAGGATCTCGAGCGCCGCGCGCTCATCGCGCCCGACCACGTCGGGAACCGCGACGAGCGGCGCCGGGCGGGTCGGGCCGACGTTCCCGGGAGGCACCAGCACTTCCGTCCCCGGATTGATCGGGCCGATTTCGGGCCGTTGTTGGAGGGCCGAGAAGCGGAAGTCGTCGACGTTGATGTGGCCCCAGGGCCCCGAGGACTCGTCGATGATGCGTATCTGCGCCTGCTGCCCGACCCAGCGTTGGAGCTCCCACGTCTCGCGCCGCATGGTTTCGGTGTCGTTCCCCGAGGCGAACGCGACGCGGATCGCACCTTCGATGGGATCGAGCACGCGGAGCTCGACCCGCGTTTCGAAAGCGCTCCCCCCGCCGATCAGGAAGCTGAGCGTTCCCCGGGGAACGTTGAAGGGGGTGGAGACGAGCGTTCCCTGGGGACGGTCGCCCTGGACGCCGCCCGGTTCCCGGCTGCCGCGTGGATGATTCTCGAACGTGCCGACCCAGAAATCGCCTTGCTGCCCCGCTGGTTGCGCGCCGCGCGCGCGGCTGTTGTCGCCGAGCGTGGGTTGGGTGGCAAAGGCGTTCCCCGAGGCGGTCCAACCCCGCAGGTCACCCGTCTCGAAATCGAGCGTGATGCGAGCAGCCGCTTGCGCCTGTGTCGATAGCGTGGCGCGTTGCTGGGCCTGCTGAGGGCCAGGGGAAGCCCCGGGCGTCGGGCTCGTCCGGGGCGACTTCGTGCGGGCGAGCGTCTCCATCTCGGGCAGCGACCCCACAAGGACAAGCCCGACGAGCACGACGCAACTCAGGATCTTGGTCAGCCTTCGTGGCTCCTTCGGTCCCCGTTCGGAAGAACGCCCCATCTCTATACTGGCTCCGTGATCTCCGGGCTTCAAGAGTGGGCCGGCGCTCCTTCGAAAGCTGCTGTCGGCGTTGATCCGCCCGCCGGCCGAACGCGTCGACGAAACTCACGGGCTCCAGGACCCGTAACGAACAAGAACGACGACCGGTCCCTCGCCCGAAGATCGAGCCGGGCCATCGCCTCAACACATCGGGAGGAAGTATGCGAACGCTCCGTCTCATTGTGGCAATTACCTTCGTTGTCGTGCTCTCGTCGGCCCCCGCGCACAGCGCACCGCTGAAACAGTGGTCGTTCGACGGGGCGAACCGCGTCGAGATCGAGGGCGTTTCGGGAGACATCGCCGTGCAGTCAGGGGGCGGCTCGCAGATCACCATCGAGGTCACCGAGGACGTGAGCCCGGCAAACGCGTTTCGCGCCGAGGTCGAGCAGGACGGGTCGACGATCCGCGTGCGGGAGAACTGGACCCGCAGAGGTCGAGGCAGCGTCGAGTGGACGCTCGTCATCCCCGAGGGATCGGACACCGTCATCGTCGTCGAGACTGCATCCGGCGACCTGGTGGCCGACGCGGACGCGCGCTTCGAGTTCAGCACCGCCAGCGGCGATGTCCGCCTGTCCGACATGTCCGTCGTAGAGGGGTCGTCGTTCACCACCGCCAGCGGCAACCTCGTGCTCACGGAGGTTTCTGTCGGAGATGACGTGAAGATGAGCACCGCGAGCGGCGACATCGAATTCAGCGGCGTACGCGCGGGGCGTGGTTTCGCGGCTTCGACCGCCTCGGGGAACGTCGACGTCGGCAACTCGGAAGGCGTGATGAACGCCAGCTCCGCGAGCGGCGACGTCCGGGTCGACGAGGACAGTCTCACCGGGCCGAGCACGTATTCCTCGGCTTCGGGAGACGTGACGGTACGCCTGGGCGCGGCCCCGGAGTACGAGCTCGAGGTCTCCTCGGCCTCGGGAGACGCGCGCCTCGAAGCCCCCTTCGGCGCCGACTTCACGTTGATCATGACCAAGCGCCGTGACCGCGGCGACATCGATAGCCCGTTCGAAGCCACCTCGGAGCGCGAGTTCGAGCGCAACGGCCGCACCTACGTCGAGCAGACCGTCGTTCGCGGCTCGGGGCAACCGGAGATCAGAGTGAGCACGGCATCAGGGTCGATCGAGGTCCGCGAGCGGTAGCTGAAGGGCGTCGTGGCCGCATGAAGACCCGGCGCTCGCCGGAAGGGCGGGTCCTGGCCGCCGCGACGTTCGCTAGAACGGCGTGACGCGCCCTTGCGCGTCGACTCTTTGAAAGCGCCCGTTCTCGATGAGGAGGCCCTGGACTCTGTCTGCTCGCGTGAACGTGACGTTGACTCCGTAGACAACGCCGCGGTGAAGCGGTTGCACTTCCCGGACGATGGTGTGGCCGACCACGACGGTACGGGCGCCGAAAGGCTCCAGCGCCGCCGCGATCTGCTCCGGTCCCAGCTCCTCGTCCTGGAAGTAACCGCGATACCAGAGGGGGCCGTCGGTTGCGAAGAGCATTTGCAGTAGCCCCGGCGCGCGGGAGCGCCACGGCTCGTCGAGCCCCAGGCGGATGGCCTCGTTGACGCCGTGAATGTCCAGACCCGTGGCCGCGAGCTGATCGGATACGCCACCGTGTACGAACAGGACGTCACCGATGCGCAGGAGCGTGGGTTTAGAGCGCAACCACCTGCCCATCTCCGTGTTCGGCCCGTACAGGCCGGACAACGACGCGCGGAACTTCGGCGCCGCCAGCTTGTACTTTTCGGCGGCGTAGCGGTCGTCATTGTACAGCAGCATCGCATCGTGGTTGCCGAGCACCACATGCACGCGGCCGCCGGACTGCCGGGCCTGGCGCTCGAGCTGGTGCACCCACCAGAGCTCCTCCGTAACCTGGTCTCCACGATCGACCATGTCGCCGACGAAAACCAGACGGTCGCTCCCCCACGCCCAACGATCGGTCTCGTCGATGACACCGGCGGCGCGGAGCAGAATCCGCAGCTCGTCCGGGTTTCCCTCAACGTCGCTCACGGCAAAGATGCGCCCGCCGCCCTCGAAAACCGCCGGTTCGGGCTCCGGTGGGGAAGGGTCGACCTCGTAGGTACGCTCCGGAGCGCAGGGATCGGCGATGCGGAACGGCGAACCGGGCTCGCCCTCGAAGGTTTCGAATACGGCGCTGTCGCCGCATATGGAGCCGACGTAGGCGAGCGCTTCGCCGCTCCAGAAGACGTAGGGGCCATCGAAAAGCGGAGCCTCTTCGTCGACTTCGCCGCCCGCGCCGCTGCCACCGCCCGCAGCGTTGCCGCCGCCCGCAGCGTTGCCGCCGCCCGCGGCGTTGCCACTGCCTGCCCCGCCGCCGCTGCCTGCGACGCTCCCCCCTCCGGCGACGGTTCCGCCGCTGGAAGCAGCGTCGCCCGCCCCCGCACCACCCTCGGATGTCGCGACACCCTCGGCCGTGGGGACGTCCGCAGCACCGCCTCCCAGCAGCCCGGCTCCCCACAGCACCGCGACCGTCGACACGATTCCGACAATGGCGCCTGCAAGGTGTCGTTTCACGGTATCCGTCCCTTCATGTGGGTGCCGTCGCTCTGCAGGCCGGCGGTTCCCTTTGGGTAACCTCGTACGATGACTCTGCATCATCGTACCGCCCATGTTGCGAATATGCGGGGCCCCCGGGGCTTACACCCCTCGCGGCCGAGGCCGGGGACTTGCGAGCGCGAATGTGGCAGCATTCAGGATGTCCGACGCGGCTCGACATCCTCGGCCGCGATTCAAAGCGATCCGAAGGTCATTCCGTTGAGCGCCTCCGCCTGGAAACGTATCGTCACGGTCGCGGTTGTGGCCGTCGCCACCATGGGGCTCTCCGGCCAGCTCGGCCCGACGAGGATCGAGCTGACGCCGAAATACGAGACCGTAGGCGCACACGCCGGAACGCCGCATCGAATGGCGGTCGGCGTTCGTCTCGACGAGGGTTATCACGTCAACTCCGAGGCGCCGCTCGACGAGTTTCTCATTCCGACGGAGCTGCTGATCGCGGCGCCCGATGGCATCACTCCGGAGAGCCTGGCGTTCCCCGAAGCGATCATGTTCCAGCAGCTCGGCGACCTCGAGCTGGCCGTATTCGAGGAGGCGTTCCACATCGGCGTCACCGTCGACCTGGCCGACGACCTCCCTCTCGGCGAGCACGTCGTGCCGGCGCGGCTCAAGTATCAGGCCTGCGACGAGACCACGTGCTATTCGCCCACGTTCCGTGATTTCGAGTTTCGCATCGATGTCGTATCGGCCGACGCCGAGCTCGAGACCGTGGATGAGGGTCTCTTCGCCGGGTTCGAATTCGACGCTCAGGCCATGCTTCTGGAGCTCGAGGACGTCGCTCCGGATCGCGCTCCCGTCGGTGCCGACCCCGCCGGCGACGTCGACGTCATGACGCGCCTCGACGGGTTCGACGTCATCGGCACCGCCGGTGGGTACATGGGGTCGGAAGATTTTCTCGCCTTCATCGAGGCGTCGGAGTCGGGCGAAGGTAACAAGGGGTTCTTCGACGACCGGGGCCCGCTGGCGATCCTCGCGCTCACGCTGCTCGGCGGCCTGGCGCTCAATCTGACGCCGTGCGTCCTGCCGATGGTGCCGATCAATCTGGCGATCATCGGTGCAGGCGCCGACAGCGGCTCGCGCGGGCGCGGCTTCGCGCTCGGGAGCGCCTACGGGCTCGCCATGGCATTGGTCTACGGGGTGCTCGGCCTGGTGGTGATCCTCACGGCCGGAACCTTCGGCACCATCAACGCTTCACCATGGTTCAACCTCGGCATCGCGGTGCTGTTCGTCGTCCTGGCGCTGGCGATGTTCGACAAGCTGGTGATCGATTTCTCCAGCCTGCAGTCGAAGCTTCGGTTCGGCGAGGGAGGCAAGGGGTCTTTCCTGGTGGCCTTCGGCATGGGAGCGGTGGCGGCGCTGCTGGCGGGTGCCTGTGTCGCGCCGGTGGTGATCCAGGTGATCGTGTTCTCGAGCAACCTGTACGCTACCGGCACGACGCAGGCCCTGGCGCTGCCCTTCGTCCTCGGCCTCGGTATGGCGATTCCGTGGCCGCTTGCGGGCGCCGGTCTCGCTTCCTTGCCCAAACCGGGAGCGTGGATGAACCACGTGAAGCACGCCTTTGGTGTGTTCATCCTGGCCACCGCGGCCTATTACGGATTTCTGGCCTACGAGCTGTTCGCTCAGTACTGGGTCGACCCCACGGAGGTTGCGGGCAGCGTCGAGGAGTTGCTCGAGGAGGGCTGGCACGCTTCGCTCGCCGGCGGGCTCGAGCAGGCGGCGGCGGACGACAAGCTCGTCCTCGTGGACATGTGGGCGACCTGGTGCAAGAACTGCCTCGTCATGGACCAGACGACCCTTCGGGATCCCGACGTCCAGGCGGCGCTGGAAGATTACGTCAAGGTCAAGTTCCAGGCCGAGGACCTCAACGCCCCCACGACGCGGGACGTCGTGAAGCGGTTCGAAGCCATCGGCTTGCCGGCGTACGCGATTCTGCGTCCGCAACGCTGATCGAGGCTCCGGCGGTGCGTGCGACCTCGCGGCGGCTTCAGCGCCGCGTTTTCCGCGTGATTGCGTCTTCAAGCCGGGCTCCGACTGTGCAAGTATCTGCGCGTGGGGCTGAGCCGACGCCCGAAGCCGGGCGCCGGAAGCAAAGGGATACGTGCGCAATTCGACCCCGGAGTTGCTTCGAGTCGCGATTGTCGGCGGCGGCCTCGCAGGGCTGACGACCGCCTACGAGCTCGTCCGCCGCACCCGCATAGACTTACTGCCGATCGAGATCCGTCTGTACGAAGCCGAGGATCGCCTCGGGGGCGCGATTCGCAGCGAGCGCAGAGACGGCTTCCTGATCGAGCACGGCGCCGACTCGTTTCCCACCGCCAACACCGCGGGACTCCGGCTCGCTACCGAGCTCCAGCTCCGCGAAGAGCTCATTCCCGCCCATGTCGAGCGTGGTCTGATGGTGTGGTGGGAAGACGACTTGCACGCGATGCCGCCCGGCCTCTCCCCGCTCGCCGGTACCCGGCGGCGGGCGCTCCTCGGAAATACCCTGCTCACAAAGGGAGCAAAGATGCGTGTCGCGTGCGAGCGGCTGGTGCCGCGGCGCGCGCGCCGCTCGGACGAGTCGATCGGGTCTTTCGTATCCCGCCGATTCGGCCGCCAGATGCTCGAGCGTGTCGGCGATCCGCTGCTCGCCGGATACCACTGTGGCGATCCCGCCGCGCTGGGGATGGCGTACACCTATCCCGAGCTGATTGCCCTCGAGCGAAGCCATGGCAGCGTTTCGAAGGGGCTGCGGCGCACCGACCCCAGCCATGATGGTCAGGATCCCTTTCCCGGCGTTCCCAAGAAGGTCACTCGCTCGCCCATCGTCTCTTTCCGCGAAGGCATGCAGACGCTGATCGACGCAATCGCCGAGACCATTCAGCGCAACGACACCGGCGCCTTGCAGGTCGGCCGGCCGGTGACGCGGATCTCGCCCGCGGGCGATCCGGTCGGGGCCGCGGCCTACGAGCTCGAAACAGCGGACGGGGAGACCTGGGTGGCCGATATCTGCGTGCTGGCGTTACCGGCGCGTGTCGCGTCGCGCCTTGTCGCTTCGTTCACGCCGGAGGTAGGCGACAGCCTCGGCTCGATTCCACACGCCTCCTCCATGGCCGTGTACCTCGGCTACCGTGGGCGCTCCAAGGACATCGCCGAGGCGATGGAAGTCCTGGTGCCCCACGCGCAGGAGCGCCCCGCCTCGTCGTGCGCGCTGGTACATCAGCAATTCGGCTTTCGAGCGCCTGCGGGAGCCGCGCTACTGCGAGTTCAGATGGGAGGCGAGCGCAAACCGCCGCTGATCGATTGGGAAGACGCCACCGCAGTCCGCGTGGCGCGCAAGGAAGTGGCGGAGATGTTGGGGGTTACGGGCGAGCCCGACTTCGCCGAGGTGCTGCGGCGACCCCGCGCGCACCCGCAGTATTTGGTCGACCACGCCAAGCGCATTGCCGCCGTGGAGCGAGAGCTCGAGTTTCATTCGGGCCTGCTCCTCGCCGGCAGCTGCCTCTACGGCGCGACCGTTCCGGATGTCATCGAGAACGGCCGGGCCACCGCCGGAACGATCTCGGACCTGGCGCTGACCCGCCTCGCCTGATCCGCTCGATCAACGCTCGAAACTCCTCGCTGTCGCGTATGCGATCGAAGTGGTGATCGTCGACCAGGACGGCGGCGTCGGCCATATGGAAATAATGCCGCCGGCCGTCTCCCAGGCCTGCGCGTTCGGTGGCGCCGGTAGCCCGGTACCGCCTCGAGACGTCGCCTGCTCGGCGTGACCCGGCACCCTACCGCTCGCGCACCTTCAGGACGAAGACCCCTTCGCGGCCGCTCGATACCACCACGACACCACTATCGAAGAACGGGTAGTTGCTCCAGGAACCGATCGAGCCGCTGATGATGTCGCCCATGCCGGCGTCCGAGCCCCACGGCACGGTATCGAAGTAGCCCAGCGGCTGCGGGTTCTCGCGATCGGAGATGTCGACGACCCGCAGGCCCGAGCGATAGTTCGACTGATACATCACGTCGTCGACGATGTAGAGGTTGTGGTCGGTGGCCGGATTGTCGGTCTCGTAGGTACCGACGAGAATGGGGTCGTCGAGCTCCTGCACGTCGAAGATCAACGTGCGCGTGCCCTGCACGAGGCCGGAGAACTCGTCGAGCTCATCGTTGAGGTAGAAGTAGCGATGATCGGCGGTCAACCAGCCCTGGTGGGAGTAGGCGGTGTTGGGGTACTCGCCGCGCGAGACCACCACGGGATTGCGCTTGTCGGTGACGTCGCCGATCGACAGGGCCGTGCCGTTGGAGCTGAAGCAGACTTCATGGCCGGTGTAGCGCTCGTCCGGGCCGGCGTAGGTGACGCACTGCGAGTCGTGCGATGATCCGGAGCCGCCGCCGGTCATGACGTCGGCGAAGCAGCCGACGAAGGCGGGGTTCTTCGGATCCTCGATGTTGACCATGTGCAGCGCGCCACCGCAGGTCTCGCCGCCGCCGCTCGAGCCGACGATGAAGGCGAAGTCCGAGCCGGGGTTGACGATCATGTTGTGGGCCGAAGCGACACCGCGATAGGTGGCGTCCGGAGCTAAGGTCATCGGCGTGCCCGAGAACTCCCGCAGGCGGGTCATGTCGAACACCTGCATGCCGTGCTGGCCGGAGCTGTCCGAGACGATAAAGGCGTGATCCTTGTCGACCTTGACGTCGCGCCAGAGGCTGGCGTTGGCGCCCTCGGTCTTGGCGAGCTTGCCGATCCACACCGGGTTGGAGGGGTCGGTGAGCTCGACGAAGGTGGTGCCGTCGCGCATGCCGACGACGACGTAGTCGCGATCGGTCTCGGGATCCGTCCATCCCCAGATGTCGTTGACGCCGACACCGCGGTCGCCGCCGATCATGTGCACCGGCAGGAACGAAACGATGTCGACGTTGTCGCACAGAAACGGCCCGGCCTTGCCGTCGACACACTCGACGCCGTTGCCGAGAACGGGGTCGAAGCCGGCGGTTTCCGACAGCACTGGCGTTCGGTTCCATCCGAGGTGATCGCGATCCATGATCACCGCGGTGCCGGCGCCGTAGTCGTTGCCCGGGACGCCGGCCACCAGAGTGTCGCCGTGAGCGGCAACGGCTGCGGAAAGGATCGAGAACTGGCGCAGGCCGGACGCGCCGATCTTCACCGCCGAATCCCAGCTCGTCATGCCGCTTCGCTGGAAGTGGTAGACGCGCCCCAGGCGCCCCGCGGCGCCCGGCGAGCCGACGAACGCCTCGTCGTCGCCGAGGGCGATGGCGGAACCGAAGTAGCTACCCGGCGTCCGGTCGTAGGGCTCGAGGCCGGGAAGCTGCACCCAACCTTCGGCCGCCGGGCTGTAGAAATAGCTGTACACCGCGCCCATGTAGCCGTTGGCGCCGGGCGCGCCCATCATCACCTGGCCGCCGTTGATCGCCACGGCGTGACCCACGAAAGAGCCGTTGTCGGCTTCGGCCCCGGTGAGCCGGGCGTGCTCCTGCCAGCCGCCGTCAGCGCGCTGATAGACGTACGCTGCACCCGGCGCCGCGCTGGTGGCATAGCCGGCGAGGAAGAAGTCGATCTTGCCTTCCGGAGCGCCGGCCACGGCCATGTCGTCGTCGATCGCCACCGAGGCACCCAGTCGCTCGGGCACGGTCTCGCCGGCGCCGGCGAATCGGGCCACTTGTCGCCAGCTTCTTCCGGTGAGCTCGAAAAGGTAAGCGGCGCCCTGGCTGCCGTCAGCTTCGGGAGCCCCGACGATGAGGCGGTTGCCGTGCAAACCGACGGCGGCGCCGAACAGGTCGGCTGCCGCCGAATCAGTGGATTCGATCTTAGCCACCTGTGTCCACTCGCCGTCGACGTGCTCGAAGATGTACACCGCGTTGGCGTTCTCGGCGCCGATCGCGATGCGCAGGCCCTCGACCGCCATGCCGCTGCCGAACCCGTCGGCGTCCATCGCGTCGTCGGCGCTCAGCTTGCGCGCCTCCGTCCAGACACCGCCGTCGGTGCGGTAAACGTACACGTAGCCCGGCGTGGCCTGGTTGCCGGGCTCGCCGACGAACACCTCGTCGTCGCCGACCGCGACGGCGCGGCCGAAACCGATCTGCGCCGCAGCCGGCGCGGCGACCGCAAAAACAATGAGAACGAGCGCAGCGTTACACAGGAACCTCTTCATGGAATCCTCCGAGGACGGAAAGGTGAAGGCAGAAGGGTATCAGCGAGGAAAGGGTTGTTCACGGCCCCGCTGTCCCAGTAGCGTGGGACACGGCTACTTCGTTTCAAGGGGACGAAGAGGGGGAGTCTCGGGATGAACGACGTACACGCGGCGGCGCAGGAGATCCTCGACCAGCTCGAGCGGGCGATCTTCGGCAAGCGAGGCGCCCTGGAGCTGGTGCTCACTTGCTTGCTCACGGAGGGGCACCTGCTCATCGAGGATGTGCCGGGCACCGGGAAAACACAGCTCGCCAAGGCCCTGGCCCGTATCTTCGGCGGCGCGTTTCGTCGCCTGCAATGCACACCCGATCTGCTTCCGGCAGACATTACGGGCTCCAATGTCTTCAACCAGAACAGCAACGAGTTCGAGTTCCATCCCGGCCCGGCGTTTACCAACATCCTGCTCGCCGACGAGCTCAACCGCGCCACGCCGCGGGCTCAGGCCGCCCTGCTCGAATGCATGGCGGAGCGGCAGATCAGTGTCGAAGGGCGGACCTACGAGCTCGACCGTCCGTTTTTCGTCATCGCCACGCAGAATCCGGTCGAGCACGAGGGCACGTTCGATCTGCCCGAGGCGCAGCTGGATCGTTTCTTGATGCGTCTCGCCATCGGCTATCCGGACGAGGATGCCGAGGACACCATGCTGGTGGAGCTCGATAGCCACGATCTGCTCGGGCAGGTCGAGGAGGTGTCGACGCTCTCGGAGTTGGTCGACTTGCAGGAGAGGGCGCGCGACGTCCACGTCCATCCCGTGGTGCGCCAGTACATCATCCGCACGGTGGCGGCGACGCGCGAGAGCAAGGACTTCGCGCTCGGCGCCGGCCCGCGCGCCAGCATCGCGATGTTTCGCTCATGCCAGGCTCTGGCGGCGATCGGCGGTCGCAGCTTCGTCTTGCCCGATGACGCCAAGAGGTTGCTGCCGGTGGTGCTGCCGCATCGGTTGATTCTCTCCACCGAGGGACGCCTGAAGCGTCGCGGCGT
>CAYSHI010000481.1:0-4623 GCA_964430745.1 uncultured Acidobacteriota bacterium | reverse complement strand
AGACGATTGCCGTGGCCATCGGCGACAGCCAGGCCGATTGGTCATCGCTCACGAGCGTCAACGGCAGCACTCCGGCCACCGTCGAAAGCGTCGTCAACATGACCGGCCGGAACCGTCGTTTGGCGCTGATGGTGACGGCGTGGACGGTTCGGACCCCGCGGCCACGCGCATCGTTGATGAAGTGCACCAGCAGCAGCGAGTCATTGACCACGATGCCGCCCAGCGCAATGACCCCGAACAACGACATGAAGGTCAGCGGCTTGCCGATGATGAAGAACCCGAAGATAACGCCGATCAGTGCGAACGGGATGGCGAACAGCACCACGAACGGCTGCGTGAAGCTCTTGAAGATGGCGCCGAGAATCGAGTACATGACCAGCAATGCGACGATGAACGCCTGAAAGAGCGACGTGAGGCTCTCCGCGGTGTCCGACGCCTCGCCGCCGAAAGAGATTCGCACCCCCGGGTGGCGCCTGCTCACATCCGCGAATTCGGCTTCAACCAGGGCGTTGGCCTCGAGGGAGGTGATGATGTCGGAGTCGACGTCGGCGCTTACCGCTATGACCCGCTCGCGGCCGGTGCGATCGATCTGGCCGAGCCCTTCAGCCGTGCGCAGCGTGGCGACGTTGCCCAGCGGTACCAAGTTGCCGCCCGGAGTGGGCACTCGAAGCGTGCCGATGTCGTCGATGGAGCGCCGGTATTCGGGCAGGTAACGCACGCGCACGTCGATGTCCTCGTCGCCCTCCTGTACCGTCGCCACCACGTTGCCGTCCATGGCCGTCCGTATCGTACGGCCGATTCCGTCCACCGAGAGGCCGAATCCGGCGGCGCGGGTCTCGTCGACGTCGACTTGGGCTTCGTCCTTGCCGGCCTCGAAGCTGTCGGTGATGTCGTAGACGCCGTTGACTCCCGACAGGTAATCCTGGATCTCGGCGCTGACGCGGCGCAGTTGCTCGCGGTCCTCGCCGAGCGCCTGCACGTAGATGGCGTCCCCGACCGACGGGCCCTGGGCCCTCTTGCGCAGCTCGATGCTCTCGGCGCCGACGACCGCGCTCTGGATGCCGGCGCGAAGACGACGAAAGATGTCGTCGCTGGTGGCCGTGCGAACGGAGGAATCCGCGACCTTGATCGTCACCTGGGCGACGTGCGGTCCGGACTCGCCGCGACCGCGGCGGCTCGACGTCTGGCCGATGGAACCGACGGTGCTCTCGATCTCGTCCGTGGGGAAGGCCAGGGCGATTTCTTCGACCTGTCGGACGAGCTGCTCGGTGTCGGCCAGGGAGTTCGAGGTGGGGCCTTTGATGTTGATGGTGAACTCGGTCGCGTCGCTGTCGTCGAAGAACACGAAACGCATCTGTGTCGCCAGCAAGCCGGCGCCCACGGCGGCAGCGACGACGATGGCAAGCGTGGCGTACCGATAGCGCACCGCTTCGCTGACCCGCCTTCCGTACCACCGCCGTACCTTGCGGAACCAAAGCGGTGTGCGGCGCGACCCCTTGGCCTCGGCGGCGGGTCGGCAGAAATCCGCCATGTGCGACGGCAGGATGACCAATGCCTCGATCAGCGACGCCACCAGGCACGAGACGGCGACGACGGGGACGATCTTGAGGAACTGCCCCATCACCCCGGAGGTCATCAGGAGCGGGAGGAAGGCCGCGATGGTGGTGCTCACGCCGGCGATCACGGGAATCGTCACCTGGCGGGTGCCGATGATGGTCGCCTCTTCCGGGTCGTAGCCGCGCTGCATGTAGCGATAGGAGTTTTCCGCGATGACGATGGCGTCGTCGACGAGGATTCCCAGTACCAGAATGAACGCGAACATCGACAGCACGTTGAGCGATCCGCCCGAGATATAGAGCATGATCAATCCGCCCGCCACCGCGAGCGGCAGGCCGAAGGCGGTCATGGCGGCAACGCGCGGGTTGAGAAAGATGTTGAGCACCAGCAGCACCAGCGCGAGGCCCCAGATGCCGCTCTGATACATGGCTCGCAGACGATTGCGGATGTCGACGCTGCCGTCGTTGAGCAGCACGAAGTCGATGCCCGGGGGGGCCGTTTCGGAGAACTGCGCGACGACCTCACGCACGTCGTCGACGATCTTGATGGTGTCGCCGTTGCTTTGCTTGATGACGCGGAGGTTGATGGCCGACTGTCCGTTGGCGCGCGCCATCGTAACGGCCTCCTCGAAGGTGTCGGTGACCCGGCCGAGGTCGGCGACGCGGATGTACTGCCCGGCGGCGTCCGTGCGGACGGCGATGGATTCGACGCGCGCGGCCTCGGTCGTCGTGCCGCTGGTGCGCAGTAGGATCTCGCCCCGTTCGGTTTGCAGCGAGCCCGCCGGCACGTTTACCAGACGCTGGCGAAGGCGTGTGAGCACCAGATCGAGCGAGACGTTGAGTCCGTACAGTCGATTGGGGTCGATCTCCACCCAGATCTCCCGCTCGCGGAGCCCCGTCGCGTTGACGGAGGAGACGCCGTCGATCTGCTCGAGGCGGCGACGCAGCGATTTGGCGACGTCTCGCCGCTCCCGTTCGGAAGCGGTGCCCGCCACTGCGACGTCGATGACCGGGAAATTGAGGTCGAGCTCCTGGACGATGATCTCTTCCGCGTCCGCCGGAATGGTGCTGATGCGGTTAATCGCCGACTCGACATCCTGTGCCGCCACGGTGACGTTGTCGACGTATTCCTCAAACTCGATGATGACGACGGCCAGGCCCTCGGTGGTGGTGGAACGGATCTCCTTGACGTCGTTGACCTCGGCGACGGCGTTTTCAATGGGGATCGTGACGAGTTGCTCGAGCTCCGCCGGAGAGACGCCGAAGTACGGCGCGGTGACCGTGACGATCTTCTGCGTGAATGTCGGAAACACCTCGCGGTGCGTGCCGCGAAAGGCGAAGACGCCCCCTACGATCAGCAACACCATGAGGATGTTGACCGGCACACGGTTCTCGACGGACCAGCGGGCGAGGCTCTTCATCGCTGGGAGGCGATCTCGACCTCGGTGCCGTCGCCGAGTTGCGTCTGTCCGACAATCACGACCAGGTCACCCAGTCGCAGAGCCCCGACGGCCGGCGCGGAGCCGTCGCCGCCGTTGTCCGCGAGGTGGGTCTCGGAGCTGTCCGCGCCTGAGGTCTCGGCTGGCGACGGGTCGCCGCCTCCCGCCGCGGCACCACGCAAGACGATGCCGAAGCGGTCCCGCTCACGGGCCATGATGTCGACGTCTACGCGAACGGCGCGACCATCTCGTACAAGGAAGACGTGCGGGTCCCGGTCGGGGGTCAGAACGGCAGCCGCGGGCACGGTAGCGATGGCGCCGAGGCTCGCGTACGGAATGTCGACGTCGACGACCATGCCACCGAGAAACCGGGGCTCCTCTCGATTGTCGACACGGATTCGCATCAGGTAGGTGCCCGTGGCCGGATCGGCCCGCTCGGAGATGCCGTCGATTGTGCCCTGCGCGCCGAGGCCCGGCTGGTTGGTGCTCGTCACGGTGGCGTCGCTCGCCCGGCGGGCGAGGAAGATCTCGCGTTCGGTGAGCCCGGCTTCGACGGCGATGGTGTTGAGGTCGGCAAGCACCAGTAGGGCGCGATCTCCCGCCACCAACGCTCCGGGATCGACGTGACGCTCCACGATCGTGCCGGCGAAGGGTGCGGTGACACGCGTGTCCTCGAGATTGTCTTGCGCCCGCTCGATGCCGGCGTCGGCCGTTCGCACATCCGCCTCTGCGGATCGCTGTGTCGCCACCGCGGCTTCGTATTCGCGATCCGAGATGGCGCCGCGCTCGCGCAGCGAGGACATGCGCGCCAGCGACGCTTCGCTCTCCTCGAGGCGAGCCTGGGCGCGAAGTTTGCCGGCTTCCGCCTCTCGCAGGGCGGTCTCGTAGTCGCTGGTGTCGATACTCACGAGCGGCTGGCCGACGGCCACATGATCGCCGAGCCCGACGTGTACTTCTTCGACGCGACCGCTGACCTCGGAAGCCAGTGATACTTCCTGCCACGGGGATACACGACCCACGGCGGCGACCGAAAGCTCGAACGGCTGCATGCCGATCTCGGAAACGACGACACGGGCTGCCGAGGCTCTCGACCGCTCAACCTCGACGACGGCGTCGGGAGCTCGGAAGAAGGCGAACGCGACGAACATCAACGCCACGGCCGCGAGTGTGAGCAACACCTGGCCGAGTCGGATGCGTCCGCTGTCGTTCGAGTCGTTCACGAGTCAGAGCCCTATCGCCGCACGGAGTGCGTCTTGAAATCAGTGGGAGTTTGAGGGGATGCCGACGATGATACGGGGGCCGCGATCGAGTTACTAGTGTGCTGTCTCCAACATGGCTTGACACTTGCGGAGGGAATTGCGGGCGGGATCAAGGAAGGGCGAGGAAGGCGATGCTTTGGCATCGTCGACGAGAGCTGACGCCGAGATCGCGCGCAATCCCCTCTGCCCGTAGGGTAGCGGCGGGACGGGGCGATTCCTTTGTCGCGGCTCCTCGACGATGTATGAACACCGCCGTCGTTGCCTCTCCGCGGACTCGTCCCGTCGCGCTCGCTACAAGTGTCAAGCCATGTTGGAGACAGCACACGAGATAGAAGCCCGCGCCGTGCTCAGCTCTCTTCTTGCTCGGCG
>CAYSHI010000480.1:0-10822 GCA_964430745.1 uncultured Acidobacteriota bacterium | reverse complement strand
GACACTTCCGGGCACAACTCCGGCTCGTTCGTCGTCACGGTGCCTTGCATCCGGCCTCTTCTCGTCGTCACCAGACCCATCACACTTTCACCACAGGCTGCTAGAATTGCGCCGCCATGTCGACTCGAAAGACCATCGCTGTCATCGGCGGCGGCTCCGCCGGATTCACCGCCGCGCGCGCGGCCGCCCGGCTGGGGGCGCACGTTCTCCTGTTCATGGGCGACGAAGCCGGCTTTGCATCGCTGTGCGTCAACTTCGGCTGCATGCCGTCCAAGGCGCTGTTCGAGCCCATCGACACCATGCACCATGCTCGCCGCCATGGCTGGTTGCGTGTGGAGCCTGTCCGACCGGAAGCATTCCTCTCCCAGATCGTCGCCTGGAAGAGCCGAGAGGTTGCTCGTTTCCGCGCCTTCCGCCAGGCAGCCATCGACGCCAAGGAATCCGACGACTTCCGGGTGATCCGCGCGAGCGCGCGCTTTGCGGGCTCGCACAGCGTCGAGTCGGAGGGCAACGAGTATCCCTTCGACGCGGCCATCATCGCCACCGGCTCGTCGGTGAACTGGCCGCACATCGACGGGCTCGATGATCTTCGGGATGACATCTGGACGAGCCGCGAGCTGCTCGCCAACACCAGGTTGCCGGAATCGCTCACCGTCATCGGCGCCGGCGCGATCGGGCTCGAGTTCGCACAACGTTACGCCCGCCTCGGATGCGCCGTAACGGTCATCGCCCGCTCCCGCTTCTTGTCGATGTACCCGCCCGAGTTCGGCGACCGGCTCGCCGAAGCGTATGAGCACGAGGGAATCGAGGTGCTGCGCGGGCACGCCCCGCGGCGGATCTATCGCGACGGCGAGGGCCTCTTCGTCGTTCAGGCCACCGGCCCGAGGCGCACCATACCGGTTGTGGGCGAGAAGGTGCTGCTGGCCGCGGGGCGGCGCGCCGCGCTGAGCACCCTGAACCTCGCGGCCGCGGAAATCGAGCCCGGTCCCGGCGGCGGACTCGACGTGGCCGAGGACATGCGCGTCGCCGGGCAGCCACACATCTTCGGCGCCGGCGACGTCATCGGCCGCCGCATGGTCGTGCACCTGGCTCACATCGAGGCCGGTATCGCGGCGGAGAACGCGGTGCAGGAAACGGCGCTGAGCTGGTCGCGCAGGGCCAACCTCGAGGTGGTCTTCACCGACCCGGAGTTCGCCTTCGCCGGCCTCTCCGCGGAGCAGGCGCGCGATACCGGCCACAACGTCAGCACCGCCACCAAGGAGTCCCGACTCGTCGGCAAGCTCCATCTGGCGGGCGATCGCTTCGGTTTCGGCGAGTTCGTGGCCGACAGCGACACCCACGTGCTGCTGGGCGCCGGTTTGCTGTGCAAGAGCGCGGGCGAGCTCATTCATCTTCCCGCGTACCTGATCGAACACCAGGAGACGGTGCACGAGGGTGCGATGGTGGAGTACTACCACCCCACCAAGACGGAAATCGTCGGCGGCATCATCGACAGCCTCTGCCAGACCTTCGGCGAGCGACCTCCGCGCCGGGCCGACGAATGACGGAGAGCCCGAGATCCGACGACACGGGAGAGCCCCTGGACACTGTCTCGCCCTTCCCTCACCCACCGTGGACCGTCGGACTCGTGTTGGTGGCCGGTGTGATCACGCTGCTGTTCGGCGTCCTCGTGAGCCCGATCTGGCTGCTCGTCGGCAGCCCGTTCGTGATCGCCCTTTTCCTCTGGTTGTACGTACGCATTGTTGTGCGTCCCGAGGATTCGATTTCGTGACCTGGCCTACACTGCCGGCCTTCGATATCCGATAATTTGAATCCAAATCAAGGGTGTTGGATTTCGTGACGACTGTGGACGGCCGCCGCCTGTCGGGAAGGCGCCCCGCCGATCCTCCCGAAAGCCCTCCGGCACTGCGTTTCGAGCGAATCGGCGCCGGTGGTTGCGTTCCGGGATGATGCTGGCATGGGTCTTGCTGCTTTATGACGGAGTGGCGGGAGCTTCGGGACGAAGCTGATGGAGCTGCAGCGTGTGCGGCTCGTCAATTCATCGAGTCGCAAGCGTGTGCGACCGGTACCCCACCGGGTCGCAGGGTGTGCGACTCGGCGCCTCGAGGCCTCACGGTAAACCGCCATGACATCCCATCCTCCCTCAACCAACAGGAGTCATCAGATGCGACGCATCTTCATGCTCTTTGCAGTGGCCGCTGTCGCGCTCGCGCTGGCAGCGCCGGCCGAGGCTCAGTTCGCCCGCGCATCGCTGCGCGGTGCCGTAACTGACCCGGACGGCGCGGCTTTGCCGGGTGTCACGGTGGCCGTGCGTAACGAAGCGGCCGGCTATGCGCGCCAGACAGTCACCGGCGTCGACGGTAGCTACGACTTCAACGGCCTCACACCGGGCTCGTACGAGGTCACCTTCACGCTGCAGGGCTTCAACACCGTGCAGCAGCCGAATGTGCAGCTCTCGGTCGGCACCGAGGGCAGCCTCAACATGACCATGACCCTCGGCGGCATCGAGGAGGTGGTCACGGTCACCGCCGAAACACCGTTGGTCGAAACCACCGCCAAGGAAGTCGGCGGTGAGATCAGCCAGGAGCAGTTTGCGACGCTGCCGTCTCAGAACCGCTCGTTCGTCATGTTCGGACGGCTGTTGCCGGGCGTCAACGCTTCGCCCAGCACCGAGTCGACCGCTTCGGACTCGCTGTTCATCAACGGTCAGGACGACAACAACAACTCGTTCAACGTCGACGGTGCCAACAACGATGACGACGCCATCGGCGCCCGCGCCGGCGCCCAAACGCGCACCGCGCTCGACGCCATCCAGGAGCTGCAGATCCTGACGTCGCAGTTCGACGCCGAGTTCGGCCGCACCCAGGGCGGCGTCATTAACGCGGTCACCAAGTCGGGTGCCAACGACTTCCACGGCTCCGGCTTCATGTACTTCCAGAACGCCGGCTGGAACTCGAAGAACTTCTTCACCGAACGCAATGAGTTGGAGCAGCCGGATGCCGACTATTCGTCGCTCGGCTTCACAATCGGCGGCCCCATCGTGCGCGACACGGCGCACTTCTTCGGCAGCTTCGAGCGCAACAAGCCCAACAACGGCGTGTCGCAGAACTTCGCCACGCGCCCCGACAAGAACTTCACCACCACCGAGGACAACCTGCTGCGCAACATCCTGATCAAGGGTGACTGGCAAGCGACGCAGGACAACAAGGTCTCGGTACGCTACCTCAACGAGTTCTCGCCGCAGTTCAACCAGATCATCGGCGGTCAGACGACGCTACCAGCGTCGCGCGAGGAGAACGACAAGGACAGCAACATCATCGGGTCGATCGACTCGGTCATCAACGACACGACGTTCAACAACTTCCGCCTGTCGTACACGCGCGAAGACGTGGCGTTCGCCAACCCGTGCTTCAACGCCGACCCGAGCTTCGCGACGCAGCGCTCGTGCGACGTGCGCGAGGATCATCCCGGCTGGGACGGCGGCAACAGCACCACCGCCTCCGCCCGTGTCAACAACTCGGTCCAGATCGACGACACGGTGTCGTGGTACGTACCCGACATGAAGGGTGACCACGACTTTCGCATCGGCGGCAACTACTCCTACCGCACGGTCACGTCGACCAACTCCGGCGGCGCCAACGGAGACTTCGAGTTTCCGACGGACGCGGACTTCAACCCGGACATCGACATCACCTATCCGGACGAGTTCAACCAGAAGCTGTTCGGGCCCAGCGGCAATGCCGCGGCCCCAGACGGCTTTGTGCCCGGCGTAAAGGTTCTCGGGCTGTTCGTCCAGGACGACTGGCAGGTGATACCAAACCTGACGCTGAACCTGGGCGTGAGGTACGACTGGGAGAGCATCGTCTCCGACAGCAACAACCTGGCGCCGCGCCTGGGCTTCTCCTGGGATCCCACCGGCGACGGCCGCACGGTGGTGCGTGGCGGCTATGGCCGCTTCTATGAGCGCTTCCAGTACGGTTTCTGGGACAACTTCGTTCTCGACGGCCCTTCGGTCTCGCAAGGATTCTTCGAGGACATCCCCGACGGCGGCACCGACCAGCAGTTTTTCATCGACTACGCCAACGCCAACGGGATCCGCGATCTCAACACTCTGCGCGACTCGCTGACGGCGCTGCTGGAGGCACAGCAGCAGGGCGCGGAGATCCTCAACACCAACCCGACGGTGGACAACCAGTTCCGCCGCTCGGCCTACGCCGACACCTTCACGGTGGGAGCGGAGCGTGAGGTCATCGACGGTCTGTCGATCGGCGCCGACCTCGTGCGCACGCAGAACCGGGATCAACTGATGTCCGCGGACCTCAACCCGAGGGGTGGCGCCAGTCTGGTCGACGGTTCGGGCAGCACGCGGCCGGACATGTCGGTCTATCAGGGTGAGGTGAACAGCCGCTTCCAGAGCATCACCACGTACCTGAATGCCGGTGTGGCCAACTACACGGCTCTGCAGATGCAGTTGAGGCGACGCTTCGGCGACTCGCCGATCGGCCGCTTCGGCGGCACGGTGGCGTACACCTACGCCAATCAGGGCGGCAACACCCAGCCCGCTCAGGTGAGTGGCACCCGCTTCCAGATTCAAACGGATACGGGCTACAACTTCGACCAGGTGGCCGGCTCGAACAACGGCATCGACTACGGCACCATCATCGGCGAAGAGCCGAACCTCAACCTGGACAACCCCAAGTCGACGGACATCCCGGCGTCCTGGCACCGCGACAACATTCTGTCGGCGTCGTGGACCTGGGAGATCCCGGGGACGACGTGGGCAGGCCGAGGCGGCATCATGTTCAGCGGCATCTACCAGTACATGTCCGGTCAACATGACGAGCTCGCCGCCGACATCGGCGTGACCGACACGCCCTTCCTCGACAACTCCAACCGCGATCTCGCCCCTCCGGGCGTGTACGACTGCAACATCACGTCGGACATCTGCCAGGGACCGACGACGTACAACGGCCGGGAGAACGGCTACACCACCGACGGGATCACCCGCATCGACCTGTCGTTCCGTTACATCATCCCGGTGGAGCGGTTCAACATCACGGTGCTCGGTGACATTTTCAACGCCACCAACGCCGTCAGCTTCGGCAACTCGTTCGGCTCAGACCGTCCGAGCTCGGGCTCATTCCTGATCCCGAATTCGGCGCTGCAGGCACGCGAGTTCCAGATCGGGGCGCGGGTCGACTTCTGATCGAGTCGCGGCAAAAGCGCGTCTCTGACGCGCGATAGTTCGCCGCTGGCCGGCGGTGCCGTTACCGCCGGCCAGCGGTTTTCTTATAATGGGAGGGGAGTCGGATCAGCGGCTGTGGAACTTGCCGGCGGCCGCGCCCTCGACAATCCACCCCCCCGACGAGAATAATCTATCGCCTCCCCAGCGAAAGGCGGCAAACAGCCATGAAGCGGCAATCCGCGGCCCACATTGCCGTGGGCACAATCCTAGCGTTGGCGTTGGCGTTGGCGGCCCCGCCCACCGCCGCGGCGGCGGCGCAAGACACCGAGGAGGCTGTCGCGCTCACCGCCCGCGCCGCCCAAATGATCAAGGAAAACCGGCTCAGTGAAGCACTGGAGCTGCTCGAGAAGGCGGTCGAGGCAGACGACACTTACTGGGAGTCCTATTATCAGCAGGGTCGCGTCTTCGGCATGATGGAAGACTTCCTCATGGCCCGCCACGTGCTGTTGAAGGCGAGCCAGCTCAACCCCGGCCACGCCCACACCCATCGACTCGCGTGGGAGGCCTCCTACCGCATCGGCGACTACGAGAATGCCTGGGACCAGGCCATCCGCGCCTCGCTGGCGGGCACCGACATGAACCAGTGGTTCCTCGAGATGTACGGCACCTCGGAGCCACCGGACGACTTCGAGCAGCGCATCAACGCGCCGCGCATCTATGTGGCGGCGCTGACCGTCGGCGAGGTGGAAGCGCGCAACCAGCTCCCCTTCAACCGCAACCCGGCAGGCGGTGGCGTCGGCACCATCAGCGGCCGGCCCGCCTATGCCGAGGGCCTCAACCGCGCCAACGAGAACGCGTTCAACCTGGAGCGCGTGCGCAACAGCGTGCGCGACGCCGTCTTCCGCGCCCCTTACCTGGGGACCGTGCTCGATCCCGAGCTGGCCGACTTCGTGCTCGGCATCTCGGTGGACACGCTGAGCGAAAACGAGCCCGTGAGGATGCAAGGATACCTGCGGCTGTACGACACAAGCACCGGGGAGGCCGCGTACTTCAGGACGCTGAACCTACGCGACATCAGCTCGGATGTGTCGCTGTTCGGTGAGATGCAACGCCACATTATCGACCTGCAGAAGTGGTCTGTGGCGCGCAACCGGTAGCGCCCTACACCACTCCCGCTAGCCCAACGCCGCGAAGCTCTGTGAGAGTGCCTCGATGCCCTCGTCGACCTGTGCCACGGTGATGTTGAGCGGCGGGCCGACGCGCAGTACGTTGCCGTACAGGCCCCCCTTGCCGATCAGCAGGCCGCGCGCCTTGGTCTCTTCCATCAGGCGCATCGCCGCCTCGGCATGCGGCTCCTTGGTGCCCCGGTGGCGCACCAGCTCGATACCCTGCATCAGGCCCATGCCACGCACGTCACCGATCACCTCGAAGCGATCCTTGAGCTCGTCGAGCCGTTGCCGCAGGTGGGCGCCGACGGCGGCGGCGTTGTCGAGCAGGCCTTCTTCTTCGATCACCGCAATCGACGCGCGCGAGGCCACCGACGACATCGGGTTGCCGCCGAAGGTAGAGATGCTGAGACCGCCGCCGAACTCATCGGCGAGCTCGGGACGCGTCACGGTGGCGCCGAGCGGCGCGCCGTTGGCGATACCCTTGGCCATGGTGATGACGTCGGGCTCGACGCCCCAGTGCTCGATACCGAACCAGGCGCCGCCCGTACGGCCGAAGCCGCTTTGCACCTCATCGGCGATGA
This sequence comes from uncultured Acidobacteriota bacterium, assembly GCA_964430745.1. Lineage (GTDB taxonomy): Bacteria > Acidobacteriota > UBA890 > UBA890 > UBA890 > CBDCGW01. Next base: position 3,887 of record CAYSHI010000480.1, on the reverse strand, counting down.
ATAGTCCACCGTGGCGGTGCACGATGTCGGTGGCGATCTGGAAGTACTCCGGCGGCGGCACGATGTAGCCACCCGCACCGAGGATGGTCTCGGCGAAAAAGCCGGCGACGACACCAGGCGTCGCAGTGGCGATGAGCTCCTCGAGGTCCTGCGCGCAGGCGACGTCGCACTCAGGATAGGTGAGCTTGAACGGGCAGCGGTAGCAGTAGGGAGCCGGCGCGTGCACGATCGAGGCGATCTGGTTGGGCTGCATCTTCCACGGTGACTGCCCCGACAGCGAGCGTGCCACCGACGAGCGGCCGCTGTACGAATGCCGCAGGGCGATGATGGTCTGCGCGCCGGTGGCGAGCTGCGCCAGCAGCACGGCGGTTTCATTGGCCTCGGTGCCGCTGTTGGTGAAAAAGGTCTTGGAGAGCCGCCCCGGGGTGATCTCGGCCAATTTCTCGGCCAGCTCGACGATCGGTGCCGTCGGGTACAGGGTAGAGACGTGCTGCAACGTCTCCGCCTGGCTCTGGATCGCCGCCGTCACCTTCGGATGGCAGTGGCCCACGTTGACCGTGACGATGCCGGCGAAGAAGTCGAGGTACTGGTTGCCGTCGAAATCATACAGATGTACGCCGCGGCCGCGCTGCAGCGGCAACGGCGTCTCGTAGTAGTTGAAGACGGCATCGAAGATGTAGCGACGGTGCTTGTCGTTGATCAGCTCGGTCTGCCCCTCGCCCGCGGCGCTGCCCTTTGCCGTCGCCCGGGTCCCCTCTACGGTCTCGCTCATGGCGCCATCCTACATCGCCCCGGCAAGCGTTTCGCTGGCCTTCGGGCGCCGGTGCAGGCGAACCGCTGGTTCATTCCTTCTGCCCATCGATCTCTTCGAGGAAAGCATGCACCAGCGCCGCAAAACGCTCCGGCTCTTCGGCCCACGGATGGTGGCCGGAGCGCTGAAAGATCTCCCCTCGAGCGCCCGGCAGGAGATCGACGATGTGGCGCGCGTCGGCGGTCGTGGTGGCGACGTCGTAGCGCCCGCTGACCACCAGCGCCGGAACGTCGACGGCGGGCAACCCCTGCTCCACCCACGGCTCCAGCTCCTCCGGCACGCGAGCCAGCGCCGCGGCAGACGGCAACCGCGCGCTGCGCGCCATGGTGGCGAAACGGCGCATGGCGTCGAGGTCAAAGAAGTGGACCGGCATGAGCCAATGTAGCGTCGGTGCTTGTCGTTGATCCGCGCGGCCTCGCGTTCATCGCTCATCATGCCGTGATCCCCCGAGGCTCTCCGGACGTCGGAACCCGCCCCTCTGACGGGCCTTTCCGCGTCGTCTCCCTCACGGCGGCATGCTATATCGAACGACGTGGGGTTTCGACGGCCCACGCCGGCGCGGCGCGCGTTCGGGCCACACGCCGCTGAAGGACGGGCGCTTCCGTGGGCTGTGCGTCGAGCGCGGCAGCCGCCCGGTCACGCGGCGGCGAAACCGATATCGGCCAGGAAGCCCCGCAGGATCTCCTCGAACCGCTCGGGTTCCTCGGCCCAGGGATGGTGGCCGGAGCGCTCGAAGATCTCCAACCGAGATCCGGGCAAGAGCTCGTGGATCCGGCGGGCGTTCGCCGGCGTGGTGGCAACATCGTAGCGACCCGTCACCACCAATGCGGGCACCCTGACCTCCGGCAACGCTCGCTCCACCCAGGGCTCGAGCTCGTCCGCAACCCTCGCGAGCGCCCGATGCGAGGGCGGCCGCGCGCCCCGCGCCTGAAGCCGGAAACGTCTCATCGCTTCGAGGTCGACAAAGTACGCCGGCATCAGCCGACGCATCCGGCGAGCCAGCTCGGCGTCGCTCTCGACGCACTGCAACCGGCCGTTCGTGGCGCGGAAGATCTCGATCGCCTCCGTGCGAGCGGGATCCGTCGCCAGCTCATCCAACACGTTTTCGAGGTCGTCGTCCGGGAGGCCCCGCCGCACGGCGGTGTTGAGCAGCACCAATCCGGCCAGGTGCCGCGGGTGGCGGATGGCATAGGCCATGGCGACGAAGCCACCATGGGAATGGCCGGCCAGCACGAAGCGTTCCAAACCGAGCCGCCGCCGAAGCGATTCGAGATCATCCACGAGGTGCTCGACGGCCTGTGCGTCGGGCGCTTCGACCCGCGACGATTCACCCACGTTTCGGGGGTCGAAAGTGATGACCCGAAGCCCGTCCAGCAGGGGCACCAGCGTGAGTCGGAGGTAGTCGCTGCTCGGGCCCCAGGCCGGACCCTGGACCACCAACGGCGGGCCCTCGCCCGTACTCCAGGTCTCGAGACGTACGGCCACTTCACGGCTCCTGCTGGTGGGCTGCCACCCGACAATCGTTACGCTGTGCTAGGTATAGACGAAACCTTCAACGCCGTAGTGAGGATCCGCGCGCAACTTCGCGTGATCGTAGTCGCGATAGCCGCGCCAGGCGCCCACCGCCGCCAGCACCGCGTCGACGGCGTCGCCGTCGGCGTCGGCGACGATGCGCTCGCGCAGCGCTCGCGACAGGGGCCTGACCAGCCCGTCGTCCACCAGCCGCGAGACGATGGCGCGCCGTTGCGTGGCCGTTTGCTCTCCCGCGCCTTTGTACCCGCGTGCAGGATAGTCGAGCGCCTTCAGCACCGAAGCCGGACACACTTCCATCAAGTAGATGTGCGGCACCGCGCCGGAAGCGGAGCGGTTGAAGGGCAATCGCGGCCCCGCCCCGGAGTCGGGTTCGGGTAACGGATCGAAGGGAAGCACCGCCACGCCTTCACGGGCCCGAAGAGGACGGAGCACGTCGACGATGCCGTGGAACGTCTGCTTGCAGATACGCAGGTTGTAGGGAGAAAACGGGGTTCCCGCCTCGTCGTCGGCCCTCCGGCGCAGCTCCTCCCCGGGCGAAATCCCGTTGCAGTGGTCACGGAGTGAGTCCGCATCTCCGTAGGCTGCCACCGCGTCGACGAAACGGCCGTAGCCTCCCCCTGCCGGCGCCAGGTCCGACATCATGTCGCGCGGCAACGCGAACGAAAAATCGAACCCCCAGGCGGAGCGCGGCGATTCGACAACTTTCTGCACCAGCGCACGCAAGGTCTCGTCGCGGGCGACAGCACCGCCGGGAAGGTCGCACAAAGGGTCGACGCTCTCGATCCGCACGCCCCCGCTACCAGGATGGGCACGACAGATCCATGTGCGTTTTCCGGCATCCTTGGCGGCACTGAAATCGACGCCGAAGACCCGCCGCGGGCTTACCGGAACCGAACTCATCGAGGACCTCAAGCCGAACGGGCGAACACCTGCTCCGAATAGCCGAGCAACGCCTGTGCGGCGGGGTTGCCCTCGTCGAGCAAACGGCCGATCTCGAGAGTGCCGGTAAGCTTGATGTCGAACTCGACCGGCAACACCGCGGCAATCAGCTCTCTCAACTCGGTCTCCGCCGCGCGCAGGCGTGTGGCGCTGCGCATTCCTTTGTACACGACGATGAAGTCCACCTTCTCCAGCCGTGGCGTGGCGAGAAGCCCGGAGCCATAAAGGTAGAGCCCTTCGAGCCACGCGAGCTTGGCGATCTGAGGCCTGACCAGTCCGAGTCGAGCGCGAACCTCCTTGAGCGGCAGGCCCGGCTCCTCGGGTTCGGGTGCGGGCTGAGATGCTCCGAGGCTCTCGACCTCGGCCTTCCCGCCAGCCGCAGCCTTCGTGGCTGCGCGTCCGCCGGCAGTCTTCTTCGTCGTCTTCTTTTTGGCGGTCTTTGGCGAGGTCTTCTTCTTCGCCGCCTTCTTGACGACTTTCCTCGCTGTCGCTTTCTTGGCCACCTTCTTCGGGGCCACCTTCTTGGCGACCTTCTTCGGGGCTGCCTTCTTGGCGACCTTCTTCGGGGCTGCCTTCTTGGCGACCTTCTTCGTCGCTTTCTTGG
>CAYSHI010000479.1:0-4879 GCA_964430745.1 uncultured Acidobacteriota bacterium | reverse complement strand
GACGGCGCCGGTCCCCGGGGCGCGCAGCGACGGGGGTTGCCCATGCGAAACGCCCATGGAGTGAGGGGGCCGTCATTCGTTGTCGTGTTGCGTCTGGCTTCTTTTCTGGGCGCTGTCTGCGCCCTGTTGCCGGCAGCGGCTCAGGCGGCGACGGCCGACGGGCCCGCGCAGAGCGCGTCCCGCCCCGGTTGGTTCGGACCAGACGGCGGGCTGCTCCCCTTTGTCACGCACGCGGAGGCGCTCGATTTCCTGCGCACGGCCGAAGTGGTGTCGATGGAAGATCTGCCGTCCGGCGCTACGCGGCCGAAGAGGGTGCTGCTCGAGAAGGACGGTCTGAGGGCACACGCCATCTTTCGCAGCTATCGGCGAACCCAGGAGCGTGCCGTCGACCCAGAGACGGGCCGCGAGCTGCACGGTGATTTCACCGACAGTGCCATTTCCGAGGCGGCCGCCTACGAGCTCGCCCGGTTGCTGCGGCTACCATTCGTGCCGCCGACCGTGCGACGCATCATCGACAACCGTGAAGGCACCCTGCAGCTTTGGATCGAGAGAGCGTCGACCGCGAGACAGCATATCGAGAGCGGTACCCAGCCGCCTCACGCCGACTGGTGGCGTGGCGTCGTGCAGACACTGACCATCTTCGACAACCTCGTGTTCAATCCCGATCGCCACATGGGCAACCTGCTCATCGACGCCGACTGGACGGTGTGGTTCATTGATCACACGCGTGCCTTTCAGCGGCGTCGCGACTTGCGAAGCCCGGAGCGCATCAAGTTCGCCGAGCGAGGGCTATGGCGGCGGTTGCGGGCGCTTCCGGACGATGAGATCAGGGAGCGACTGTCGCCCTATCTCGGCGGCCACGAGATGATGGCCCTCCTGGCCCGCCGCCAACGCCTTGTGTCGCACGTGGAGGGACTCATCGAGAGGAACGGCGAGGATTCCGTGTTGTTCGACTACAGCTACGATTTGGCCGCCTGGCGGAGGCGCTGAGACTCTCTCTCGAAAACAGGAATTGAGAGACGTCCGCCTATCGGATGTAGCCGAGCGCCCTGAGCTTTTTCATCGTCTCGTCGCTGAGCTCATCCGATGTAGCTGCGAGGTCCGACATGCTCGGCGCATCGTAGCCGCCATAGGTGCTCACCGTACCCTTCGGCAGCTCCCGCCAGGTCGCTTCCATGAGCGCGTTTCGGATGGGCGAACCGACGAGGTCGTCCGATGCGGGCAGTCCCATCAATGCGATGGCAGTAGGAGCTATGTCGAAGATCGACGGCGACTCAGCGAGCCGATGGCCCCGACGGACGCCGGGGCCATTGAGAATTACGATGCCGTCGGGGCCGCGGTCATGAGCGATGTTGCCGCCGGCGTAGTCGTACTCCCAGCCGTGATCCGAGACGATCAGAACCACGGCATCTTCGCGCGCTACCTCGAGTATGCTGGCAATGAGTTCGTCTGCGCGCTCATAATACCGGTCCACAACTCCCGGAACGCGCCCGAATCGGTGGCTGAGATTGTCGATTCCCGAGAGATAGACGGCGAGAAAGTCGATATCGTCGATCTCCAGGAGGTATCTCGCAGCGGCGGCGCTGAACGTATCGCTCGAATAGATCGTCTTGAAGGCGTCCATCAGCGCCGTGTTGCTTGCCAGCGCGTCGCGTTCTCCCCGTGAGGTGTCGGCGAAGAGGTCCATTGCGACGAGATCTGTCGGCGTTGCCGGCAGCTCCGGGAGGTCGAGCTCCGCGAGTTCGTCGATAAACCGCTCCGGGTAGGTCACACCTGCCGTCGATGAGGAATTCGCCGAGTATTGTCTCTCGACAAACGCCGCGCGAGCGGGGTTGTGATCTGACACGACATAGCCCCCAAGCTGCTCGCTGGGCCATGATGCGAACCAGTTCACGACGGCCGCGGTTCCTTCGACCTCGGAAACCAGATTCCAGATGGCCTTGACGCGCCGATGACACGACGAAATCGGCCGCTCATGGAGCCACCCGGAAGCAAAAAGGGCGCGAGACAGTGCTTTCAACCCGGTATGAGATGGGAGCGCATTGTCTCGCCGCAGGCTCTGCAGTCCACATGGAAGACCGGGCAACGGTGTTTCGGAGAAGTCGTGGATTCCGTGCATGTCTGCGCCGACGCCGGTGGAGACGCTGTTCCAGACGATCGGCGACCAGGTCGGGATGGTCGTGCGCAATGGTGCGCGAACGCCGGACTCCGACAGGCGAGTGAAGGTCGGGATCCTCGCGTCCGCGGCTAGGCGATCGAGTTGGCGCCAGTCCGCGCCATCCACACCGATGAGAATGACCTGCCGGCTGATGGTTTGCGGCGGCAGCGCGACGGCGTCGGCAGGCAGGTTGGCGGGCCTCCCGAAGGCGAGCAGGCTGAGGGAGGCCCCGATCGCCAACACGACGAGGACGACGCTCGCTGCTGCCGGCATTCGCCAGCGGTCGTCGACCACGACGGAGATCACCGTTGCGGCCCCCAAAGCCAAGGCGGCCATCAGCAGCCGCGGCGCGGCACCCACAACGAGGATCATGCCCGCCGCAATCGTCGTGGAACCCACGAGCGCACCCAAGACGCGGAACCGGAACGCTCGCGCCGGGCTCAGCGAAGGCGCGAAGCGGTGGAGCACCCAACCGGCTGTAAAGACGGCGATGCCGAGGAACCCGAAAAAAAGACCATAAAGGGCAGCCAGCTGGGACGCCAACAAGGGCAAGTTTTCAGGACGAACCGAGGGATTGACCGCGGCAAGCCGGATCAGCGCGATGAGGCCGAAGAGGACCCCGAAGAGGCTCCACGCCAGGAAACTGAGGATCATGACCTATCTGTTTCTCTGCGCCACGGACCGGCCGGGCGTCGCCGCGTCTGCGCGGCCCTGAAGGTAGCTGATAGGAGTGTCGAAGAACAGAGCTTCACGTTGTCGGATCCTATCCGCAACCCAGAGGTTTCCTTCCGTCGACAGATGGCTCCATTCTGGATCGAAGAGCCTTTCCCGCTGTTCATAGTCGAGATCGCGGATTTCGCTCCGAAGGTCGACGTAGTTCAGTCCAGCCGCCTCCATCCGATCGCGGAGATCCCGAAGCAAGCTCGCCTCACCGGGCACGCCATGAGCGTTCTCCGGCAGGAAAACGAACAAGACCCGACTGCCCTTTTCAGCGTTCAGGTCCTGAATCCGCTCGAAGATTGCCATGGCCACCTCAAGTGAGCTCTGGGGTGGCGGCGCCTCTCCCGGGCCGGGCCCTATTCGGTTGAGGACTCGATGCCCGAGTTCCACGGTGCCCAGGCGTCTGAACGAATTGGCGTTGTAAGTGAGCCAGGGCATGAAGAAGGCCCGGCGGCGCACCGGCAGGTTCTCGGCCACCAGTCCGCCGTCTCGTAGCGTTACGTACGGCTTGTTCCAGGCGACGAAGCGCGTGAGCAACAGGCGCCGAAAGCTGTCGTTGATGAACGCGAAGATGTGGAGATTGTGCTCTAGCGGCGCCGCCAGGCGCTCGTACTTCAAGTACATCTGCCCGAGTCCGTAGCCGGCTTCCCCCATGTTCACGGACTCCCAGCCCGTCTGGTCGCCCAGGAGGCTGCACCAGGTATCGGAATCGCGCACGCCTATCCCCAATGTGAAGGAGTCACCGGAACAAATGATCCTCCGGGTGTCCTCGGGAACCTCGGGCTCGATCTCGCTCGAGTTGCGGAACGACTGGGAGTTGGTGGTGAACTCTCCGCCCGGACCGTACATCTCCGATAGGTGAAGGTTGGGGATGTTGACCCAGCCAAGGTTGTCGTCGTGGTGCACATGGACGCGGGAGCGCAGACCGGAATTGGAGAGGAAGATGATCTCATAGGTAAAAACCACCGCGCTCGAGAGCCCTTCGACAATGACGATGGTAACGAACACGGCAACGAGCGAGATCGTGATGCCCTTGAGAATGGATCCTATGCGCTGAGATCGGGTCATTTTTCCGAGGTCGTGACCGGGAGGGGCGAAGAAGCGGAATCGTCCCACTTCCGCGCGAACGGATTCAACAACGAAGAGAGAATACGGGGGGAACGAGTTGGCTTCCGCTAACCCGAGCGCCGGGACAATCGCGCTCCTGCAGACAACGTCGGGCCCTTCACCGGCCTACCTTCCTCCATTCCTCGCGCTCGGCACCGACTCGTCCGGCTCGACCCGCCACCACCACATCTCGGGCAGCGGGCGCTGCCGCGGCCAGATCTCCGTAAGGGTATCGGCTTCATAGAGGCGACCGTTCTTCATCACATGGCTGATAGCCGTGGTGTTGTGCAGGCCTTCGAGGGGGTTGGCATCGAGGACTTGCAGATCGGCGAGCTTGCCGACCTCGAGAGAGCCGATATCACCGGCGAGCCCGATTGCATCGGCCGAATCGATGGTCGCCATGCGCAAGGCGTCGTGGTTGCCCATGCCGCCTGACGCCATCATCCACAGCTCCCAGTGGGTGCCGATTCCCTGCACCTCACCGTGCGAGCCGAGGCCGAGCTTGCCGCCGGACTCGATCCACTTCGTAAGGTGCTCGGCGTGCAGGAAGTGTACGTACTGGTCGTCCCGGTACCACTGCGTTGCTTTCCACTTGTCGAGCTCGTCGTGCGGCGTGAACGTGCGGAGGCGGCTCTCTTCATCGACGTCGGTGTGGGTGAGGTAGTACTGACGGCCGGAAGGGCCGCCATACGCGACGATCAGGGTCGGCGTGTAGGTGAGGCCGCTGAAGCGACCGAGCTCGATCACGTCGCCGAACAGCGGGCTGATCGGCAGCGTGTGCTCGAGGCCGGCGTAGCCGTCCTGCATGAGCGTCAGGTTCATGGTGAAGTTCGAGCCGCCCTCGGTCGTCGGCGTCAGCCCGAGCTCGTGGGCCGCCATGATCACCCACTGGCG
>CAYSHI010000478.1:0-12102 GCA_964430745.1 uncultured Acidobacteriota bacterium | reverse complement strand
CAGCCGGCCGAGCCGCCGCCGACGATAACGTAATCGCACTCCACCCCCGACCCTCCGGCTCGTTTGGCGCATCATCGCAGCAGGCCGATCATAGCGGCGTGCAGGGCAGGCTCGGTACGCTCGTCCCACGCATCCAGGACCACGATCGCCGAGCCCGTGTTGCTCGATTGCAGACCGTCCAGCATCGAGTAGCCGCCGATGACGATGACGTCGGCAACCCCTTCGGCTGCCATCAGCTCCTGGGTGACGCGGTCCATGATGGCCTGCGTCCTGTCGAGCGACGCGGCGTCGGGCAGCTTGACGTTGGCGAAGAAATACCCCTGGTCCTCGTCGGGGAGGAAGCCGCCGGGGACCGATCCGAATCCCCACACCAGGGCCCAGCATACGCCGGCCCAGAGCACCATCATGATGAAGGTTCGCCGGACGACAGTCTTGACGAGGCCGACGTAGGCGCTGGTGGATGCCTCGAACCCCTTGTTGAACTGTCGGAAGAACCAGTTGCGCTTCTCCGGGCTCGGCCGCAGCAGCATGCCGCAGAGAGCCGGGCTCAGCGTCAGCGCGTTGATCGACGAGAACACCGTCGCCGTTGCGATGGTCATCGAAAACTGCGCGTACAGTCGGCCGGTAATGCCGCCCATGAAGACGGTGGGCACGAACACCGCCAGCAACACGAGCGTGGTGGCGATGACCGGCCCGGTGACCTGATCCATTGCCTTCGCCGTGGCCTCCTTGGCGGACAGCCCTTCGTCATCGATGAGTCGCTGGGTGTTTTCGACCACCACGATGGCATCGTCGACGACGATGCCGATCGCTAAGACGATGCCGAACAACGTCAACGTGTTGATCGACAGGCCCAGGCCCATCATCACCGCGAACGTGCCGATCAACGAGACGGGGATGGTTGCCGATGGGATCAGCGTCGTGCGGAAGTCCTGCAGGAAGATGAAGACGGTGAAGATGACCAGGGCGACGGCGATGAACAGTGTCTCCACCACCTCGGCGATCGACGCGTCGATGGCACGCGTGAAGTCGTACGCGATGACGTGCTCCAGGCCGTCGGGGAAGCGCTGCGACAACCGCTCCATCTCGGCTCGGACGCCGTCGGCGATCTGCAGCGCGTTGGCCCCGGGAAGCTGATAGATGGCCATGCCGATCGACGGCTGGCCGTTGAGCTCGACGTACCAGCTATAAGCCTGCGCGCCGAGCTCGACGCGGGCAACGTCACGGACCCGCAGCAGGCGACCGTCCTCGACCTTCAACACCATGTCCTCGAATTGCTCGGCGTCCGACAGGCGCCCCATGGTGTTGACCGTGTACTGGAAGTTCTGGCTGCCCTGAGTGGGAGGGGCGCCGATCTGACCGGCGGCGACCTGGACGTTTTGTTCGCGAATCGCGTTGACCACGTCGTTGGTGGTCAGGTTGCGTGCCTTGAGGCGCTCGGGATCGAGCCACAGGCGCATGCCGTAGTCCTTGGCCCCCATGACGTTGACCTTGGCGACGCCGGGCACGCGGCCGAGTACGTCCTTGATGTTGAGGTTGATGTAGTTGGAGATATAGATCTCGTCGTAGGTCTCGGCGCCGGTCGTATCGAGCAGATTGACCATCAGCACCATGGTCGTCGACTTCTTCTGCGTCGTGACGCCTTGACGCTTGACGTCCTCGGGCAACTTGGGGTCGGCAATCGAGGCGCGGTTTTGCACCAGCACCGTCGACATGTCCACGTCGACGCCGACCTCGAACGTCACCGTGAGCTCCATGGTGCCGTCGTCGGAGCTCTTCGACTCCATGTAGATCATGTTGTCGACGCCGTTGATCTCCTGCTCGAGCGGGGCGGCGACGGTTTCGGCGATGACCGGTGCCGAGGCGCCCGGGTAGCTCGTCGAGACCGTGACCGTCGGCGGCGTGATGTCGGGCGTGTTCTCGATCGGAAGGATGGGGATGGTGATGCCCCCCACCAGCATGATCACGATCGCGATCACGAGGGCGAAGACCGGCCGGTGGATGAAGAATTTCGACATGGGTCAGTCGTTCGTGGTCGGCGTGACGGGCAGCCCCGGGCGGGCGCGTTGAAGGCCGTTGACGATGTAGCGCTCATTGGCTTCGAGCCCGGACAGCACCACTCGCATGCCGTCCGCTTGGAGCGCGCCGATCTGCAGGTGGCGAAGCTCGACAACGTTGTCGGAGCCGACGGTCAGCACGAACTTGCCGCCCAGATCGGTGCCGATGGCGTTTTCGTCCACCAGGACGGCGCCGAGGATGTTTCCAATGGGAACGCGGATGCGGGCGAAGAGCCCCGGATACAGCTTGCTCGTGGGGTTGGGGAAGGTGCCGCGCACCCGGATGGTCCCCGTGCTCGAGTCGACCGTGTTGTCGAAGTAGTCGATCACGCCCTCATGCGGCCAGCCCTCCTCGTCATCGAGGCCGAGAAAGACCGGTGCGGGCGGCCGCTCCTCCGTCACCGCGCCCTCGCCGAGCGTACCGCCCTGCTCGCTCAGCGCCCCCAGCATGATCGCCTCGCTGACGTCGAAGTACGCGTAGACCGGATCGACGCGGTTGACTGTGGTCAGGAGGGTATTCTCCCCGGAACCCACCAGGTTCCCCAGGTCGACGAGGTTGCGGCTCACCAGCCCGGAGATGGGCGAGCGCACCTGCGTGTAGCTGAGCTCGAGCTCGGCATTCACCAGGCCGGCCCGGGCCGCCGCCAGATTCGCCTCGGCCGTCTTTACGTCGGCGGCGGCTTTGTCGACTTCCTGTTCGCTGACCGCTTCGGTTTCCAGAGCCTGCTCGAGCCGTGAGAGGTCCGAAGTAGCCCGTGCCAGCTCGGCCTCCCACTGGGCGATCGTCGCCACCGCGATGTCGCGGGCGGCCTCGTAGGGCTCGGGCTCGATGACGAAAAGAAGGGCGCCTCGTTGCACCGGCGTGCTCGGCGTGAAGTGCATCTCCCGCAGCTCGCCGGCCACGCGCGCCCGAACTTCGACCGACTCGTACGCTTCCGTCCGGCCCGTGAACTCGACGTAGTTGGTGACGTCTCGTGTGACGGGACTGGCTACGGTGACCTCGGGCGCCGGCGGGGCCGGAGCGGCTTGCTCCTCTGCGGCACAGGAAGCCACGGCGACCGCCGAGATGAGGAGAGCCGTCGTGGTTGCCGGCGACCGCCGGGCAGTCTGGATGCGCATGCGATTCCTCTCAGCGTTGGACTCACCAGATCAGGCGGATCAGTTCAGCGTCCGCTCGGATAGAACATATACCGAGAGGACGTGATTGCGCTGTCGGCTACCAGAGCTGGGTGAATCGAAATGTCATGTAGAAGAGCGCCGCGCCGCCGCCCTGGCCGACGATCGTCTGCGGGGCGGTACTGACGTTGCGCCAGCCGTCGAACGCCGGGTTGTTGGTGGAGAATAACTTGGCGCTGTTCTCGGAAAACGTCGCGCCGCGTTCCAGGAAGTATTGCTCCACCTCCCTGCCGAGGTCCGGATCGACGACGTCGCCGAAGTTGATGTCGCCGCGACCGTCCGGCGTGGAAAACGAGGTCACGCGCGTATCGCCGTCGCCGGCATCGTTGAAGAGCAGCTGCCAGGCGAAGCCGAACGACAGCGAGCGGGCGAACGGCGGGTTGTACTGCAGCCCCAGGCGCATCTCCGCCGGATGTACGAGACGCTCCGTGGGGGTGCCCGCTCCGATGTAGCGAGTGTAGGAAAACTCGCCGATGAACCAGAGCTCGCCCTTCTGCCGCGGGAACTCGAACAGCGGAAACGTGGCCCCAAAGATGAAGTCGATCTCGTCGCGGAGGTCGAGACCCGACTCGATGGGTTCTCCAACGAGGAAGTCCTCGAACTCGGTCGCGCCGGAGTTGACCCGTTGCACCCGCAAGCCACGGTCGGGGTTGCCGGTGTATCTGTACCCCAGGTTCACGAGGATCTCGGCCTCGCCCGCCTTCTTGGCGAACAGCAGGTCCACCCCGGCGTCGTTCTTCCCCGATACACCGGCTCGCTTCTTCCAGGTTTCCAGAGAGTTGTACCCCGGGGTTTCGGTCGGCATCTCGAGATAGGCGCGGATGCCGAAGCCGCCCCAGTCGCCGCGGTCTTCGGAAGAGACATTCACCTTGAACCCCAGGACGGTGTCTCCCGACGATGTGGCGAAGGCGCCATTGCCCGGCGGGTCGATGTTCGTCGTCAGGTACGGATAGGTCTTGTAGGGAAACTCCTGCGCGTACAGAAAATAGGGCTCGTTGCGCACCGCCGCAGAAGGATACGTGTCGACGAAGAGATCGAGCGGGGGGATCGGCCAGTTCAGCGGGTCCATCCCGACGCTGTTGGTGCGCAACTTCGGCGAGAAGCGCACGAACACCTCGGCCCGGTCGAACAGCCCCAAGGCGAGTTGAAGCGTGCCCTCGACGATGTCGACATCGCCTGGGTTTCGATCCCAGTTCATGAGGTTGATACCGGCTGCGAGCTCGCCGTTACGAAGCGTGTAGGGCGAGCCGGCGTCGATCATGCCGAGTCCGCCGCCGAACGTGAGCCCGAAGCGCGAGGGGCTCAACGCGTCCCGCGTGTTCGCGAAATCCCACCACCGCAGCGGCTCGTCCGGCGGGCTTGCGTCGCTTTCCTGGAGCGGGCGGATCCGAGAGCCGAGATTCGCGGGTATGGCCGTCGTTGTCGACGGCTCGGATACCCGTGACGGCGACGACACGGCCTGCGGTTCGATTGTGGAAGCAACGCCCTCGATCCGGTCGCCACCGGGCACGAGCAGCGGAAGGACGCAGGCCAAGATTGCAGTGTTGATCATGGAGTGTTTCTGCGCCGGAAAGGCGGAAGCAGCTCGGGTCAGGCGATCGGTATGAGCCGGTCGACGCTTGCGGCGTGGACGCGGCGGACGGACAGATAGGGCACGGTCAAGGGTACTTCGGAACGGCACGATACCGCGTCCGACGATATGGGGCGAGCGCCCTGGCAGGGCGTCCTGTCGCGGGGCGCCCGAGAAGTGTCCCGCGACCGGCGGCAACGGGCTACGATATGGGCGAACGTCTGATCCGCACTGTCTCAAGCCCCGACCCGCCAACAGCGAGGCGCATCCGTGGACCTCTCCAGCCGCAGCTTTCTGACCCTCGAGGATTTTAGCGCCGACGAGATCGGGGGCCTCTTGGACTTGTCGCGCGAGCTCAAGGCGGCCAAGCAGGCCGGTACCGAGCAGCGGCGACTCGTGGGCAAGAACATTGCCCTGATCTTCGAGAAGACCTCGACGCGCACGCGCTGTGCTTTCGAGGTTGCCGCCTACGATCAGGGGGCGCATGCCACCTATCTAGGGCCCTCGGGCTCCCAGATCGGGCACAAAGAGACGATGAAGGACACGGCTCGCGTACTCGGCCGGATGTACGACGCCATCGAGTATCGCGGTTTCTCTCAGGAGCTCGTCGAGACGCTTGCACAATACGCCGGGGTTCCGGTTTACAACGGGCTGACCGACGAATATCACCCGACGCAGATCCTCGCCGACGTGATGACGATGATCGAGCACTGCGACAAACCTCTCGATCAGATCGCGTACTGCTACCTTGGCGACGCTCGCAACAACATGGGCAATTCGTTGCTGGTCGGCGGCACCAAGCTGGGCATGGACGTGCGACTGGCAGCTCCCGAAGATCTGTGGCCCGCCGATGAACTGCGCGAGCGCTGCAGCGGATACGCTTCCGAGTCCGGCGCCCGGATGACGGTGACGGCCGATGTGGAAGAGGCAGTGGCCGGTGTCGACTTCGTTCATACGGATGTGTGGGTGTCGATGGGTGAAGACGCGACCGTGTGGGAGAAGCGGATCGCACTGCTGCGTCCGTATCAGATCAATGCCGAGCTCATGGCGGCCACCGGCAACCCGAGCGTGAAGTTCCTCCATTGCCTGCCGGCTTTCCACAACCGCGACACCAAGGTGGGCGAGGAGGTGTTCCAGAAGTTCGGCATCGACGGCATCGAGGTCACCGAAGAGGTTTTCGAGTCGGAGCACTCCGTGGTTTTCGACCAGGCGGAGAACCGCCTGCACACCATCAAGGCGGTGATGGTGGCCACGCTCGCGGGCTGACGGCCCAAGGAGCGCACGCACGTGGCGAGTTCCATGAGATTGGTGATCGCTCTCGGCGGCAATGCTTTGCTGCGCCGTGGAGAGCCGCAGACCGCCGCCGCCCAGCGCGAGAACGTGCGCATCGCCGTCTCGCACATCGCCCCTCTGGTGGCCGGCAACGAGATCGTCATCTCGCACGGCAACGGCCCTCAGGTCGGTCTGCTCTCATTGCAGGCGGACGCCTACACGGAGGTGGAGCCGTATCCGCTCGACGTGTTGGGGGCGCAGACCGAGGGCATGATCGGCTACATGATCGAGCAGGAGCTCGGCAACGTGCTGCCGTTCGAGCAGCCGTTCGCCACCATCCTGACGATGGTCGAAGTCGACGCGGCGGATCCCGCATTCGACAAGCCGAGCAAACCGATCGGCCCGCTCTATGATCGAGCCGAAGCGGAGCGCCACGCCGCGGCGCACGAATGGTCGATCGCGCCCGACGGCGAGGGTTGGCGACGGGTTGTTCCGTCGCCGTTGCCGCAGCGGGTCTTTGAGATCAGGCCGATTCGCTGGCTTCTCGAAAAGGGTGCCGTGGTGATTTGCACCGGCGGCGGCGGTATCCCGACGATGTACCACGCCGACGGTTCGTTGATCGGCGCCGAAGTGGTCATCGACAAGGACCACGCCAGCGCGCTGCTGGCGAAGGAACTGGGCGCCGACATGCTGGTGATGGCCACCGACGTCGACGGCGTGTACGTCGACTGGGGCGAGCCGACGGCGCGTCGCATCGAGCGCGCGGATCCCGAGGAGCTCTGCGCGTACGACTTCGCGACCGGCTCCATGGGACCCAAAGTCGAGGCTGCCTGCGCCTTCGTGCGCGACACCGGGGGGCGCGCGGCAATCGGCGCTCTCGACGATCTGGAGGCCATGGTGGCCGGCGAGGCCGGAACGGTCATCGCCGCGCGAGATTTTCGCTAAAATAGGAGCGGTTTCTCACGTTTTCTCTTAGGAGAGTCCAATGCAGGAAATCAGTCCGCATCCCCACAGCCCCGTGGGGCTCGACAAGCATGGCCTCAACAACCTCGGCCGCGTCTACTGGAACGTTCCCACGGCGCGTCTGTACGAGGCCGCCTTGCGCCGACACGAAGGATTGGTGGCGCACCTCGGTCCGCTGGTCGTTCGCACCGGCGGATTCACCGGCCGCTCTCCCGGTGACCGTTACATCATCGACGAACCGACGACGACCGACTCCATCTGGTGGAGCGACGCCAACAAGGCCTATTCGGCGGAGCATTTCGCTGATCTCCACGAGCGCATGTGTGCCTACCTTCAGGGGCGCGATGTGTTCGTGCAGGACGTCTGGTCCGGCGCCGATCCCGACTACCGCATGCCGGTGCGCATCGTCACGCAGTACGCCTGGCACAGCATCTTCGTGCGCAACATGTTCATTCATCCCACACCCGAAGAGCTGGCGGTGCACGACCCCGAGTTCGTTGTCATCGACTGCCCGGGCTTCCACGCCTCGCCGCGTCGCGACGAGCTCAACTCCGACGTCTTCATCCTGCTGAACTTCGAGAAGAAGACGGTGCTGATCGCCGCCACCGAATACGGCGGCGAGATCAAGAAGTCGATCTTCTCGGCGATGAACTATCTGCTTCCCTTCAAGAACGTCCTGCCGATGCATTGCTCCGCCAACGTCGGCCCGGACGGCGACACGGCGATCTTCTTCGGGCTTTCGGGTACGGGGAAGACGACCCTGTCGGCGGATTCCACCCGAACCCTTATCGGCGATGATGAGCATGGCTGGTCCGACAACGGCGTGTTCAACTTCGAGGGCGGCTGCTACGCCAAGATGATCAAGCTCTCGCCGGTAGCCGAGCCCGAGATCTACGAAGCCACGCGTCGCTTCGGCACGATCCTGGAGAACGTGGTCATCGATCCGCACAAACGCACGATCGATCTGGACGACGATACGTTCACCGAGAATACGCGCGGTGCCTATCCGATCGACTACATCCCCAATGCATCGGAGACCGGGCACGCCGGCCACCCGAAGAACATCGTCTTTCTCACGGCCGACGCGTTCGGCGTGCTGCCGCCGGTGTCGAAGCTGACGCCGGAGCAGGCGATGTACCACTTCATCTCCGGCTATACCGCCAAGGTGGCGGGCACCGAGCGCGGCATCACCGAGCCCAAGGCGACGTTCAGCGCTTGTTTCGGCGCCCCGTTCATGGCGCAGCATCCGAGCGTGTACGCGGAGCTGCTGGGGAAGAAGATCGCCGAGCACAATGTCGACTGCTGGCTCATCAATACCGGCTGGAGCGGTGGCCCCTACGGCACGGGTGAGCGCATGGAGATCGCCTACACGCGCGCCATGGTGCACGCGGCGCTCGATGGCTCACTCGCCGACGTGGAGTTCATCGAGGACCCGATCTTCGGTGTCAGCGTGCCGACGAGCTGTCCCAATGTTCCGGACGAAGTACTCATCCCCAAGAACACCTGGGACGACAAGGGCGCCTACGACGCACAGGCGCAGAAGCTGGCGCGCATGTTCGCGGACAACTTCGGGCAGTTCGCCGACGTGGCCTCCGACGAGATCAAGGCGGCGGGGCCGAAGGCTTCCTGAGCAGTTCCGAAAGAAGGCGGCGGTGGGAGGCGCGAGTCTAGACCATATAGAACGACCGATCCGTCGATCGCGATGCGCGGGTTACCGTGCATTATCGAGAACGCGGCAGAGCCGCAAGCGAACGAGGATCGGTCGTTCTATATGGTCTAGTACTCGCGCCTCTCCTGCCGGTCGGCGATTATCTGACCGACCAGAGAGGCGACGACGACCGCCAGGTAGCTCACGCCGGCGACTGCCTCGAGCCAGGAGAGCGTGCGCGCCCGATAGGTAATCGGCACCACGTCGCCGAATCCCAGCGTCGTCAGGGTGACGAAGCTGTAGTAGCCGAACGTGTACTCAGGACTCGCCAATCCCTGTTCGATCTGCCAGTTCGGAGGCAGGCGGAACGAGGCCGGCTCGAAGGCGAAGAGGATGGCGTAGAAGTTCGCCCACATGAAGCCGATCAGCAGATAGACGGAAATAGCCCCCATCACGGTGTCGATGTCGGCGTGCGTTGATCGCACCACCTCCTTGAACACGACGTAGAGGACGATCCCCAGAAAGATCGCCGAAAACGCGTGTCCTCCGACGCCGATCTGGTCCTGATACGTGTACCTCGGACCGAAAGCCGTCGCCACGCGACCACCGAAGCCGACGAGCGCGATCGCCCCCAGAAACAGCGTGAGTCGCGCCCGTCCGGCCGCGGCGTGCACGCCGGCGACGAGCACCAGCGCCCAAAGAAGGCTCGAGCTCTCGTCCGAAGGAGCGCCAAAGGCGATGGGTACCAGCACCATCGTCAGGATCGCCATCAGCAGCATGCCGAAGCGGTGCGTCCGGACCCATCGCCGCACGTCGTCCGGGAAATCGTTATCCGGCAAGGCTCGCAATCCCCTCCCCTCGAAGTGCGCAGACCATGTCCGTCAGAAGCCGATGATCACTCCGGCACTCAGATCGAAGTGAACGACACTCGATGAGGCGCTAACTGTACCGCCGCAGCCGCCGCCGCAGAAGATGCCGCCGCCGATCCAATCGACGGTGGGCCACATCGCCGCTGAGAGTCGCAGGCCGACGTTGTCGGAGAGAAACACTTTGAGGCCGCAGCCGAGGTTCAACGCCAGGCGCGTCTCGCTCGAAACGGCGGCATCATCCGGGGCGTAGTGGACCATCCCTCCGCCGAGGTTGATGAACGGCCGCAGCCGGCTACCTTCCTCGAACTCCACCAGGAAGCCTGCCAGGAAATGGTTGATCGACATGTCGAAGATGTCTTCGACAGCGCCGATCCCGCCGCTTCGTAGCCGCAGCTTGGTATCGGTACGCCGGTAGATAACCTCGAATTGGATGCCCCTTTTCACCGTGAAGTCGACCGTCACGCCGTAGTCGAGCTCTCCCGGGATCTCCGCCGTACCCACGCCGGTGACGAACGAGTTGCCGGTCAGGTAGCCCACCTGGGGCGTGATCTCGAACTTCCGGGCGGGGAATTCTCGCGGCGTCTGCCCCTGTGCGAGTACAGGTGACGCGACGCCGGTCGCTATGAGGAAAGACAGCACAACAAGGGCTTTGCGGTTCATGGAAGATCTCTCGTGGCCGCTAGAAGACGACACCGATGCCGATGCGGAACGAGGTCGCCGATTTTGCGACCAGTTGCACATGGTGGCAGCTCGCCTTGCGCGGTGCCAATCACGCGGCGCCAATTCACCGGGCGGAAAGGAGAACCTTGAGCACGCCCGGTCGGCGGGCGTGCTCGAGAGCGCGGAGTCCGTTCTCGAGCGGGTAGCGAGCGGCGACGAGATCGTCGACGCGAAGCTCACCCGACGCGAGCAATTCGAGGGCCGGCGCGAACGGTCCGCAGCGCGAGCCCACCAGCGTGATCTCGTCGACCACCAGGCGGGAAGCATCGATCGTCAGCCGGTCAGCGTAGGTGCTCTTCATCACCAGAGTGCCCCGCGGGCGCAGTGCCTGCCCGGCGGTTTCGAAGCCAGCGGGGCTACCGGTGCACTCGACGGCGATGTCGAATTCGGTGAGCTCGGAGGCCGGCCCGGCGCCGGTCACGTGAACGGTATCGACGCCGGCAGCGGCGAGGGGCGCCAGCTTCTCGCGGTGGCGCCCGGCCACCACCAGCTTCGCCCCGGTGAGCGCAAGGGTACGGGCAATGAGCTGACCCAACTTGCCGTCACCGACCACCAGAACCCGGTGGGAGCCGCCGATCTCGACTTGCTCTTGGATCTGCAGGGCGGCCGCCAGCGGCTCGGCGAACACGGCGACCTCGTCCGGCACCTCGTCGGGAACGACGTGAAGGTTGCGGGTCGGCAGCGTGAGGTACTCGGCAAAAGCTCCGTCCCGCCGGACGATGCCGAGCACCGTGCGATTCATGCAGTGGTTCGAGCGACCTGCTCGGCAGGCCGCGCAGTTGCCGCACACGGCGTTGATTTCCCCGACCACCCGATGGCCGACGAGGGCCTCGTGGCCCGACGGTGCCTGCTCGACGACACCGACGAACTCGTGGCCGAGGATGCCGGTGAACGGATAGTAGCCACGCACCATTTCCAGGTCCGTGTTGCAGATTCCCGCCAGCCGCAGGCGGATGAGCGCCTCGTCTTCTTTGGGCTCCGGGCGCACGAGGTTCGACGCCAGGCTCAACTCCCCGCCTTCCAGCCACAACCCGATCACGGCTCAGTCCTCACTCCCGGTGTTCTGCAACCGCGTCTCGGCAATCTCGCGTAGCTTGAACTTCTGCACCTTGCCGGTAACGGTGAGCGGAAATTCCTCCACGAATTGGACGTATCGGGGCACCTTGAAGTGGGCGAGGCGGTCGTTGCAGTAGGCGCGAATCTCCTCGGCGTCGGCGCGCTCGCCATCACGCAACTTGATGCAGGCACATAGCTCTTCGCCGAGCTTGGGGTCGGCCACGCCGACCACCTGCACGTCCTGCACTTTGGGGTGGCCATAGAGGAACTCCTCGACTTCGCGTGGGTAGATGTTCTCCCCGCCACGGATGACCATATCCTTGATGCGGCCGGTGATGCGGTAGTTGCCGTTGTCCCGCACCGCCAGGTCGCCGGTGTGCAACCAGCCTTCCGGGTCGATTGTCCCGGCGGTAGCCTCCGGCATCTTGTAGTAACCGATCATGACGTTGTGGCCTCGGGCGCACAGTTCGCCCTGTTCCCCGTCAGGCAGCGCCTCGCCGCTCTCCGGGTCGATCACCATCACCTCGACGCCCGGAATGACGCGCCCCACGGTGCCGACGCGCGTCTCGACGGGATCGTCGACGTAGGTCATGGTGATGGCCGGCGACGCTTCCGTGAGGCCGTAGGCGATCGTCACCTCGCGCGCGCCCATATCCTCGACAACCCGATTCATGACCTCCACGGGGCAGGGACTGCCGGCCATGACGCCGGTACGCAACGAGAAGCTTCGCCCGGGGAAGGACTCGTCCTCGAGCTGGGCGATGAACATCG
>CAYSHI010000477.1:0-5141 GCA_964430745.1 uncultured Acidobacteriota bacterium | reverse complement strand
CCGCTGGGAGGACGACGGCTGGCAGCAGCAGGCCCGCCTGGTCGGCGAGCGGGGTGAGATCGCCGACCGCGAGACCGCCGTTGCCGAGGCCACCGAAGCAGGCGAGGGTGTGGAGGAGATTCCGGCAGCCTCGCCGGAGGGCTTCGGTGGCGCCGTCGCCATAAAGGGCAACTGGGCCTTCGTGGGCGCGCCACGCTCCTATCAGAACGCCGGCCGTGTGTATGCCTTCCGCAATGGGGACAACGGCTGGGAACGCGCGTCGATGGAGGTCTATTCGGCCGCGGGTGACAACTTCGGCGCTTCGCTCGAGATCGGCGACGGTTTGCTGGCCATCGGCGCACCCAACTACCAGCCGCTGGGCGCGGTCCGCCGCTTTGTCTACGCCGAAGAAACGGACGAGTGGCTCCGCATCGGCAGCGTCTTCCCCTTCGAGGGAGCGTCGTACCAGTTCGGTATCGACGTCGAGATCGACGGCGACACCATGTACATCGCCTCGCCGCAACACGTTTCCGACGGCGGCATGATCTACATGTACAAGATGGACGATCAGTTCAACGTCTACAGCATCGAGAAGGTAGGCGTGGCGGGATTCCAGCAGCCCGATGCGCTCGCCGCGTCGTTCGCCGTCGATGGAGACACCATGGTGCTCGGCGCCCCCGGGAGGGATAGCGGGGCCGGTGTCAGCGTGATCATGGATCGCAAGTACGGCGGCTGGAGCAGCGAGGTCTTCCTGTCCGAATACAAGGGCCTCGACTCGATCACCGGTGGGACCGTCGAGTGCGCCGGCGGCGTCGCTGACCGCTTCGGCTGCGAGAACGTCGACTTGCTCTCGTTTCTGCCGCTGTCGGCCATCGGCGGCGAGCGCGGCACGATGACCAACGACGTTTGGGGATGGACCGATCCGGAAACCGACAAGGACTACGCGCTCGTCGGCCTCAGCGACGCCACCGCCTTCGTCGACGTGTCCGATGCGAACCGCCCCGTGTATGTCGGTCGCTTGCCCAAGACCGAGTCCGCCCCGGCGGCTCCCTGGCGCGACATCAAGATCGACGAGAACTACGCCTACATCGTCGCCGACGCGGCACCGACGCACGGCGTCCAGATCTTCAACCTGGAGCGCCTGCGTGAGTTCGACGGTGAGCCCGTCGTCTTCGATGTCGACAAGCACTACGATCAGATTTCGGCGGCCCACAACATTGTCATCAACGAGGATTCGGCATTCGCCTATGTCGTCGGCGCCAATAGCGGCGGCGAGACCTGCGGCGGCGGCCTGCACATAATCAACATCGAGGATCCCAACAACCCGAGCTTCGCCGGATGCTTCGCTGACGTCTCTACCGGCATCCAGGGGACGGGGTACTCGCACGACGCCCAGTGCGTCATCTACCACGGCCCCGACGAGCAGTATCAGGGCCGGGAGATCTGCATCGGCTCCAACGAGACGGCGATCTCGGTGGCCGACGTCTCCGACAAGCGCAATCCGGTGGCGTTGGGTGCGGCGACCTATCCCAAGGTGGCCTACAGCCACCAGGGTTGGTTCACTGACGATCACATGTACTTCTACATGAACGACGAGGGCGACGAGGTTTCGGGCCTGGTCGAAGGTACCCGCACGCTGATTTGGGACCTGCAGGAGCTCGAGGATCCGATCCTCGTGGGCGAGTACGTTTCGGACAACCCCTCGGTCGATCACAACCTCTACATCAAGGGCGACCTGATGTTCCAGAGCAACTACGACTCGGGGCTGCGGATCCTGGATATCTCGGATCGCGAGGATATCCGTGAGGTAGCCTGGTTCGATACCGTTCCGTGGGGCGAGGACGGCGGCGGCATGGTCGGGACCTGGAGCAACTATCCCTACTTCGATTCAGGCATTATTGTGGTCACGAGCATGAACGAGGGTGTGTTCATCGTGAAGTTGAAGGACGGTATCGGAGGGTGAGATACCGGTGGCGCACCGGGGGGACGCGCCGCCAGCACAGCAGGGGACACGCGGGGCACGGGGCATGCGCCGCAAAACACCTGACAAATACCGGGCCCGTTTGAGGGCTCCGGCTATTTCCATAGCAGGAGGGCGTTATGCAGCGGTGGCTACTAAGGGGTGCCGTGTTGATCGCGGCGATCGCGCTTTTCGCGCCGGCGGCTCAGGCGCAGGATGTGGGCTTCCAAAGCGCCGGTTTTCGCCTCGGGCTGAACACGTTTCCCAATCAGTTCCAGGTCGGTGGGCAGGTCAATCTCGGTGAATTTGTTCCGAACCTGCGTTTCCAGCCGAGTTTCACCGTCGGCGTGGGCGATGACCGGACCATCTTCATGGCCAACGTCGACGGGGCCTATCACTTCCCGGTGGAGGGCACCTGGAGCCCTTACCTGGGGGTGGGACTGGGGATCGGCTTCGAGGACCGGGATCAAGAAGAGGCGGCCAAGTGGGACGTCAAGGCGGGCTTGAATATCCTGGGAGGGATCGAGTGGGGCGACGTCGGCCCACACTATTTCATCGAGGCGCGCACGCAAATCGGTACGAGCTTTGGCGATTTCGGCCTTCTGTTCGGCATGAACTTCTAGCGAGTGGCCGTAGGGCCGCGCGGGTTGCCCGCAACGTCCAAACGCCCGGAGCCGTCGGGAACTCGTGGCGGTCGGCGCGCCCCTCAACAAGAGAAACCGGCCCGCGGCGAAATGGGCGACGCCGCGGGCCGGTTCTTCGTCTCGCGTCGGGTGGCCCCGTCGCGAGCCCTCCTCCCTCAGAGGCGGCCCTGTCGGCAGTTTCTGGATCGGGCCCTTTGGGAAAAGAAGGTGGGGGAGCGGCCCGGCGGCGATCCGACCGTTTGACCCCATCAAATGGACCGCCGCCGGGTCAAAGCGGTGAAGCCCCCCTATTTTAAGCTCCACCGCTTTCTTGTCGTCTTGTCTGCTGCGCAGGCCGGCCGCCTTGCCGGCCCCGGTTCGTCCTACTCGTTGCTTTCCTCAGGCAGGTTCTTCACGAGCACCTCGACCGGTACCTCGAGCGCGTCGGCGATCCTGATGAGCGTGCGCAGGCGTGGGTCGCGCACGACACCACGCTCGATCTGCGACAGATGCGACTCGGTCACGTCCGAAGCGATCGACACCTGGCGCAGCGTCAGGCTCTGACTCTGCCGGTGAAACCGCAGTCGCTCCGGAAGGGTGAGGTGTGTGAGCTCTCGTGTCGCCATGGACGTCTCCGCGTCGTTGCGTGTCGATCCGCCGGTCGGCGGTTTCGTGTTGCCGGTCTTGTTGTTCATTCTTCTCAGGGAAGCCGCCTGGGGTCTGTTTCGATGACTATGAAACCGAGCCTAATCGCATGTGCCCAAGCGCTAAAGAGCGCACACGGTGTTTGACCCGTAGCGGCTATGGATATGACCCGAAATGGGTGAAGAGCGAGCCGCGCGCGGAGTGAAACGCTGCTATTCGAGCGCGCGCACCCAGGGGACCAGTTCGGCCTGCGAGCCGGTGCCGGTCTTGCGGAAGATCGACTTGAGATGATTGCGGACGGTGTGCTCGCTGATGAACAGATTCGAGGCGATCACCGATACGCGCTCGCCCACCATGAGGTGCTCGAGGACCTCGAGCTCCCGGCGGGACAGGTCCGCGAGCGCCGGATGTTCCGGGTCGAACGGGCGCGGGGAGGGACCCGTCGCGGATCGCAACGTGTCCAGTTGGCGGACGATCTCCATCATCGCGGTGGTGACCACCGTCGGCTCGTTCTCGAGCCCGATTCGCTTGGCGGTCTGCACCGAGCCGAGATCGATAATGATCGAGAACGTGCCGCTCATCCGGTCGTGCTCATCGTAGAAGCGTTGCGGGAACACCAGGGCGGGGAACGTCGTGGAGTCCTTCCGGCGCAGCACCACCAGCCGCGCGCGCAGATCACCCTTTTGGATCGCCTCGATCTCGGCGCGGTGCAGCTCGGCGTGGTCGGCCACCCCCAGGCTGACGGCGGGCTGGTCGATGACTTCATCCCAGTCGTAGCGCAACCAACCGAGCAGCCGGGGATTGGCGTAGCGAACAACGCCGTCGATGCCCGAGGCCAGCAGCCCGCAGTTCATCGTGTCGACCACGTGCAGGAGCTGGCGATGCTGCGGAACGATCGGAGAACTCTGGGAATCGCTCATGTGCTTGCCGTGAGGGTGAGCCGAAATCCACCCGCTTCGCGCACTACGAGTAGACGCACGGCGCGGGCACAAGCCGAGGCCACCTATCATACCGTTCGCGCCGTGCGTCGCCCTCCATGCCAAGAGATAATGAGAGGTGAGTTACTGAGGGCGGGGGTCCCCACTACCGAATCTCGGGGTTGGCTCATGTCACAAAGATTGCTTCTGGTCGTGGTGTCGGTGTGCGTGCTCACGCTGTCGTTGCCCCACGATGCCGTGGCGCAGGAGCGGCGGCAGTTCGAGGCGTTCGGCGGCTTCTCCTACCTCGTCGCCGATGTCGGCGGCAGCGATTTCGCCGATGTCAGCGGCCCCGGATTCACCGGCGAGTTCGCCTTCTTTCTCAACGACTGGTTCGGCCTCGGCGCGGAGGTCGGATACAACGCCGGCGATCTGGGACTCCCGGAACTCTCCATCATCGCGCTTCCGGAGGTCAGTTTCTCGCAGTGGACGGTCATGTTCGGGCCGCGCTTTCGTTTTGCGGAGACGGACCGCTTTCGCGTCGGGGCGCAGGCGATGGCGGGTATCGCTCGCGGAAGCTTCGATGTCGATTTCGACATCGAAGAGCTCTCCATCGCGCTTCCGGAGTTCGGGCGGCGACCGCGTGGCTTCGGGCTACGAGCCTTCGCTTTCGAGGTCGATCAAACGGTGTTCGGGGCCTCGTTCGGGGTCCACTTCGACCTCAAGATCAACGACCGGTTGACGTGGAGAATCGTCCAGCCTGACGTCCTCGTGACCAACTACGGAGACAGCGCGCAGGCACACTTCCGCATCGCCTCCGGGCTGGGCGTGGAGTTCTGACGAGCATCCGTTGTCGTTTTCCCGACGCGGCGAGAGCGCTACGCTGAGCTTACGGCTCGCATCGGGTTCCCGCGCTAGTGTGCTGTCTCCAACATGGCTTGACACTTGTAGCGAGCGCGACGGGGCGAGTCCGCGGAGAGGCGACGACGGCGATGTTCATACATCGTCCAGGAGCCG
>CAYSHI010000476.1:0-6731 GCA_964430745.1 uncultured Acidobacteriota bacterium | reverse complement strand
GTCTCGGGTCCCCCGGCCCGGCCCGGTTGCTCGCGGGTTCGGGTTCGCCGTCGCTCGGAGTGGTCTCGTGGCGTTCGATTCCGGTGCGCGTCGTTCATGTTCCTGGCCGTTTCTTCGCTGTTTGCGGGGCGAAACGGCCCGGGGTACGACAGCCGCCCGGGCCGCGCGGCAGAGCTTTCGCTCGACCTTCACACCGTGAGACGTCCACGTTAAAGAAATTGACACACGAAGTCTTCCGGAAACCGGGACCACCTTCGCCGGCGGGTCTTGCCGCGAGACTGCGGAGGCTCACGTTGGATGGCGATTTCACGCCGCCGTCGGCTGATGCTGCAAAAGGAAGAGGGCGGGCCGCCGAAGCGCCCCGCCCTGTCCTATGTGAGGTTGGTTGCTGTGATTAGCCGCCGATCCCGCGGGCTGCGTTCTCCTGGTTGGGGGCGACCGCAGGTAACGAGGCTCCGACCGCGTCGTGGTCGATGAAAATGGCCGTCAGCGTTCGTCCCAGGTACCTGGCAGTTCCGGCGCCGCCCAGCTTGCGGGCCAGGAGGTTGACGGTATGTGCACCCGCGGTGACCGGGAAGAGGAACGTGACCGTTTGGTTTTGCGTACCAAGATAAAGACCACCACCACGATTGCAGTCATCCCAAACGGCGATCCCCGAGGAAAAAATCGAATCTGATGTCGAGTCGATGTTGACGTCGAGCTTGGCCGCCAGATCGGAGGGGGCGGCCGTAAGGCAACTGATGTAGCTCGTCCCGACAACGAAGATCCAGCCGTCGTCAGGCGCCGTGATCGCCACAGTCTCCAGGACCTGATTGCTACCACTCGCTGCGATATCTACGATCGAGGATCCGCTCGTGCCCGCCGCGCGCGGCGGGATGTTTCGGTACGCGATCGCCCGCGCGATGTCGAAGCCGAAGTAGGGTGTCGGGAAGGCGACGCTCAGCCCGGCCGTGTGGACACCGCCGAAACCGTCCAACACCATGATTCCATCGCCGGTCGAGGAGGGTATGTAGGCGATGTCCTTGGCGATGTCGAAGCCGAAGTACGGGATCCCCGCCGGTGGTGCCGCAGCGCCGCCGCCGGCGTGCACGCCGCCGAAGCCGTCGAGCACGTAGTACTGCCCGTGGTGCGCGTAGCTGTTCGTGGCGAACATGATCACCACGAGGACGGCGAGCGCGCCGAGTAGACGACAGGTGAACTTCAAAGGTACCTCCCCCAGGTTCTGGCAGAGCGCCAAACTGTCGCCGGGGGAAGTGAAAACGTCTAGCCGAGACTACGTTAGATGGATCACAGTGGCGGAATCAATAGTGGATAATGCGTTCCCTGAATCGGGCAGTTGTCGGACGCAGAGCCTGTGATCACTGCTGCGTAGCGGCCGATTGTGACGGCCCACGAGACGCATCCATGCGAACGTCTCGTGGGCCGGCGCTTTTTCTTGTCTGCGGGTCCGGTTTGACCGAAAAACCGGCGGAGGTCGCCTATTCGTCGATCGGCGACCTACCTTCGTCGAAGTCGAGCTTCGGGGTGCCGGCCGAATGCTCACCGGTGTAGTCCATGACGCCCCGAATGAACAGGTAGGCGCCGAGGGCGAACGGAAACACCGGCCACCACGACTCGAGCCACTCGAGCGAGAAGCCGAACAAGGTGTTGGACAGGGCGATGGAGCCGAACAGCAGCAGCATGCCGCCGCCGATGATCGAGCCGCCCATCTTGGGGAGCTTGAAGTCCTCCGGTAACTCGAACACGCTGGTGCCTGCCGCGGCATGGTTGTACAGCGCTGCCATGCGCCCCGCGTCGATCAGGTTGAACACCCACAGAAACATCGCTGCCATGGCGAGCATCGGTCCCAGCGGCTCGTCCAGGCTCACGGCGACGGCCATGGTGACGAGGAACACCGCGGCGATCACGAATCCGCGAACGTAGTAGCCGATGTACAGCTGCCCGACGCCCGGGAATACCGATAGGATCGCCGCGAGAAGCGGTGATTTGCGGCGATGGTCAAACATCTGCCGCTGCGACGGATGCCAGAGGCCCGTCGCCTGTGCAGGCGTCGGGGCCGTCGGTTGCGGCGCCGCGGCGGTTGCCGTGTCGAAGCCCCCCATGCTCATGGTTGCCTCGGGTGCTTGTGTGTTGCTCATCGGTTGCTCCTCGGATCGGGGATTTCGGTCCTCAGGTGAGGCCACAGGTTGGTCAGCTTCGTGCATTTCGGTCATCTCTCGGTGAGCCCCCGGTTATCGGACGGTGTCTCGTTCATCGGTTGAACCGCTTACGTCATCGGCACCTGCGGGCCCCTGCCACAGGGAGCGGAGATTCTCGGCGAACGGCACGACGAGCCGGTCCCAGACCCTGACCGCCAGGTCTCGTGTCACGCCGACCCAGGATCGAACATCGCTCTCGACTCTCGACGAGACGGGTCCTCGGGCCACGGATTCATCAAAGTAGGTGGCTGCCCGCTGCATCGAGACGGACCAGCCGTCGCGTCCGGCGTCGACCATTCCATCGAAACCGGCCGACACCGCACGCTCGACGCCTATGCTTTCCTGCCGAATGCCGTCCAAGGCCCGCGACGGCAGCTTGGTGACCGACTCCGAGGGCAAGCCGAACAACAGGAAGACCATCAGGACACCCGCGTATGCAGCCTCGAAGGCGAAGCGCGGCCGTTGCACGGCACGGTCCCACCACTGCCCGATCTGCTGGAGCAGTGGAACCGGCATCGGCTCGGTTGCGCCGATCGTCGCCGTCATCACATCCGCGACGAAGCGGTCGTCGGGCTCGAGCTCGGCGAGCGACGGGAGCTCGTGTTGTAGCTGCACCAGGGCCCGGGCCATGTGAGCACAATCCGTGCAGGTTCCGAGATGGATCGACAGCAGCCCGCCGTCCACCCCGAGAGGCCCGTCGGCGCCCTCGGCCAGCAACAGATGGGCGCGTTCGCACGCACTGCCGCTCGTGGCCGCGAGGACACCGGTTACGAGGTCGTCGGGGACCTCCACGGAGTGCTCATCGACGTCGTCGCACATCAGCGCCGCGAGCTCGCGGCAACGGACGCAGGACCGCGCGTGGGTCCGAAGGCGTTCCGTGTCGACCGCGCCGAGCCGGGCCTCCAGGCTCTCGAACAGCAGTTCTTCGAATCGCTTGCAGTTCATCTCTCAGGCCCCGTACGAAGGATCGAGCTCGAGAATGCGGCGCGCCAGCTCCACGCGCGCACGGCTCGACCGCGTTTTGACGGTTCCGAGCGGCAGCGACAGCAGGTCGGCGATCTCCTGCTGCTTGAGCCCCTGGATGTCCTTGAGCAAGATCATTTCTCGGTTCACCGCACTCATCAGGTCGAGGGCTCGGTACAGCATCCGGCTGCGCTCGTTCACCATGGCGTCGGCGTCGGGGGCGGCATGGCTTTCGGAGATCAGCACCTGCTCGTCGACGTGTGCGTCGTCCAGCGGGGGTCGCGCCTTCAGGTGTCGAATGCGGTCGATGGCGCAGTTGCGGGCGATACGCAGCGACCAGGCGGCGAAGTTGCCGCCCGGCTCGAACCGGTCGAGATTCCGGTAGATGCGAATGAACGCTTCCTGCGCCACGTCCCGTGCCTCCTCGCGATCGCGCAGGTAGTGATAGGCGAGCCCGAAGACGCGCGCCTGCAAACGGCGCACGAGGGCCTCCCAGGCAAGCTCATCGCCCTCACGACAGCGCTCCAACAGAGTTTCGGTTTCCAACTGCTGCCCTTTGCTCCGGGGCCGGCGTCGCGCCCTCGCGCAACCGGTGACCACTGGCGTCAGCCCCGTTCATCAGGAGTAACGGATGTGGTACCCAAAAGGTTCGGTGGGTCAGGTGCGCCTTTGCGCGCGGCGCTGTAGGCGTCGTCGTGTGGCCTGGCTGGGAGCTGCGTCCAGCACCCTCGCCGCTTCGCTATCGTCCAGATCCCAGTGTTGTATGAGGTCGCCGAGGCACCAGGACCGCTGCACGGGAGTTTCGAGCTTGCCGATGAGCCGGAGTGCCTCGTCGACGCCATCGAGCGAGCGGCCTCTGATCAACTGAGAAAGGCCCCGTCGTCTGGCCCACCCGACCCTCAGGCGATCGAGCATGAGCGCTCGGCCGTCGGCGCCCAGCCGGGCTCCATGGTCGGGCGAGTCACGCAGGCGTCGCAGCTCGGCGAGACTGGCGGCCGCGGAAAGCTGAGCGGCTACCCGAGGGGTTTTCGGTCGGCGCTTTTCCTGTGTCCGAGCGGTTTGCTTGGGGGAGGGCAGCGGTTCTTCTGTGGCGCCCTGCGGCTCCGGTACGGGAAGCTCTTCGTGTGGCGGTCTCTCCGACGAAGCGGTGCCGGCAAAGCTGGTGGAAGCTTCCGGCGGCTCGACCGCCTCGGCGGGCGCCCGCTTGCCGTCGGCATCCTCCGATTCGGAGCGCAACCCAGCGTTTTCATGGCGGTCTACGTTGGCTCCGGAAGGCTCGGCAGAGGTTTGGTGTGGCTCCGCGGGAGTCCAGGGAGTTTCGGAATCCGCTGCCCCTGGTTCACGCGCCGCGGTCTCGTCGGGGCGATCCGGCTGCGCTTCCTGGGCGGCGGTGGCCGCCGATGGTTGATCCGGGCGCGGTTCGCCTGCCTCTGCCTCCTCTTCGAGTGCATCGCCGACCGCCCTCGCAAGGTCCCTGCCGACCTCTGTGTACTCTCCCGAGCGCATCTTTCGTGCCAGCGCTCGGAGCTCTCCGGGATCTGCCTGGCCGACGCTGTCGAGCGCCCGTTTCACCGACAACTCGCCTTCCGAGAGGGTTCCGTCGCGGGCGAACAGCTTCTCGAGGCGGTTCCAGACGGCCTGGCTGCCGAGCGCCAGAGCGACGCGCTCTCGCTGCTCCGGGGGCAGGCTTTGCACCTGCTTCCAGTACCGCCCCAACAGGCGAACCTTTCGATGGAGGCCGCGCTCTGCCCCGAGCCGACGGAGGAACTCGTCGAGCGTGAGGTTCTCGGCCACCGGCTGCTATGCCTTCTCGGGCTCCGAACCGGCCGCGGGACCTGCCTTTGGTCCCGCCTCTCCTCCGGCAAGGTTCGTTGTCGCCGCGGAAGGAAGGGCGGCGATCCCTTGCAGGAAAGTGTCGAGCTCGACGCCGGCAAGTTGTTCCAGAATCGGCCCGAGCTGGCTGAGTACCTGGACGACGTCCTCGGTGAGTTTGGCGGCCCCTGTTCCGCTGCCCTTGCCGTTGCCCTGGCTGATGATCGTCGTCTTGCCGGCCCTCGAGAGGGGCTCGGAGATCGCCGCCGCGATGTCGGGGAGGACCTTGAGCGCCTCGATCGAAAGGCCGGCCTCGTTGTACAGCTTGAGGGCTTCGGCGAGCTTTCGGCGAGCTTCCGCCTCGGCCTCTCCGAGGGCGAGGATCGCCTCGGCCTCGGCGAGCCCGACCTCACGGCGCTGGGCCGCGTCGGCGGCGGCCTGCGCCAGCCCCTCCGCCCGGATTGCCTCGGCGTGCTCCTCGCGGCGCTTGCGATCCGCCGCGGCTCGCTGCTCGATCTCGAAGCGTTCCGCCTCGGCCTTCTCTCTCACCGTGGCGTTGAGCTCGAGCTTTTGACGCGCTACTTCGCGGTCGGCGATCTCGATGTCCTGGAGCTTGAGCTCCATCTCTCCGCTCTTGACCGCCTGAGCGTCGGCGACGTCGACCTCCTGCTTGATCGTGGCCTTCTTGAGCGAGAGCAGCTTGTCGGCCTCGGCGATTTCGGTATCGACGTTGAGCCGCTTTTCCTCCTTGGCCCGACGCGCCGACTCCTCCTCGATCTTGGCGTCGCGATCGGCGTTGGCCGTGGCGATGCGGGCGCGCTTGAGAGCCTCCTGGATCTTGGGCTGGCCGAGGGCGTCGAGGTATCCCTGATTGTCCTCGATTTCCTGGAAGACGAACGACTTCACCTCGAAGCCCATGCCATCGAGGTCGCTGTGCGCCTCGTCGCGGACCTTCTCCTGAAACGACTTCTGGTCCCGGTAGAGCAGCTCGACGGTGAGCGTTCCGATAATGCCGCGGAGGTGTCCGGCGACGGTTTCCTGGATCGTCATCTTGACCTGGTTGTCCGGTACGCCGAGGAACGCGCCCGCGGCCTGCTGGATCGCCTCCGAGGTTCCCCTGACCTTGACCTGCGCGACCGCTTTGACGCTGATCGGGATGCCCTGCTCGGTGTAGACGTGCGGCAGGTTGATCTCGAGCGTCATGATCTTCAGCGACAGGCGCTCGTAAGATTCCCAACCCGGCCAGATAAACGTGCCGCCGCCGCGGACGATGCGATAGCCTTCGGCCTCGCCGCCTTCGTCATGGATCTTCTTGCCGAGCAGCTTGCGGCGTCCGTAAACGATCAGGGCTTCGTCCGGCCCGGCCTTCTTGTAGCGGGACTTGACCACCAGATAGGCGACCAGCAGGACAAACCCGATAACGATGAAAAATGCCCCGGTCCCCAACGCATCCGTGAATGACGACATCGCCCCTCCCGTCTTCGGGTCTCCACTCGATTTGATCGCCTTGTCGGCTTCGCTCGAACTGTTCTATGCGGGCGTGACCCCGTCAAGGGACCGTCGCGCGACGGCAGCCGGCTAACCGGTCGGGGCGAGCTCGCGCAGGTTGTCCTCGTTGAGGTTGAGGGCCTGAGCGAAGCCGGCCACGTAGCGACCCCGCTCGAATCTCAGCCAGTAGAGGTCGAAGTCGCCCAGGGTGAACGTTGTTGCGCCGGAAGGGAATCGGGCGAGGTAGGCGTCGCGCCCCTCGGTGTATCC
>CAYSHI010000475.1:0-4097 GCA_964430745.1 uncultured Acidobacteriota bacterium | reverse complement strand
GACAACGAACAGCTCGGAGCGGTCGGTATCGGTGAATCGACGCTCGAACAAGAGCAATTCTCCGTCGGGCGAGAAACACGGAGTGCGGTCTTCCGTTCCGCTGTCCGAGGTTACGTACCGAAGAGGCGGCAGGTCGTCGGTAGACGGCGAAACCGAGTTTCCACTACCACAACCGGCAATCGACAGGGCGACGAGCAACAGCGGCGTGCACTCGAGGGCGCCGGGCCCGAACGAGCGATCCGACCTGCGGCCGATCATGCAGACTCCCGGAGTTGGTGGGACGGCTGGTCGTGAGGGCGGCGAGTCGCCGCAGCCGTCGGACGAGTGCTTACCTCCGCCGAAGAATTCCTGCCGATGCTTTCACGCTAACGTTGTGCACCGCCGCTGCAAAGCCCGAACGGCTTCAGGGCGGTTGCTACGAGCCGGCATCGGTGTTCTCGCTGCGCACTCGCGCAAGAACCGCTCGATCGCCGTTGCCGCGGATGAACTTCACGGGGAGGGCGACGTCCTGCAGGCAGGCCATCGCCTCACGCGGCATCGGGCCGGGAAGCACATCGCCCCCGCTGCCCGGCGGCTTGTCGCCGACGCGTGATGCAGCACGTTCTTCTTCGCGGCATGATTACACAATGACGCCCGACCGTTCCCGGCTCGTAGCCTGTCTCGAGGACATCATGTTTCGCACGCCCCGCGGTGCGCGGGGTGTGGTGCCTCTCTCGTTCGACGGTGTGCGCGGTCGCATCTCGCCGTTGCCCACGTCCTTCACGAATCTGGTAGGAGCGTCGGGTGCGAACGCGAAAATCCCGGACGAGTCCATCGTGGCCGTGTTCGAAGAGTTCCGCAGCCGAGAGGCGCCCTTCGGTTGGCTCGTCGGGCCGAACTCGCCCGCCGGCCTCGCGCCGAGGCTCCAGGATTACGGCATGGTGTGCGTCGAGGAGTTCGCCGGTCTCGTGCTCACGGACCTCGGACGGGACATCCCCGCTTCGCGACGGGTCTCGATTCGCGAGCTCGACAAGAAAGACGAAGAGCAGTTCGCCGAATTATTGAGCCGGGCGTTCGGCCTGCCGCCCGAGATGGTCGCGTTTCTGTGCGAGATCCTCTACTTTGCCGAGGCGGAAGTTCGGGCGCGAAACTACTTCGCCTACCTCGACGGCGTGACGGATCCGGTAGCGGCGGCCAGCACCATCTACGATCCCAACGATCCCTTCGTGGTTCTCGCCGGCTCCGCGGTTCTCGAGGAGCATCGCGGCCAGGGGGTCTACCGTACTCTCGTGCGCCGTAGGCTGGAGGACGTGCGCGCTGAGGGGATCGAGGCCGCGGTGATTCAGGCGGTGCGCTCGTCCTCGGCGCCGATTTGCCGCTCGCTCGGATTCGAAGAGGTTTGTTCTCAGGAGCTTTACGGCTGGCTCCCCGAATAACCACCATCGTGTCGACCGGCACCGCCGCTACGGTTGGCGCGAGGGAGCCCGAGGGACGTCGGTCTACTCCGTTGCCCCGGCCGCCTGGTGGTAGACGTGCACGTCGCGCTGCGGGAACGGGATCGAGATGCCCTCCGCGTCGAAGCGCTCCTTCACCGCCTGCGTCACGTCCCAGAATACATCCCAGTAGTCCTCGGTCCTCACCCAGGGGCGAACGACGAAGTTTACGGAAGAGTCGGCAAGCTCACTCACTTGGACGTTCGGCTCGGGGTCCTCCAGCACGCTCTTGTGCGTCCGCAGGATGTCTATCAGAACCTCCTTGGCCTTGCGGACATCGTCGCCGTAGCCGATGCCGAAGACCATGTCGACGCGGCGCGTATTCTCGGCCGTGACGTTGATGATGACGTCGCCCCAGATCATGTTGTTGGGGATCGACAGACGCTGGTTGTCGAGAGTCTTGATCGTGGTCGTGACGAGGGTCATCCCTTCGACCTCCCCGAGCGTCCCGGCCGCGTTGACCACGTCGCCCACGTCGAAGGGGCGATAGACCATCATCAGCAGGCCGCTGGCGAAGTTGCTGAGCGTTCCCTGGAGCGCCAGGCCGACGACCAGGCCCAGGGCTCCGATGGCGGCCAGCATCGGTCCCATGTTGAGGCCGAGCTGCGACAGCGCGACGAGCAGCCCAAAGAAGAGGATGGTTCGGCGAATCGCGGTCACCGTGAAGTTTCGCAGCAGCTCCGAGACCTTCTCGGTCTTGCCCAGCAGGCGTCGCACAGTTCGGCCGAGTAGATTCGCGAACAACCACGCGGCGATCACAATGGCGATGGCGAGGCCGAAGTCCCTCAACAGCGCCATGCCTCCCTCTTCGCTCGATGCCCAGGCCAGCACCGTTGTCCAAGCGGCCCGCCAGCCGGTGACCGGCGGTGCGACGACGACGGACGCGACGTAGGCGGTCGCTTCGCTGACGTCGCCGCCTTTCTCTTCGAGCGACACGATCGCGGCATTCACGCGCGTGATCAGCCGGTCGCGTTGCTCTCGGAGCTCGAAGGCCTGCTCGCTGACCGCCTCGATCGCCTCCGCGTCGTCGGAGTCCTGCAGCTCCATGGTACGGATCTCGGCCCCGCTGACCTGCGCGCACTTCTCCTGCAAGAGCGACAGCCAGCCGTCAAGCTCCGCCTGGACCTGGTCCCTCGTCAGCGGCCGTAGCTCGGCCTCGAGTACGGGTATCGAGACGAGCTCGCCTTCGGCCTGCGAGGCCGGGGCCGTTGACTGCGGCTGCGGCTCTTGCTCCTGTGCGAGCGCCGGCGAGGCGAAGGATACGGTTGTCATGAACAATGCGAGAGAGGCGAAGAGCGCGAGTCCGCTTCGTGCGGGAGCAGCGGGTGCGAAGTTGTGGCGCATGGGGGCGTTCCTTGGGAAGGAGGGATCAGGGTCTGCCCCGTGTGGGGGCGAGACCGACAAGCTTCACATTACCGACCGGCTCGCGCTAGGTTCGTCGGGCGCTGCCGGGCCGATGCCGCTACAATGCCCCGCCATGACGAGCGTCCACGATGAACTCACGTTCCGCCGCAACCGTGAGGTGCGTATCCGGGCCGTCGTATCGATCGTGGCCGCGGCTGTGGTCGCCGCCTGCGCCAGCACGCCCGCCGGCCCCGGCCAGCGTCCCGACCTCGAGTACCAGCCGCCGATCATCGACCCTGTATTCGACGTCGGCGCGGGGCCGCTGGTGCTCATTGACGAGGCGCACTTCAACTTTCACACCGCCGAGGGGCGCTACAGGACGTTCGCCGAGCTGCTTCGTCGCGACGGCTACGTGGTGCGTCCGCACACCGGCCCCTTTACCGAGAGCGCGCTTGCGGCGGCGCGTGTTCTGGTGATCTCCAACGCGCTCAACGAGGACGACGCCGAGGAGTGGGTGTTGCCCAACCCGTCCGCCTTCACCCCCTCGGAGATCGACGCGGTCGAGGCATGGGTGGAGGGTGGCGGCTCGCTCATGCTGATTGCCGACCACATGCCCTTTCCCGGAGCTGCCGGGGAGCTCGCCGAGCGCTTCGGCTTGCTGTTCATCAACGGTTACGCGCGCCGGCCGGGAGCTCGCGGTCCCATCACGTTCACGCGTGCCGACGACTCGCTGAGGTCTCACCCGATCACGAATGGCCGTTCCGCCGCCGAGCGCATCGAGAGCGTGGCGACCTTCGGCGGCCAGGCCTTTCGGGCCCACCCGGACACCCGCGTCGAGCCGCTGTTGGTGATGGGCGAAGGCACGGTAATGGACCTGCCGGCGACCGCGTCACAGTTTACCGACACCACGCCGCGCTTCTCCGCCGTGGGCCTGATGCAGGGGGCCGTGTTGCACCACGGCGCCGGCCGTGTCGCCGCGTTCGGCGAAGCGGCGATGTTCTCCGCTCAGGTATTCGGTGTGGAGCGTTTCCCGATGGGTATGAACGATCCGGCCGCGGGCGAGAACTATCAGTTCTTGCTCAACGTCGTGCGGTGGTTGTCCGGGCAACCGCGCTAGTGTGCCGCGTCACTATTGTCTTCACTTTTGTGGCGACGAGACCGTGACGAGTTCAAGGAGCGGCGACGCAGGCGATGCTTGGGTATCGTCGAGGAGCGGCGACGCAGAAATCGGCGCGGTCTCGTCGCCACCCGAAGGGCGGGCAGGATTTGCGCGTGGTATCG
>CAYSHI010000474.1:0-11817 GCA_964430745.1 uncultured Acidobacteriota bacterium | reverse complement strand
ATTCGAATTGGATCGATCCGCTGGCGATCAAGAAGCCGCTGTCGGGGACATCAATGGCCGCGGCGGCGTACGCGAGAAAGCTAGAGACGGTCACGGTGGCCTTGTTGCTCGCCGAGGCGCCGGCGGCGCGCGGTGGAATGCTTCGGTAAACAATGGCCCGCGCGGCATCGAAGCCGAAATAGGGAGTGGTCAGCGCGGGGGGGGGGTCGATGGTTAGGGCACCCCCGACGTGGACGCCGCCGAGGGCATCGAGGACGAGGATCCCGTGGCCGTGGCCGAAAAAGCTCCCCACGGGGACGTAGGTGAGGTCCTGCGCGATGTCGAAGCCGAAGTACGGGGTCGCCGGTGAGATCACGGGCGCGCCGTCCCCCGCGTGTACACCGCCGAACGCATCCAAGACGTAAAACTGTCCGTTGTCCAGTTGGGCGGTGGCCGCGAAGGGGAGGAAGAGGACGCACAATGCTGCGACGATGCGACGCGCGCGGATCGCCCGACCGATCCCCGCCAGAATGCCGTGTCTGCGGTTCAACATGATGTCCTCCTCAGTTGGGCAGCGCCCCGGGGGTGAGCTTCGCCGTCCAATCACGGCGAGCACGCCAACGATGGTCTTTGTTGATCTCATGACTTCGGCTCGAATCCGCTGCACTTGATGATGCTCCCCTCTTCGACCACGAAGCTGGTTCCGGCTCGTTCGTTGACCCAGTCGCCGTCCTCGAGCAGTACGTAGTTGGGCGAAACCAGGCCTCGGCCCCCATTATCGATTTGGATCGAGATCTTCCCGCCACGCTCCTCGACGTGCTCGACCTTGGCCGGTCTCTCCTCGTCCGTTCCCTTGAACTCGCGGAGCGCGCCCTCGTCGAAGAAGAGGCTGGCGCCGCTCGAGGCATGTACGAAGGTGCCGTCGGGGTGAGCCTCGAACGACCTGCTCGACCCCTTGACCTCGAACACCATCCTGTTACCCGGAGGGACATCGACCTGGACTTCTTCTTCTTCTGCCTGCAGGGGCGCTGTGGCGGCGAAGCCATATGCAAGCTGCGGCACGGCAATCGCCAGCGCGGCAATCGTCAGGGCCACCGCCCAGCCGACCTTCTTCTCGATGCTGTACATGTTTAACTCCTTGGCGTGGGTGCCATCGGTTGGTACAGGGAGTCTCTGGGGGCCATCAGGCGGTGCTCCCGTTGGTGCTTTGCGAACGTTCTCGTCGGATGCCCTGCATCACCGCCAGTCCACCAGGGCGCTGACGAAATTGGCGCTGCGAACCCGAAATCCGGTTACATGCCGTTCGCCCCCGCCACTGCGCCGGCGAGTGTCCTGAAGTCGAAAGGCGCCGTCCGGGAAGGGCTTTTCGCTCTTTTCGCCCTTCTCCACTTTCATCATCACGGCGCCGTCGTCGGCGAGGAAGAAACTGTCGACGAACGCCTCACGATCGGTAACGGAGACGAGCTGACCGTTGCGGACCACGACTTCGATCTTGTCGTCGCTCTGGTACGTGCCGTCGGCAGGCTTCACTTCGCCGACGTTCCTCAAGACGAAAAGGATGACCCCGTTCGCCTCCAGGTCGACCGACAGCACATCGATCCACGCGTCCTCGCGCTGGGCGGCAGCTGACTCGTACGGCAGGGCCACGAGGGCGATGACGAGTGCCAGCGTCCAGCCGGCGCGTTGCTTGAATCGGTGCATGATCTGCCTCCTTGTTGTCGGGGCCATCAGTTCTTCAGCTCGCCGCTTCCTGCGACGATCCAGTGCTGCGCCCCGGTGGTGAGAAACAGGTAGTAGTAGTAGCCGGCGGGGTTGCGCCAATCCTGGTTCGAGAGCTCGAAGCTGTTGACGTCCGCCGGACTGAAACTCGCCAGGTCGATGCCGGCCTCGTCGAGCGTCCGAACGGCGGCGTTGAAGCCGGCCATCGCGACAGGATCCAGCGTCGCCTTGTCGGCGGTGGCCGGGTCGTCGCCGCCGGCACGCATCGAGCCGGCCTTGCTGAATAGCTGCAGATAGCGACCACTGCCGTCGGACAGCCAGTGGAATCGCCAGCCGACTTCGCCGGCGTCATTGATCGTCAAGCGAACCTCGTGCAGCCGGGCATCGGCCTGCCACTCGGCCGCCGCCCGGCGCGCCACGGCGAGCTGTAGCTCGAGCGCGGTGTCGAGGTCGCGTCGCAGCAACTCTCCTAGGTTGGCGACCGGGGCCGGGTTGGCGGCGGGATCTTCGTGGGCCATCGCCGGGTCATCCATGGAACGAGCGACCGCGCCACTCTCGTCGACGGGGCGAGCTTCGATCGCGGCTTCTGCCGCTGAGGGCGGCCGATCTGTCCGGAGTGCGATCGGCTCGCCCACGCCCGGCGGGGTCATCACGAATTTCCCCAGCCCATCCGGTGCGGTGCACTCGCCAGCGTAACCGCCGTCCTCCTGCACGTGCAGCGAGCAGAGGATTACTCCCTCGATCGCGAACGCCAAGGTTCCGTCGCCGGCCCGCACGTCGACCGTCCGGTACCTTGCCCCGTTGCTCGAGTCGACCATCTTGATTTCGAGCTGGCCGTCGTTGGTCGTGACCTCGACGCCCAAGCGGTTGGGATTTCCGTTCGGTTCGGTGAGCGTGCCTGACCAGACGCCTTCGACCAACTGCTGGCCAAGGGCCGGGGAGGCCACCGAGAACAGGAGCGCGAAAGCGGCAAAGAGTGATGAAGCGGCCCGGCGTGCCCCGTAGTTCATGATTTTTCGAGTCCCTTGCATTTGATGATCTTTCCGTCCTGTACAACCAGGACGCTGCCCGTCGCCCGGTCTTCCCAGATGCCCGGCGACAGAGTCACGCTTCGAACCGACTTGTCCGGAACCCGTCCCGACTTCGGGTACAGGATGATTCGATCTCGGCGAACATCGACACGCTCGATGTCAGGGTGAGCAGCAAGATGGCGGTGTTGCGCCGGTTCATCATTCACCTCCCCGGTTCCGGGTTGAACGTGGATTCAAACTAGGATGGTTTCGGAAGCGGATCATGACGCTTCCATGAGGAATGCATGAGAATCGCCGATGTGGCTGTATGCACCGGGTTTGGGCCTCCACAGCGGCGAAAATGCGAGGTGGCATGCCGGTCGCTCGTGCCGTGGTGAGAAGAGCGCCCGGGTCGCAGGAGGTGCTCGCCCAGATCGGGTGCATCGCGTTGGGCGCGCCGCTTGACCCTGCCGGATCAGAGGGTCGGGGCTGCGCGAACGCAGGGGCCCACGATGACTACGCTGCGCCGGATCGGAGTGGCCGATTTCCTGGGGTCACGTGGGATGCTAGCTACGACACCGATCGGGCAAGGTGGTCCCGTCAGTTGGACAGCAGCCGGTAGCCGGCGCCGCGGACGGTCTCGATCAATCCGGAGCGTTCGTCGAGCTTCTTGCGCAGCGTGTAGACCACGGCATCGACGACGTTGCTGCCACCCATGTAGTTGTTTCCCCAGACGCGCCGCAGCAGGTCATCTCGTGAAACAACCTTGCTCTCGTGCTCGCACAGGTAGGCCATGACGCCGAACTCGAGCTTGGTCAGAGGCTCTCGCCGCTCGTCGAGAACAAGCTCCCGCGACTCCAGGTCGAGAATGCCGGCTTGCTCGATGCCGAGCTCGGTGGCCGCCAGCCCGGCGAGCCAGCCATCCACCGAGGCCGGGCCGAAGTCGAGCACGGCGGTGTGGTAACAGACGCCGTCGATCTCCACCGCGGCGTCCGGCAACGGGCGAAAGCCCAGCTCCACGGCCACCGGCGCGTAGGTCTCCAGGTCGACGACGGTCAGGTACACGCGCCGCAGGTCCGGGCGCATATCCATGTACGCCCGTTTGACGTCGAGCCAGCAGGCGGCTTGCACCGGGGACGGCGCCTCGCCCTGTTCGATGCCGATCCAGCGGCGCAGGAACAGCACCTTTTCGCCTTCGGCCACGCCGTCTTCGGCGAGGTGCCGGTGCCAGGCAGAAACCACGGGATCCTCACCGTCGATGCCGGCGCTGTCATCCGAAGGCTCGAACATGCAGTAGTAACCGACCGTCGTGCCTTCCGCGTCGCGAACCACCGAGAACGCCTCCGGCAGCCGATCCCACCAGCCGGCGATGAGCTCCACGGCCGCCCGCGGGTCGTGGCGTTCAGCGATCGGCCGAATGAAGGGTGCGTGTGCCGGCCTCGCGGGCTCGACGGCGAGCTGCTGCGCCCCGCTGGGGAAAAACGCCTCCCTCACTACCGGATTCTCGATGAGGTAGAGCAAATCCGCCGTGTAGCGCCAAAGGTCGGCGTGCGACGCTGTTCGCACTTCCCGGCGGAGCTGGTGCCATGCTGCCTGGCGGCACTTGCGGTAACGGGAGGGATCTCTCGACCGAAGCGTCTCGGCGATTGCCTCGTGCACGGCGTCGTGCATGCGCAGGCCGTCGCGGCGCCGCTCGACGAGAGGGAGTGTCAGTAGGCGGTCGATGGCTTCCTCACAGGCGGTCTCCTGACACATCGCCCCGAGCAGCGAATGGGTGATGCGCCGCACCACCGAACCCGCCTCGAGGGCCTCGCGTGTGGCCGGGTCGGCGACGTCCGCGAGAAAGAGTCGGCTGAGCTCCTGGACCACGTGCGGCAGGGCGGCTTCCTCGAGGGCCAGGTCGGGACGCTCCGCGGCGGCAGACGCCGCCAGGTGCAACGCCAGCGGGTGCCCGCGCGCGAAACGGTTGATACGGCTCGCCGCGCTGTCTTCGAGACCGGCGTCGGCGAGGAGCTGCAGAGCGTCTTCGTCGGGCAGGCGATTGAGGGC
This sequence comes from uncultured Acidobacteriota bacterium, assembly GCA_964430745.1. GTDB lineage: Bacteria > Acidobacteriota > UBA890 > UBA890 > UBA890 > CBDCGW01. Next base: position 7,060 of record CAYSHI010000474.1, on the reverse strand, counting down.
AAGGGATCGGAAGAGACCGCGCCACTCGGGAGCCGATACCCACACGGGCACCGGTGGTTGCCGTCCGACGAGCACGACGCGCACACGCTCCGTGAGCGAGGGGATGAACTCCTGGCGTAGCCAGGTGTCCATTAGCCGGAACACCTCGTAGGTGTCCAGGGCCAGCACGACCCGTCCGGGGAAGGCGTCCAGGCGACGGGCTGCTTCTTCGACGTCCGAGACTTCCGCGTCGATCTCGTGCCCCAGCTCGAGCAGGAAGCCCTTCGTCGTCGGTTCGATCAGGCGGGCGTCGAGCGCGAGGACAGTGGCGCCGGACTCCCGGGCCCGGTCGCAAAAGGCGCGCAGCAAACCGGATTTGCCCACTCCCGCGACGCCGTGAACCTGGGTGACGATCGGACCGTCGTCCTCGAGACATTCCATGAGGGCGGCGATCTCTTCATCGCGACCGACGAGCCCCTCTGCGGAGCGACGCGCAAGCACCTCGCGGATACGACGCGGCATAGTCCCCTCCATCGGTCTCCGAAGCCTCATCTCTCCGGCGCATTTTCCGTGAGCATCATCATACGGATTCATCAACGGCTCGTCCACGGATCCCGTCGCGGCGGCGTCCGTCGCCACCGGCTCGCCGCTCGGTTGCCAATACTCCGTCCGCGGCACGCGGGCGACAAGACGCGGAGTCTGCGGTGGCGGGGTTATCGTCCACATGTCGAAGTTGTCGCCACGCGTGGCTCCCGGCAATATGAGGTCGAGCTTCCCGATTCCCATCAGTCGGACCGCCTCGGTGTCGGCTTGTGCCGTGCGCCGTGGCAGCGGTCGGTGCGAATCTTCGCGTTCCTGAGCTCGCGCGACGCCAGGAGCGCAATCACACCAAGTGATGACGATGGCAGCGAAGAGTAATGCGATTCACAATGTCATGGTGTTCTCCTGCTTCAGTGGGCTTGTTCTCGTGTCCGCCCTGGCTCTTCCGGGGAGAGCCACGTGGTCTCCACAGGAAAGGACGACCTTTCCCGCGCCCGTGTGCAATCCGGCGACGCTTACCAACGAGGCGGGGACCTACGCGTTCGACGGCGATCTCGATGAGTTGTTCGACGATCATCCCGACTGGCAGGACCACCCCACGCCGGGGGTGATCAACGACGCGGTCTTCCGGCAGCGCAACGGGCGTCTGGAGTTCGAGGTGCCTTCGGCGTCCCGCGCGGCCTCCGAGGCCTGGCGCACATGGCGCACCCGAATGCCTTCAGACAGCAGCTGGAAGATCGTTGCCGACGTGACGGTGCCGGCCGTCTGGACCCGCGGCGATGACGAAGAAGATCAGATCGGTGTCGGGTTGTGGGTGGGCAAACCCGGTGGCTCCACGGTGTACGAGATCGACTTCTCGGCGATGGCGGACGGCACGCGATTCGTGCTGGCGCAGAACATCCAGGATCGGCACGGCGGTGACCCCAACTACGTGGGTTCCCGGATTCCGCTCGCGACGGCGTCGATCACCATGGAGGTCATGTACTGCAGCGACGACCGTTCATTGAGCATCTATTACGACGGCGGCAATCGCGTCGACACGCAGCCGATCGACGAGGTGGGGATCTTCGACTGGGGCATCGGTCCGGTCTTCTATGTGGGCATGATCGGCTTCGCCGAGGGTCCCTCGGCGACGTCGAACTTCCCGTATCTGGATAACTGGGCGGCTTACGGGCGCTAGTGTCCCGTGCGGGAAATAGGTTCACACTCGTGGCGCCGCGAAGGGGCGAGAACGAGGAAGGGTGACGCAGGCGACTGCGCTCGATCCCCGGCTGTACGGGGCGTATCATGACCCCGACGATCGGCGCCGACCGGGGCCAGAGCCGGTCGACGGACCGCTGCAGCTTCCTGTCTCACCGGAGGAACGACATGTATCGACGTTTGTTGGCGATCACGATAGCGCTGGCCATCGCCTGCTTGTCCGGCGTGATGCTCAGCGCCGCGGCGCAGCCCCAGAACCAGGCGGGCGCGGAGTATCTGCTCGAAGGCTACGGGACCTACCGCTCGATGATGAGCGAGTCGCCGTATCGCGGCATCGGTTGGTCCTACCTCGGGCCGACAAACGTCAGCGGACGCGCTACCGACATCGCGGTGGCGAATACCGACGCCGGGCGGCGCGTGTATGCCGGCTACGCCACCAGCGGCGTGTGGGCCACCGACGACCTGGTGACCTGGCGGCCGGTTTTCGATCATGAGGCGTCAACCAGCATCGGTGACCTCGCCATCGCTCCCTCCAACCCGGACATCGTCTGGGTCGGGACCGGTGAGGCCAACATCTTCCGCGCCTCGATGCCGGGCGTGGGCGTCTACAAGTCGACGGACGCCGGTCGCACCTGGCACCACATGGGGTTGACCGACACGTTGACCATCGGCCGCATCATCATCCATCCCACTGACCCCGACATCGTCTACGTAGCCGCCTCGGGCCATGAGTACACCGACAACGAGATGCGCGGCGTCTTCAAGACCACCGACGGCGGGATCACCTGGGAGAAGGTCTTCTACAAGAGCCCGCGCACCGGCGCCAACGACCTGGTGATGGACCCGCGCGACCCCGACGTGCTCTACGTCGCGATGTGGCAGCGCATCCGCCGCAAGTGGAGCGACCCGCGCGTCGAGCCCGGCTACGACGAGGGCGGGGTTTTCAAGACTACCGACGGTGGTCGTACCTGGACCGACGCCAGCAACGGACTGGTGGCGCCGGAGTTCCGCGGCCGCATCGGCATCGATATCTCGTTGTCGAACCCCGACACGCTCTACGTGCTGCTCGACAACTACGAGATCGGCCGCTATCCGGAGCCGGGCAGCAGGGACGCCTACGGTCGCCCGATGCCCGTAGACGCAGGCTTCATCAAGGGCGCAGACGTCTATCGTACGGACGACGGCGGCGCCAACTGGCGCCAGACGAGCCGCTTCGACGAGGAGACGACCAACTACCTCAACCGTCACTCCGGCACCTACGGCTGGGTGTTCAGCCAGATCCGCGTCGATCCGCAGAACCCGGAGATGATCTACACCATGGGTCTGGGGCTGAACCGTTCGACCGACGGCGGTAGGACGTTCAGCCGCCTGAGCGGTATGCACGGCGACCATCACGGCATGTGGATCGACCCGGCCGACCCCACCGTCATGTACAACGTCAACGACGGCGGCTTCTATCACTCGACCGACTTCGGTGAGAACTGGACGTTTGCGGTCAGCGCGGGCGGGGCGCAGTTCTACAACGTCACGCTGGATAACAGCGACCCGCTGTGGGCCTACGGCTCGATCCAGGATCACGGCAGTCGTCGCGGCCAGGTCGACTTGAGCGCCGGCCGTGACACCATCCCGGCCGTGGAGTGGGAAGGCGCGCCGGGCGGTGAGGGATCGAATCATGCCATCGACCCGGAGAACCCCGACGTCGTCTACTCGCACGGCTTTTACGGTAACTTCAGCCGCACTGACCTCGGCGCCACGCCGCCCGAGGGTGCGCGCGGCCGCCGTGGCCGCGGAGTGGCAACCAACATCACGCCCGACGACCCGGACGAGGAGCTGCGTGCTCAGTGGATGGCGCCCATCATCGTCTCGCCGCATGACAACAGCGTCATCTTTGCCGGCTACCAGTACATCTTCAAGTCCGAGAACATGGGCGACGACTTCGTGGCCATCAGCCCGGATCTGACGAACAACAACCCGACGGAGATCGGGGAGAATCCGACGGCGATCCCTTACCAGACCATCGTCGCGCTGGCCGAATCGCCGGTGCGCCAGGGCGTCTTCTACGTCGGCGCCGACGACGGCCGCATTCACTCGTCGATCGACGGCACGGAATGGGTCGAGATCACCGATCGGATTCCGGTTCGGCGCTGGGTCTCTCGCATCGTCCCGTCCGAACACGACGCGGGTACGGTGTACATCACGCAGCGCGGCCGTGAAGACGACGACTTCGGCGTCTACATGTGGAAGTCGACGGACTATGGCCAGACCTTCACCTCCGTCGCGGGCAACATTCCCGCCGGCCCGGTCAACGTCGTGCGCGAGGATCCGCGCGACGCCGACGTTCTCTACGCCGGTACCGATTTCGGTGTCTTCGTCACCACGGACGGCGGCGCCACCTGGGAAGTGCTCGGCGGTAATCTGCCTTCGGCGCAGGTCGCGGACCTGCAGTTCGACTCGAGCGACAACGTCATCGTGATCGCCACCTACGGATGGGGCATGTGGGCGTTCGACGCGAACGAGGTTAGGTTGCCGCGGTAGGGGCGAAGCGCTTCGCTACCCGGTGAGGCCGGCCGCTACCGTCGGTCCTCGGAACCACGGCGCGTCAGCTGACGATGTGGATCCCGTAGTTCGGCACCTGGATCCATTCGACACCGTTCGGTCCGACCACCTGAGGGTTGGAGAAGTTGATCGAGATCGGATATCCCGGCCGGTCGGGCAGGTTGGTATGGACGGCGTACTCGAAGGCGAAGATGTGGTTCGGGTGGATGACCAGGTCGTCGCGATCACGTCGGAAGGGGGCGATTGACGGGCCCACGGTCATGAGCTCGCCGTTGTTGTTGCCCTGGGCGTGCAGATCGAGGTAGAAGCCCGGGTTGTCGGTGCCCTCGAGGTAGTCCTGGACCATCCGGTAGTCTTCGTCGCCATCGTCGGTAAACGGTGTGTAGATGTAACCCTCCGCCTCCATCGCCGAGACGATGTCCTGCAGTGCCTCTCCGGCGGTCATCCCGGCCCGCACGTGTTCCCGCATGATCCCCTGGGCCCGCTTGCCGTTGTTCCATGCGCGCTGCAGGCTCTCCGGGGCTTCGGTCTCTCCCTCGCGGAGGATGTAGGCGTGAAGCTTCGTGTCGACCGTGAATGACGAGAACCCGAAATCGAAGATCTGCTCGACACCGTAGTTGAGAACGAAGAAGTCTCCGCCTTGAAGGACGTAGTCGTCGCTGTGGGCCGCGGAGGGGAGCCCCGGCGCCGCCTTGTTCTCGGCCGTGGCCGAATAAAGCACGTAGGCGCCGTCGAGATCGCTGAGCTTCGTTCTGCCGGGGATGACACTCTCCAGCTGGGCGATCGCCCCCTGGCGCGCGGCCTCCAGCGTGATCGCCTGAATGGCGACCTCGAGCGAAAGACGGCGGGAACGGAAGTCGGTGATCAGATACTCGGCCGAGACGATTCGCGAGGAGAGATCCGGTCCCAGGATTTGCTCGAGCTTCTCGTACTGGGTGTGGGAGATGCTGTCGGCAACCGCCAGCCAGTCGGAGAAATTGACGGCGATGCGCTCGGGGTCGTGAGATTCCACATACTCCCGGAGCTCGTCGTAGGCGCTGAGACCCACCTCCCCGTGGTCGTAACCCGTGAGCGCCCGCGAGATCTCCGTGGAGCCGGACACGTCGACGTTTTCGATGGAGCCGTCTCCACCGAAGACTTCGCCGAAAACGGCGCGCTCGATCCGGCCGCCGAGGTCCGTGAAGATGATGAAGCCACCGATTCTGCCGAACTCGTAGGCGAGCGGATCGGGATTGCCCTGCCGGGCTCCGTGTATCCACATGTCGATGTCGTTGTCGCGCATGGCGCTCGGGAGGATCAGGTCGAGCCTGTCGTTACGGATGAGGCGAAGCCACTCGTCTTGATCGGGTTTCGGCATCTCCTGCTGCGCACCGGCGATAGAGCCGAGGGCCAAAACGAACACGATCGCAGCCATCGCTACACGAGCTTTCATTGATTCTCTCCATGGTCCGGCGCCCGGACAGCGTTCCCGGCGGAGATCTCCGCCGCGTCAAGCCGGGACAAAGAACGGCAGTGCCTGGCACCCCAGGTGGCAAAAGCCGATCATGGTGGCCACGCCAGCAGGCGCTTGTCGCGACACCGCAGGCGCTTTTCACGACGCCGCGACGATCGCACACGAAGAACACCATTATCAATGAGAGTTCCACCGAGATCAGGAGAGACGAGGATGTCCGCTCGACGAGCCGTTTGGGTCACCGCTTTCGTATTGCTATCGCTCGCAACCGGCGGCGTGGGGAACGCGGCCCCGTTTGCCGACTACGACGAGCTCGTGGCGCTATTCCAGGAGTTTCGCGGGGCGCAGGATTCGACCAACGAACGAGGCGTTCCCGACTACAGTACGGGCGCGGTCGAGGCGCGGTACCGCGAGCTGCAGCAGTTTCAAGAACGCCTGGCCGCGATCGGCACCGACGGTTGGCCGGTCTGGCAACAGGTCGACTACCATCTGGTTCGCGCCGAGATGAACGCCGTTGAGTTTTTTCACCGTGTGCACAAGCCGTGGGCTCGGGACCCGGGTTTCTATTCGATCGGAGGCGGGGACGCCGGAGCGTCGATCGAGGCGGAATCGTTCACTCGGCATCTCTTCGAGTGGCGGCCGCCCTTCTCCGACGAGCAGAAAGCTCGCTATCAGGCGACGCTGCGGGCGATTCCGGGGATCTACGAGCAAGCGCGGCGCAATCTCACCGAGGCGGCCGGCGATCTCGCCGTTCTCGCCATCCGCAACGCCGAGAGAGAGGCGCGCATCTACGAGCGGATCGCGGAGCGGCTGCAGCAGGCGCATCCGGATCTCGTTGCGGATGCTCGTGCCGCCGCAACGGCTGTCCGCGACTATGCGGCCTGGCTGGAGGCCAACCTGGACGACATGACGGCCCCTGCCGGCATCGGCAAGGACAACTACAGCTGGTGGATGCGCAACGTGCAGCTCTCGCCCTGGGGCTGGGAAGAGAGCAACGGCATCATCCAGCGGGAGTACGACCGCGTCATCACCTTCCTGAAGCTCGAGGAGCACCGTAATCGCGACCTCGATCCACTGGAGATGGCCATGACCGAGAGGGACTACGAGGCGAGCGTGTACGAGGCGCTGCACGCCGTCGTCGAGTTCCTACGCGACGAAGAGATCATGACGATCGACGATTGGGTGAACCCCGCCGACTACACCGGCTTCGAAACCCTCGCCGAGCTCGATGAGCGCATCGCACGAGAGGGTGGCGGGAACGAAGTGCTCCTGCCGGAAGAAACCAGCATCGATACCAAGGTGCGTCAGCGCGAGATGCTGCCGGGCGAAACA
>CAYSHI010000473.1:0-9712 GCA_964430745.1 uncultured Acidobacteriota bacterium | reverse complement strand
CTCGAGCGGGTAGCGCACCGTGACGTTGGGTTTGAACGTGTAGCGCAGCGTCGTCCACAGACCGGTCAGCAGATCGGTCAGCAGAGCCGTTGCCGCCAAGCTTTTCTTCGGAGCCGGCATTTCGGTGCTTTCAGTTTTGTTGCCGCCGCCGTCCTATCCGGCGACAGAATCAAAGACGAGGACCAACAGCGCGGTGACGAACAGATTGGCGATCGACACCGGTATGAAGACCTTCCACCCGAGTCCCATCAACTGGTCATAGCGGTAGCGCGGATAGGTGCCCCGCAGCCAGATGAAGAAATAGATGAAGAACCCGACTTTCATGACGAACCAGAGGAAGCCCGGGATGAAGTCCAGAAACGACAAGAAGTCGACGCTCGGGAAAGGCCGCATCCAGCCGCCGAGATAAAGCGTCACCAGGAGGCCGCTCATGGCCGTCATCGCGGCGTACTCGCCGAGCATGAAGAACGACCAGCGAAACCCCGAATACTCCGTGAAATATCCCGCCACCAGCTCGGATTCGGCTTCGGGCAGGTCGAACGGCAGGCGATTCGTCTCGGCCACCATGGCGATGATGAACAGGACGAAGCCGACGGGCTGCACGAAGATGTACCAGAGCCCGGCCTCCCGTTGCGCCTCGATAATGCCGTTCAGCGACAGCGTGCCGGCGAGCAGCAGCGTCGCCAGCACCGTAAAGGCCAGGGCGATCTCGTACGAGACCATCTGGGCCGCCGAGCGCAACGCACCGAGGAGCGGGTACTTGGAGTTGCTTGCCCAGCCACTGAGAACCAACGAGTAGATCGAAAGGCTCATGATCGCCAGCATGCCCAGCACGCCGACGTTGACCTCGAGGATGCTCAGTCGTACGTCGTAGCCGAATGCGCTGAAGCCTTCGCCCATGGGCAGGAAGGCAAGCGACACCAGGCCGACGACGAGCAGAATGATCGGCGCGATCTTGAAGACGAAAGCGTCGGCGTGGCGCGGCGCTATGTCTTCTTTGGTCAACAGCTTGACGGCGTCGGCGATCGGCTGCAGCAGCCCGTAGGGGCCGACGCGCATCGGGCCGAGACGGCTCTGGATGAACGCCAGAATCTTCCGCTCGGCATAGACGATGTAGCCGACCAGCAAGGGGAAGACCGCCAGGATGATGGCGATCAGCAACAACGGGATAACGACGTTGTCGGATATCCAGGTGTTGTTCATCGATCAACGTCTCCGAGCACGATGTCGATGCTGCCGATGACCGTGACCACGTCGGCGATAATCAACCCTTTGATCATCTGGGCGATTGCCGACAAGTTGACGAACGACGGCGCGCGGATCTTGCACTTGTAGGGCTTATCGGTGCCGTCGGAAACGAGGTAGTAGCCGAGCTCGCCGCGGGGCGATTCGATGGCGTGATAGATCTCGCGTCCGGCCGCGACCTTCAACATCTTGGGGACCTTGCCGCTGATCGGGCCCTCGGGGAGGTCGCGGAGGCACTGCTCGACGATCTTCACCGATTCGCGCATCTCCTTGAGTCGCAGAACGTATCGTCCGTAGGAGTCGCAGTCTTCGCTGACGGCGATCTCGAAGTCGACCTTGTCGTAGGCCGCGTACGGCATCGCCTTGCGGATGTCGTGCGGTACGCCCGAGCCGCGCAGCATCGGCCCCGACAACCCCATATCGATGGCGTCTTCGGCACTGATGATGCCGACCCCGACGGTGCGATCCATCCAGATGCGGTTATTCGACAGCAACAGCTCGTACTCGTCGACTCGGTCCGGGAAGGTGGCACAGAACCCGAGAACGGCCTCGACCCAGCCGTCCGGGAGGTCGCGGCGCAGGCCACCGGGACGGAAAGCGGTGGTCGTCAGGCGATCGCCGAGCGCCGCCTCGAAGAAGTCGAGAATCACCTCGCGCTCGCGGAGGGTCCACATGAGCATGGTCTGGGCGCCGATGTCCATCGCGTGCGTGCCCAGCCAGATCAGGTGAGAAGCGATGCGGGAGAGCTCGCAGATCGCCGTACGCACGTATTGGGCGCGTTCCGACACCTCCCAGCCACCCAGTTTCTCGACCGCCTCGACGTAGCCGAGGTTCATGTTGGGCGCCGCCAGGTAGTCGGTGCGGTCGGTGAAGGGCACGTTCTGATAATAGTTGCGGGTCTCGCACAACTTTTCCGTGCCGCGGTGCAGATACCCGATCACCGGTTTGCAGTCGACGACGGTCTCGCCGTCGAGCTGGAGGATGAGGCGGAGCACACCATGGGTCGAGGGGTGTTGCGGCCCCATGTTGAGTTCCATCTCGTGCGTTTTCAGCATCTTCTCGGTCTCCGCCGGTCAGCCCTCGCTGGGCTCTCCGCCGCCTTCGGGCTCCGGTGCGGGTGGCTTCGGGGTCCACAACGGGCCCACGACGCTCTTGCTCGAAAGAAGTCGTTCCGGCTCGGTCATCTCGTAGTCGCCGCGAATGCGGTCGAATCGACCGCCGCGAAAAGCTGCCTGCTGCCGGGTTAACAGCTCGAGGTTCGGACCCTCGAGCGGATAGTCCTTACGCAGCGGGAATCCCTCCCAGTCGTCGGGGAGGAAGATGCGCTCGAGCTCCGGGTGCCCCAGGAATTCGACGCCGTAGAGGTCATACGCTTCGCGCTCATGCCAGTTGGCAGTCCCCCAGACTTCGACGACGCTGGGAACCCCTCCGCCGTCGTCGCAGCCGACCTTGACCGTCAGGAAGTGGTTCTTCGGGATCGAGTAAAGGTGGTACACGGCGTCGAATCGGGGGGCGCGCTCGGTCCAGTCGGTGACCGTCAGGTCGGCGAGGAAGTCGAAGCTCATGGCTTCGTCGGAACGCAGCCAGTTCATGACCTCGATGAGGTCGTCGGCGCCGACCCGGAAGATCGGGTTGCCGTCGGCGTCCTCGCCTTCGGCATCCACGCTCGGAAACCGGGTCGCGACGGCCGTGACCAGGGGATGGGGCTCGGGGGGAGCGACCGCCTCTTCCGCTTCCGGCGCCGGTGCCTCGGCGCCCGCAGCTTTTGGCTGCTCGGCTCCACTTTCGGGCTTTTCGTCTGCCATTCGTTTGTCTCGAGGGCCGCTGCTTTCGGCCTGCCGGGCCTGGCGCTACTTGCGCAGTACGTGCATCTCGTCGATCTTGTCCTGAAGCCGCAGCACGCCGTACAAAAGGGCCTCCGGGCGTGGCGGGCATCCGGGAACGGAAACGTCTACAGGAATGATGCGGTCAACGCCTTGCAGGACGCTGTAGGTAGGGTAGGGCCCACCGCAGGTGGAGCAGGAGCCCATCGAGATTACCCACTTGGGGTCGGGCATCTGATCGTAGAGGCGCTTGATGATCGGTGCCATCTTCAGGGTGACGGTGCCGGAGATGATCATGAGGTCGGCCTGTCGCGGCGTGGCCCGGAAGACCTCGGCACCGTAACGTGCCATGTCGAAGCGCGGCATCGTGGTGGCGATCATCTCGATGGCGCAGCAAGCGAGCCCGAAGGTCATCGGCCAGATTGCCGATCGTCGAGCCCAGCTGATGACGCCGTCGACGGTGGTCGTCAGGATGTTCTCTTCAAACTTGTGCTCGGCTAGACCCATTCGAGTGCCCCGCGCTTCCAGGCATACGCGTAACCGAAGATGAGGATGGCGATGAAGATGGCCATCTCGATGAAGCCGAAGAGCGCCAACTGTCGATACTGAACGGCCCAGGGGAACATGAAGACGGTCTCGACGTCGAAGATCAGAAACAGCATGGCGACGATGTAGAAGCGCACCGAGAAGCGCTGACGGGCGTCCCGGACGGGCTCGACGCCGCACTCGTAGGGCTCGAGCTTGCCTTCTTGGTCGCGGTTCGCCGGGCGGATGATACTGCCGAAAATGAGCGCGACGGCGGCAAAGACCATGCCGGCGAGAACGAAAATCACTATCGGTAGGTAGGCGGACACGGTGGGATCGGGCGTCTGTCGGGTGGAGCGAACGAGGATGCCTGCAACCAGAGATTTTCTACCACAGGGTTGTGGGGCTGTCAATCAAGCGCGGGAACGCGAATTCTCTGTAAAGTGTTGATAAATAACAACTTACAGGGCCGCTACTTTCTCAGGGTCCATATCAGCGGCAACCACAACTCGCGGGCGAGCGGAACGCGCCGGTCGTTGAGCAGAAGCTCCACTCCACCGGAGCCGATCGAGGTTTCGACCAGGTGATAGAGTTCGTGGAATTCCTCGATCTGAGCCAGCGAAAAAGTCGTGTGATGGAGCGAACCGCGGCCGGCGTTGTCGGGCTCCGATATCGAGTGCTCGGTCGCGCCGGCTTCGATCTTCCGGGCAGCCTCTCCCGCATCCCCGCGGAGATCCGGGTACACCACCGTGACGCGGAACGGCTCGCTCGACTGATCGGGGTACAGTAGTCGGGCCAAGTCCGGCGTCAGGGTTTCGAGGAGGGCGGCGTCTTCTTCCGGGAGAGTCGGCGGAGCGGATCGATCAGTCATGGCGGCGCAGCGTAGCAAGGGACAAGACCGCAAACAACCGGCCGCGGCCGTTCTGCGCCTGCTGCCGGCCGTCGATCGGATCCTCGAGCGCCCGGAGATCGGCGATTGGGCGCGCGACGCCGGCTACGGCCGCGAGTTCGTCGCCCGCGCCGTCAGCGCCTACCTCGACGCGATTCGCCGGGATGTCCTCTCCGGTGTGCTCGATCGCGAAACCGTCGAGGCGCTCGTCGCTGACCCCTCCGCCGGCGTGCAACGTCACGCCGAGATGCTCGCCGCACCGCACCTGAGGCACGTGATCAATGCCACCGGGGTCGTCGTGCACACGAATTTGGGTCGTTCGCCGTGGCCGGCGAGCGCTGCCGGTCGCGTCTCCGAGCTGGCGCAGCGTTACCTCAACCTGGAGTTCGATCTTTCGACCGGGGGCCGGGGGCAGCGAGCCGAGGCCCTCGAGCGACTTGTGGCGACCGTCCTGCCGGGGGCTGCCGTCGCTGTGGTGAACAACAACGCCGCCGCGGTCCTGCTCATGCTGAACACGGTCGCGCCGGGCCGAGAGGTGATCGTTTCTCGCGGCCAGCTCGTCGAGATCGGAGGCTCGTTCCGCATTCCCGACGTGATGGAAAAGAGCCAGTCGATACTCCGCGAGGTGGGCACCACCAACCGCACGCGAGTGTCCGACTTCGAGGCTGCGATGGGCTCCCGGACGGGCGCGCTGTTGAGCGTTCATCCGAGTAACTATCGGGTCGTCGGTTTTACCGAGGAGGCGGACCTGGGTGATCTCGTCGAGCTCGGTCGCGGCCACGGTGTTCCGGTGGTCGAAGATCTCGGCAGCGGCTGTCTGTTCGATCTCCGCGAGCTGGGCATTCACGATGAGCCCACCGTGGCGGAGCGGCTCGCCACCGGTGTCGACCTGGTGACCTTCTCGGGCGACAAGCTACTCGGCGGCCCTCAGGCCGGCTTCATCGTCGGCGACCCCGAGTGGGTGGCCCGGGTCCGCGCCAATCCCCTCTACCGGGCGCTGCGTCTGGACAAGACGACGACGTTGGCTCTGGAGTCGACCCTGGCCGCCTACGTTACCGGCAACCTCGATGACATCCCCACGGTTCGCATGCTGAGGGCTCGCGCGCCGGAGCTCGAGCAGAGCGCGCGGTCGATCTCCGAACGCGTCGCCACAGCCGGCGTCAGCTTGCCGATCGATGTCGTCGAGGTCACCTCGCGTGTCGGCGGCGGCGCCGCGCCGGGCCGTGAGTTGCCGTCCTTCGGTATCTCCATCCAATGGCAAGATGGCTCTGACGACCTCGTCTCCCGGTTGCGCGCCGCGGACCCGCCGGTGATCGCCCGCATTGTCGACGACCGTGTCCTCCTCGACGTCCGAACGTTGCTCCCCGGCGAGGACGACCTTCTGGTAGAGGTACTAGCAGACGTGCTCGGGTAGCGTCGCCGGAGAACGCCGATCGCGGTGTTGCGCTTGCTCGTTCGACTCCAGCGTACGGGTGTACGCCTGCGTCTCTCTCTGCCGCGCGCAGAGAGGAGGCCCGCAGGCGTACTGAAAGTACGTCGGAGGGCAGCCGAACAAGCGCAACGCAGCAGACGCGTCGCTCTGCGCTTTCTCAGAGGCAGACGACTTCGAACTGCTCCTGATGCAAATGCCCATCCGGAAGGAGGCTCACCGGGGCCTGCACCTCAGCGCGGATCTGGCGCAGCATCGTGCGTTCGGAATGCTCCAGGGCGGATGCGATGCTCGGGCTCGTGCGGATGACCACGCCGCCGCCATTGAGCTCGCCCTTCAGGCGGCGCACTTCCCGCAGGATCTCGATGCACACGGTGTCGACCGACTTGACCCGCCCGGTGCCCGAGCAGTACGGGCAAGGCTGCAGCATGATGCGCTCCAGGCTCTGCTTGACGCGCTGGCGCGTCAGCTGCACGAGGCCGAATTCCGACATCTGCAGGACCTGGGTCTTGGCGCGATCCTTCTTGAGCTCGTCGAGGAGTGATTGCAGCACCTTCTGCTCGTTCGCCTTCTCTTCCATGTCGATGAAGTCGATGACGATGATGCCGCCCATGTCTCGCAGCCGGAGCTGCCGGACGATCTCGTCGATCGCCTCGAGGTTGGTCTTCACGACGGTGTCTTCGAGGCGCCGCTTGCCGACGTACTTGCCGGTGTTGATGTCGATCGCAACCAGCGCCTCGGCCTGGTCGATGACCAGGTTGCCGCCCGACTTCAACCAGACCTTGGCCTCGAGCGCCTTGTCGAGTTGCTGCTGGATCTTGTAGAAGTCGAAGATCGGCGGCTTCTTCTTGTAGTGCTCGATCTTGCCGATCATGTCGGGCTGCAGCTGCGAGACGAAGTTCTTGGCGCGCTGAAACTCCTGTTCGTCGTCGACGATGACGCGGTCGAAGTCTTCGGCAAAGACGTCGCGCAGCAGCCGCAGCAACACCGACAGATCCTTGTGGATGAGCGTGGGAGCCTTGGCGGCTTCGGAACGCCGTTTGATCTCCTCCCAGGCTTCGATCAGGAACATCATGTCGTCCTGAAAGTCCTGCTGGTTCTGGCCTACTCCCGCGGTACGCGCAATCAGCCCGCCGACGTTCTTCGGGCGGATGTTGTGGATGATCTTGCGCATGCGGTTGCGCTCACTGCGGTCGGCCACTTTTCGCGAGACACCCGCGTGGTCGACCGTCGGCATGTAGACGAGGAAGCGACCCGGCAACGAGACATGGGTGGTGATTCGTGCGCCCTTCGTGCCGAGCGGGGCCTTGGAGATCTGCACGAGGATTTCGTCGCCCTTGGACAGCAGGTCCTCGATGCGCTGGCGCTCACGTGCGCGGCGGCTGCGCCGCTTCCCGGGCTTGTGCTCGGTATCGTCGTCGTCGTCGGCCTCCATCCAGCTGGAAAACTGCTCGATGTCGGCGAGGACGTCCGAGACGTACAGGAACCCGTCGCGCTCGAGGCCGATGTCGACGAAGGCCGACTGCATTCCGGGTAGCACGCGGCTGACCCGACCCTTGTAGATGTTGCCGACCAGCCCGCGCGCTTGCGCGCGCTCCAGGAATACTTCGGTTAGTTGTCCATCTTCGAGGATGGCAAGACGTGTCTCATCCTCATTGGAGTTCGTGACGATTTCCTTGCGCGCCATTCAGGTATCTCCGAGCGCCGGCGGCCGGGGGAAACGGATTGCCTCGACGTTTCACCGCTCCGGACGGGCGCTAGAGCACAATGTGTACCGGTCCCTCGATGCTCGGCAACGGAGGACACACTGATCACGCGGGACAGCTCGTGTAAGTGACCGGATCTCATCATGCTGTTTTGGATAGTTCGTGAAACAAAAGTGCCCTTTCGAATCGCTCTTAATTCCGGCGGTAGGCAAATGGGGAGAACGCGGCGCCACTCGAGGCATCGATCGACGTTCTCGACCGCCGGCGTAGGCCGTTGCAGACCTCGCAATACCCTGCGATCCAGAAACTCGTGTAGCCGACACTATACCGCAGATCCGCGCTGCCGAAGCCGTCAGGGGAGGGTTAGTTGAGAAACCGCCGCGTCCGCACCGACACGACCAGACCCATCGCGATCCCCGTCGCGAGCGCCGAAGACCCTCCGTACGACAATAACGGCAGGGGGATACCGGTGATCGGGGCAAACCCGATGACCATCCCGACGTTCACGAGGAGGTGATAGAGAAGCACGGCCGCCACACCCGAGGCGATGTACGTACCTGCACGGTCGCGCGCCATTCGCGCGGTCTGCAGGACACGCAACAGCAGGATCAGGTACAGCGCCAGGGCCGCCGCGACGCCGAGGAAGCCGAGCTCTTCTCCGAGCACTGCGAAGACCAGGTCGGTGTGCTGAGCGGGAAGGAATTCGAGCTGGCTCTGGCTCCCGGAGAAGAGCCCTTTTCCCATGAGCCCTCCCGAGCCGACGGCGATCTTCGATTGGATGATCTGGTAGCCGTCGCCCAGAGGGTCGGCTTCCGGGTTCCAGAACGTCAGCAGGCGAGCACGTTGGTAGTCCTCGAGCAGGAGGTAGCCGAGCGGTGCCATGCACAAGACTCCGCCCGCCAACCACGCCGCCGTGGCGAGACGAAGCCCGGCCACCCACGCGACCCCGGCCAGCATCGGCAGGAACGTGCTGGCCGTGCCGAGGTCCGGCTGCAGCGCGATGAGAACGAAGGGGACGATCGCCAGTACGCCCGGGACCAGAAGCCCGCGCATGCCGAAGGGCCTGGGGTCGCGCTCCGCGAAATAGTGCGCCAGCGCCAGAATGACGATCACCTTTGCGAGCTCGGACGGCTGAAGTCCGACGCCGCCGGCGCTGATCCAGCTCCGAGCGCCCGATGTGACAGGTGCGTACATCAACATGCCAATCAGCACCAACACCGTGACCACCCACAGCTCGTAGGACCTGTCGGTGATCTTGCGGTAGTCGAGCGCCGACACCACCACGGCAAGAAACATGGCAGCGGCCGCCCACACGAGCTGGCGCTGAAAGTGACCGTCGGAGCTCGCCGAGGCCACCAGCACGACGCCGAGGCCGAACAGGAGCGCCAGGGTCGACATCAGCATGTAATCGAAAGCCCGGAAGGTCCGTCGGTCGAAGAGGATCATCGTTGCTCCTCTGACTGCGTGGGATCCTTCTTGGCGGCGAAGTAGGCGGTCATCATCTCACCGCCGAGCGGCGACGCGGCGAGGCCGCCGCCGCCGCCGTGCTCGATGAATACCGCAATCGCCACTTCGGGCGCGTCAATCGGAGCGACGCCGACGAACCAGGCGTGGTTGCGCAATTCCTCCGGTCGATCTTCCTCGGGGCCGGCGGCGGCCGCCGAGGCGACCTGAGAGGTGCCGGTCTTGCCGCCGAACTCGATATCGGGGTTCTTGGCCCGCCGTGCCGTGTAGCCGAGTTGGTTGACGGCGGCCGACATACCGCCGAGGACCAACCTGCGAATTTCGGGATCGAGGCGGATCTCCCGGCGCTCCGAACCGGCGACCCCGATCGGTTGGCCGGCCGGGCTGTGCTCGGCGACGATCAGATGCGGAGTGATCTCGACGCCCGTAGCGAGTGTCGCAACCATGTGGGCGAGTTGCAGCGGTGTCGTGTCGATCGGCCCCTGGCCGATCGACAGCCCGATCGTCTCTCCCGGATACCAGCGTCCGTCCCTGCCGGGCGCCTGCGCGACCCACTCGTCGGTGGGCAGCGTTCCACGGCGTTCGTTGAGGAGGTCGATGCCGCTGCGGGCCCCGAAACCGTACCGCTGAG
>CAYSHI010000472.1:0-2504 GCA_964430745.1 uncultured Acidobacteriota bacterium | reverse complement strand
AACCCTATCGGCGAGGGGGCCGCGACGTGATCTCGAGGTATCGGAGGGAGGTCGATTATCTCGATGACTGGCTCGGTTCGCTGTTCGCGGAGCTCAGTGAGTCGGGGCGATACGAGCGTATGCTGATTGTGCTCACTGCCGATCATGGAGAAGAGATCGACGAGCAGCGGAGTACCCTGCATGTGGGCAACGAGCGTGCGGAGCGGCATGGCTTCAGCCTGTATCAGGAACTCATCCGAGTGCCCCTGATAATCAAATTCCCTTCGGGAGCGGCTGCGGGAGATCGGATCCAAGAGCCAGTCTCATTGGTGGACATTGCGCCAACTATCCTCGGCGTAGCGGGCCTCCAGGTGCCTGCCGGGTTCCGAGGTGTCGATCTTCGCACCTTGCTCGGCCAGGATGCTCGATCGCCGGAACGAACGATATTCGCTGGCGGTCTCATGGAAGCGGATCAGATGCTGGCGGCGATCCGGGGAGATCGAAAGCTGGTCAGCCCGGATTCTCTGCCGTCCCGGAAGACTGCAGTTGCGTTCGAGCTGGCCGAGGATCCCAATGAGCGGCTACCGATTCCCCTGGAAGGTGCACACGAGTCGTTTCGCGCGCTTTTGGTTGAGCTGCATGCCGAGGCGACGGTGGCAAGCCCCCCCGAGCTGAAGGGCGCGGAGGTTGAACTCAATCCATCGCAGCGTCGACAGCTGCAGGAACTTGGGTACGTCGAGTAGTCATTGGCGTCGGGACCACGCAGGTCGTGGAGACTCGCCAGTGACCGGTCGAGGGTGCAAAGGTTCGAGCACTCCACGTATGTGGAGCTAGCTCGTCCTGGACCCGCGCCACACAGCCCGAGCCGGAAAAGACCGCCTCGGCGATGTTCGCCAGCAAGCCGCCCGCCAGCTCCTTCGGATCTGTAGTCGAGCGCAGGATCTGTCCTGCCTCGTGGACGACGAGGAGGCGCGCGGCGTCGCGTGCGAGCCGGGAGTAGAGATCGTCAACCTGGCTTCCGCCGGGTTCGTCGGATTGTTTGCTCATTGTTTACACTCGTTTGCGGTGAATCGGGATTCGCTCGTCGGCAGCAGGTCAATCCGCATTGCTACACCCAGAAGTCGAGCCGGAGCATGCGCGACAGCCACCCGCCCAGATGCATCGCCAGGGGCACCCTTCCCGCGTCGAAGCGTGCCCGGCCGGTCATCCCCGGGCGCAAGGCCCCGTCGGCGTTGTCGATCTCTACGATGATTCGGTACAGGCGTCGGACGACGCCGCCGCTCGGCTCCTGTGAGACGGTCAGGACGGTACCGACCTTGAGGACGCCGGGAGTGGCAAACGGCCGCAGTTCGGCTTTACCACTGTCGCCGAGGAGTCCCAAGAGCTGCTCGTCGAGCAGGACCTCGGCGCGAAGGCGGGTGACATCACCGATCTCCACCAGGCTGTCACCCGGCCGGGCCTCGACGCCGACCAACTCGTGCAGCCTCGACGTCAGCACGACCCCGGAAAGCGGCGCGGTTATCAACGAGCGCCCGGCGATTCTCTGATAGTAGGCCTCGAGGGCCTCACCTGCGGCGATGTCGGCGTCAAGCGCGACGGCCTGGGCGTGATTCTGAGCGGCGACGGCAGCCGCGCGCGCCGCCTCGGCCCCAACGCGCGATGACCTTGTTCGGGCGGCCTGCAGATCGGCCAGCTCCTCCCGCAAGCTCATGATCGGCTCGTCGGCTCGGACGAAATCTCCCTCTGCCACGAGCACCGATTCGACGACGCCGGTCTCCGGGGCGCGGATCACGACCTCGACGCCGGGGCGAAGCGAGAAGTCGCCATGAACGTGCCGGGGTACGGGGACGAACAACACCACCACCGCCAACAACGCCCCCGCGACCGGATAAGCATACGGGTGACGGTTGATCGACCCCTTCTTATCGAGTGTCGCGAAGCGCATGAATCTCACCAGTCCTTTCAAGTACTTCTTCGTCATCAGGAAGAACAGAATGGCCGCCAATACGTGGCCGGTTGCGCGGTAGCTGCGCACCAGCCAGCCACTGATCATGTAGAAGATGAAGCTCAGCGCGAAGATCACGTAGATGATGCTGAGCGTCCCGTAGACCCTGAAAATGCGTCGCTGTCTCGGCGTGAACGCGTCGGGCTCGACGGACATGCCGAAGAAGGAGCGAATCCGGCCGCCGAGGTATTGAAACGAATCCCCCTGCAGGTTCGGGACCTCGAGGTAATCGCTCAGGACGAAATAGCCGTCGAATTTCATCAGAGGATTGAAGTTGAAGATGATCCCGGTCACGCCGTTGTACAGGGCAACGCGGTGCGCCACCTGGTTGATGAACAGGTCGGGGGCGGTGAAGTACCAGACGAAGGTGGCCAGCGACGCGACCATCAGATCGACGACGCCTCCGGCCAGGATGACGGCGTACTTGTGACGCTTCTCGGTGAAGAAATAGCTCTCCGTGGTGTCACAGAACATGCAGGGGTTGAAGTACATGAGCATGAAGCCCATGCGGTAGACGCCG
>CAYSHI010000471.1:0-4726 GCA_964430745.1 uncultured Acidobacteriota bacterium | reverse complement strand
ATGCCTCGAGTGCCCGATGTGCCGCACCGCCATCAATGCCGAGAGCACGGTCGGCGTATGCGCCTCGTGCCCCCTGTACCACGTCAAGGGCGGCTGCAGCATCGATCTCATCGCCTGCCCGCAATGCGGCTACCACAGCCTTCCGCAGGAGCACACCCGTTCTCGGAACCACTCGATGTTGCACGAGCACGACCCGCCGCAGGAACAATCGTTTCCGCAGAAGCACGACCCGCCGCGGGAGGCCCTCGACCGGCTGCGGACCGACTCGGGGTCGCCCAACGGTGAGGCCGGGCCCTCGAGTGGCAACGGCGGGCCCACGACAGCCTCCACCGAGTGGGACGGGTCGGCCGCGACATGCTCGGGAGCACTACGCCTGAGCGATGTCTCGGCCGGGACGGAGGCCCGACTCCTGGGCTTCAGCGGCATCGACGACGACTATCTCGGACGGCTGACCGCCTATGGGTTGTTGCCCGGTGTCAGCATCGAGGTGTTGCAGCGCTTCCCGGCCATCATCATCGGTGTCTACCAGGCCGAGCTGGCCCTGGAAACGGAGCTCGCGGAGGGCATCTGGGTGCTCCCGAGCTGAGCCGGATGCCGCCGATCGGTCAGCGTTGCAGGCGCCGTTCGAATTCGGGCGAGCGAATCAGCTTCAGCAGGACCGAGGCGTACTGACCTCGCCGCATCTCGCCCTGATAGAGACGAACGCCGGCGCTGTCGCCGTCGCGACCGAGGATGCCCTGGTAGAACTGCTCGAGTAGCTCGGCCGTCGACAGATCGGCGCTCACCTCACGAAACTCACCGCTGCGCAGCATGCCGTCGACCTGCGCTTCGAGGTCGCCGGACTGCACCATGTTCGTCGCCGGACCGAAGCCACCGGGGTCGGCCTCTCGATTGAGGATGGCCAGATAGAGAGCGTTGACCAGAAGCTCGGCTTCCGCGCGGTCGTAACTCGCCCGCGCGGCGGCGCTGATCTCCACCTCGAGCAGCCAGCGAAAATTCATGTTGTTGGGGGCGAAGACCTCCAACGTGCACCGGCCTTGCGTGGCGGATGCCTCGATACGCAAACGGCCTTCGCCGAGATCCTCGATGCGCAGCATCGAGCCGCAGCGGTTGGCGTCGAAGCCGAGCGCCAGACGATCGCCGGGAAAATAGCGCCCGCGCTGATCTCGTGCGTCGAGCTCCAGGTCGAGCTGCTCTCGTGGGCCCAGGCGAATGCGCGTCTCGCGCCCCAGAACCTGTCGATCGTAGGCACCGTCGGTAGCCACGAGGTCGGCCGAGCAAAGCACCGGGTACGACCAGTTGCCGCAGTCCTGCGCGGCGGCGGGCCGGCCGCCTGACGACAGCGGCCCCATCGCGAGGATCAACGCCGTGAGTAGAAGTCCTGTCATGTTTCGATGCTAACGAACTCGAAGGTGAAACCTGAAGTCTGGACTGCGCGTAATGTTTACTATATTTTGTTTATTACTAAATCTTGTTTACGAACGACCCGGACGCCGGCCTCGCCATCGGCGAGCACCCGGCAGCCGCCGGGCCCACATGACGGACACGGAACGATGGGAAAAGGCGACTATCTGGGAGAATTCGAGCAGCTGGTCCTGCTGGCGCTGGCGACGGCCGAGGGAGACGCGCCCGGCCGCGAGGTCTACGAGGAAATCACCCGCGCCACCGGTCGAGATGTAGCCGTCACCGCCGTCTACGTGACGCTCAATCGCCTGCAGAAGAAAGGCTACGTGTCGGCGGAGATGGGGGACTCCACTCCGGAACGTGGCGGACGAGCCAAGAAGCTCTTCCGGCTGGAGGACGAGGGAGCGGAGGCGTTGAAGCGCTCGCGTGAGCAGTTCGACGTGTTGTGGCGCGCCGCCAAATCTCATCCCGGGCTGCGCGGTTAGCGAGGGCACGATCATGAGAGACCGGGATCGCATCGACACCACTCGCAAGACCGGCCACGGCGATGGTCGGCGGGCCTTTTCGGCACCCCCGCGCCTCGCGCTGGCGATATTGAGTACCGTGCTGCCGCTCGAGTTGCGCGACGATGTCATCGGCGATCTGCAGGAGGGCTTTGTTTCTCGAATGTCGAAAGGCGGCGGTTCGACCGCCCGGCGCTGGTACTGGCGCCAGACCTTCCAATCGCTCCGGTACGCTCGCGGCGGGCCGGAAGCTCCCGGTCCGAAGAAGACGGGCCTGACATCCAAGTTGCGAACCGCGTTCATGGGTTTCTTCAAGTACGACGTCGCCTACGCGGTGCGTCAGCTCCGTTCCAACCCCGGATTCACGGCCGTTGCGGTTCTCTCTCTGGCCCTCGGCATCGGCGTGAACTCGACCATCTTCACCCTCGTCAACGGCTTCCTTCTCAAGCCGCTGCCGGTGGCCGATATCGACGAGGTTATCGAGGTCTTCACCAGCAGTCCGAGCGATCCCTTCAGCTTCACCTCGTATCTCAACTACGTCGATTACCGCGACGAGGTCGAAGCGTTCGACGGCCTCGCCGCAAACATGACGATGCTGTTCAACTGGAACCGGGACACCCACTCCGAGACGCTGTTCGGCGAGCTGGTCTCGGGCAACTACTTCGAGGTCCTGGGGATCGAGCCGGCGGCGGGCCGTTTCTTCCTTGCCGAGGAAAACGTGACACCGCGCACGCACCCCGTCGTCGTGCTGGCGCACGGCTTCTGGCACCGCAACTTCGCCGGTGCCCCGTCAGTGATCGGCGACACCATCAAGCTCAACGGCACCCACTTCACCGTCGTGGGCATCGCGCCGGCGGAGTTCACCGGCATGATCCCGGTGCTGCGCCCCGATCTGTGGACGCCCCTGATGACCGAGCCGATCGTCAATCCGTTCGAACGCGACAGCACGATCATCGCCGAGCGCGGCACCCGCTCGCTGCGCATGTACGGCCGCCTCGCCGCCGACGCGAGCAAGGAGCAGGCGCTCACCCAGCTCGAAACGGTGTCCGCGCGGCTGGAGTCCGAGTACCCGGAGAGCAACGAAAACCGCACCGTCAGCATCAAGCCCCTGAGCGAGATACGCCTTCACCCCGAGATCGACGGAACCGTCACACCGGTCGCCTGGCTGCTCATGGGATTGGTGGCGCTGGTGCTGCTAGTCGCCTGCGCGAACGTCGCCAACATGCTGCTGGCGCGGGCTTCGGCGCGCAGCCGCGAGATCGGCGTGCGGCTCGCCTTGGGTGCGAGCCGCTGGCGGCTGGTGCGTCAACTGCTGACCGAGAGCATCATCCTGTCGCTCACAGGGGGAGCCGCGGCTCTGTTGATCACCTTCTGGGTGACGCGCTTGTTGATGAGCTACCAACCGCCGATTTCGGTGGCGATCACCTTCGACCTGAGCCCGGACGCGCGCGTTTTCGCGTTCACCCTCGCCGCCTCGTTGCTCACCGGTATCGTCTTCGGACTCGCCCCGGCGCTACGAAGCTCCAGGCCCGACCTGGTGGCAACGCTCAAGGACGACGCGGCTTCCGGTGGTGCCCGCGGCCGCTTCTCCCTTCGCAACGCGCTGGTCGCGGCGCAGGTGGCCGTTTCGCTGGTGCTGCTGGTCACCGCCGGGCTTTTCGCCCGCAGCCTCGGCAACGCTCATTCCATCGAGCTCGGTTTCAACGAGGAAAACGTCGCCTTCGTATCCGCCAGTCTGAGCTCGGCCGGCTACGAGCGCGAAGAGGGTCGGCAGTTCCTGCGCGATGTTACGGAGCGCATCCGCGCCCTTCCCGGGGTCGTCGACGCCACCTACACTGCCCGCCTGCCCATGAACCTCACCAACGTCACACAGGGGTTCTTCGTCGAAGGCTACGAACCGGATGACGGCGATCCCTCCGTATCGATCGAGTACAACACCGTGGGACCGCGGTACTTCGAGATCCTCGGCGTCCCGCTGCTCGCCGGGCGCGAGATCGCGGCCACCGACGACAGCCGCGCGCCGCTGGTGGCGGTGGTCAACAAGGAGTTCGTCGACCGCTACTGGCCCGGGCAGAACGCCGTCGGCAAACGCATCAAGTTCGATGCCGAATCCGAACCCTGGATCGAAGTCGTCGGTATCTCCGGCAACTACAAGATGTCGTCGGTGGGCGAGGAGAGCCAGCCGCTGGTTCACACCTCGCTCATGCAGCAGATGCCCTTCTTCGAGACCATCATGGTGCGCACCAGCGATGCCCCGGCCCAGGTGGTAACCCGCATGCGTGAGGAGATCACGGCGCTCGACCCCGATATTTCGTTTTTCGATGCGCGCACGATGGACGAGAACCTCTCCGTGGTGCTGTTTCCGGTGCGCATGGGCGCCGCCATGCTGGCCGTGTTCGGATTGCTCGCCCTCGGCCTCGCCGCGGTCGGCGTCTACGGTGTCATTGCCTACGCGGTGTCGCGACGCACGCACGAGATCGGTGTTCGCATCGCGCTCGGCGCGCGCACCACCGACGTTCTCGGGCTCGTGGTGTGGCAGGGCATGAAGGCGGTTCTCGTCGGCATCGCGCTCGGGTTTGTCGGCGCGCTGGCACTGTCGAGCACGCTGGGCACCCTGCTGTACGACGTCTCGGTGATCGACCCGGTCGCGTTCCTCGGAACGGTGGCGATCCTGGTGGGCGTGGCGCTGCTCGCCAATTACGTTCCGGCTCGCCGCGGCGCGCGCGTCGACCCGATGGAAGCGCTGCGCACGGAGTAACGCTCTCTAGTGTGCCACGTCACTATTGTCTTTACTTTTGTGGCGACGAGACCGTGACGAG
>CAYSHI010000470.1:0-11273 GCA_964430745.1 uncultured Acidobacteriota bacterium | reverse complement strand
CGGCTATCGTTGCCGCGAATCAGGAGGAAGGCGTCATCGCTCAACCATCCCTCGCCGCTTCGCGCGATCGCACCGATCAGCTGCTGCGCCTCTCAGGCGTTTTCGCCCTGCTGTGGGTGCTGTCGATCACCTTTTCCATTGCCGTCGCCGAGACGGCCATGTGGCTCGCCGCCGCTGCCTTCGGGGTCGCCTGGTTACGGCGAGAGTTGGACGCGGAACGTGTGGGCACGGGGGCGAGGGTTCCCGGTCCGGCGGGCGACGTGGTGGCTCGGGTGGGCGCACCGATCATCGCCTTCTTCACGATCTCGTTTCTCTCCGCCTTCTTCTCCCGTGATCCGGTCGAGTCGCTGCTGGAGCTGCGCGAAGTCTTTCTCTTCGCCGCTCCCCTCGTGACGTGGGCGGCGTTCCGTGAACCTCAGCGGCGAGACCGCGGCCGCGAGGCTTTCGCTGTCGGCATCTTCGGAGCGGTTGCGGTCGGCATCTACCAGACGCTGACTCGGGTGCCGGTACCCGGCGACCTCGTGTACCGAGCCAGTGGGCCTCTGGGCCACTACATGACCTTTTCCGGTGTCCTGCTCGTCGCGATTCCGTTGCTGCTCACCGTCCGCGGGCGTATGGCAAGCCGGGCCGCGCAGCTCGTCGCCGCGCTCGCGGTTGCGATGATCGGCCTGACCCTCACGCGGAGCGCGTGGATCGGTGTGGGGGCCGCCGCTCTCGTGTATCTGATGTGCGGACGGGTCGGCGCCTCGAAGGGCCAACGCGTTGAAGGGAGAGGCTTCACGGCCGTTGTGGCGGCCGTGGTCGTGGGTCTCGTCATCGTCACGGTCGTGTTGGGCGCCATCGCGGGCCCGGACGCGTTGTACGCGCGCGCGTCCAGCACCTTCTCGCTCGACGATCCGAGCAATCGCGACCGCATCGCCATGGCCGCCACGGGTTTCAAGATCATCAAGGCCCAGCCCTGGCTCGGTATCGGCCCCGGCCTGATGGAGCGTGTCTACCCCGCCTGGGTGGTGGAGTGGGCGGTGAACGAGTCCAACCCCCACCTGCACAACAACGTTTTGCAGATCGCCGCCGAACGCGGCGTGATCGGCCTGGCGGCGTGGCTCTGGATCATCGCCGCCTTCGCCCTGGCGTCCTGGCGCATTCTGCGCGCCGAGGGGCCGCGTGGCCGTGGTGGGCCCGAGGCACGGGCCGCCCTGGCAGCTCTCGCGGGCTTCCTCGCAATGGGCATGTTCGAGTACAACTTCAGCGATTCCGAGGTGCTGATGGCCCTGTTGTACGTTGTCTCCCTGCCGCTGGCTGCGAGCGCTTGGCGGGAAGCGGACGACGCGGGCAAGCACGGCTGATCGAAGGCCGGCGACCGTCTCCAGCCCGGCGTGGCGACGGTGCCGGGCGGGCGAAGCGCTCGGACCGGTTGCTACCCGGCCGCCTCGCCGTCGAGTCCGAGCTCCGGCGCGATTCCGCGCAGTGCGGTCAGGACGTTCTCGACGTGGTCGCGCATGGGCACGTCGATCTCGGCAGCGGCGTCGCGTAGATGGTCGCGATCGACGGCACGGCAGAACGCCTTGTCCTTGAACTTCTTGGTGACCGACTTCACGGGTAGATCCAGCAGGCTCTTGGACGGGCGCACCAGGGCGCAGGCGACGATGAACCCGGTGAGCTCGTCGACGGCGTACAGGCATCGCGCCATCTGCGTCGTCCGAGCGACACCGGTGTGGTCCGAGTGGCCGAGGATCGCCTCGATGATCTCTTCCGGGTAATCGAGCGCGCGCAGGATCTCGGCGCCCACAAAGGGATGCTCCTCGAGCGAGGGGTGCTCCTCGTAATCGAAGTCGTGCAGCAGCCCGGCGACCGCCCAGGTGTCCTCGTGGCCTTCGTAGCGGCGCGCATACAAGCGCATGGCCGCCTCGACGCACAGCGCATGCTTGACGAGGTTTTCGTTCTTTGTGTGCTCGGTGAGCAGGGCGTATGCCTGCTCGCGCGTCGGCGTCACGTCGTTGCTCCGCGCCATCAGTGCCCGGGTCGAGAGCGTGCGTCCGTCAGGTCAGGAACCGCCACCGAGAAGCCCGCCGGCCGGATTCTCCAAGCTGATCACGACCGAGCCATCCGACGAGATGATGGAGTGCCCGTCGATGAGCGCTTGGACGTTCCCATCGAGTTCGAGTCGTCGGAGCTCGGCAGGAATGATCGGGCGCAGGCTCCCGCGCACGACGACGCACTGACCCTGCAGGCGATCGAGGCCCCAGCGCCACTCCGAAAGCAGGCGCTGGTTGTAGAAGATGTTGGCGCGCCGTCCTTCCGCGTCCTCGACGATGAAGTACGGGGCGAGGTTCTGCGACTCCCAGTCGACCAACCGTACCCCGTAGAGGTCGATGAGCCGGGCCGAGCCCGAAAGAGCGTTGACGGTCTGGATGTAGGTGGTGTCGTCCGAGAGCTCCGCCAGCGTGTGGTCTTCCCCGTCAGGCTGCAGGCCGCTGGCGAGACGCAGCTCTCCGGTCTCGATGTAGGGAACCGGAGTGGAGTTGCCGTTGGAGTGGATCCTGAGGAACTCGAGGGCGTCGATCTCGTCCTTCGAGAACCGCTCTTCCTGGTCCGACTCGAGGGTCGGCTCGAGCGGCACCCAGCCCATATCGGTCTCGGCGAGGCCGAAGACCTGTAGCGACACCTGCTGCCCTTCACTGACTTCGAGCAGGTCCATGTTGTCGCCACCGACAAGGATCTCGTTGAGCGAGATCTCGCGTTCGGTACCGATGTTGGGCGGCAGCTCGCAGCTACCACCCACGGCGCGGTTGCCCGCGCTGGCGTCCGCCGTGAGGGTGATCGAATCGGTGTCGATGTGTTTGACCGTCAGGGGCTCGATGATGACCTCGATGCTCGACGGCGGGGCGCCCAGAGTACGCAACATCGGCTGGCGCGGATGGCTCGGGTTCTCCATGTACTCCTGCAGGGTCATTACCTGAGGCTGCTGCTTCAGGTAATAGTTCTGCCAGTACGGGACCATCATCACGTAGTAGGCAAAGGCTGCTGCCAGGACCAGCAAAGCCCAATTCAGTGGGTCTTTGAGAGCTCGTGTAAGTCGCGACCCGGACTGTCCATCACTAGACGCCATCTGATGTTCCTCACTTCGTAATCACGCACGTAAATTCCCGTCGAGCGGGGGGATTATAGCTATAACCGACGAAGTCTGTCGAGCAGCCGACCAGATGTTCGCGTGCCGGGCGGATCTTCAAGACGACATTGCTTCGGCGAAGCGGTCCAGGTCGTCGCGGCGACCCAGCACAATGAGCATCGAGCCAGCATCGATAGTGTCGGTCGGAGAGGGGTTGAATGCAACCGATCCGTCCTTTTTCAGGCGGCCGACAATCATGAGGCCGAAGCGGCGCCGAAAGTTCGACTCTCCGATCGTGTGGCCCGCGATCGCCGCGGTTTCCGCAACGCGCATCTCGCGCAGCTCGAGTCCCTCGATCTCGGCGTGCCCGGAAACGACGTCGATGAACTCGACGACCTTCGGGTTGAGCACGGAGTGGGCCATGCGGAATCCGCCGATAATGTTCGGCGACACCACGCGATCCGCGCCCGCGGCCTTGAGCCGCCGTTCGCCATGGTCGCTGATTGAACGCGCGAGCACGAAGCAGTCGGGACAGAGATCCTTCGCCAGCAACGTCACGTAGACGTTGTCCGCCTCGCTCGGGAGAGCCAGGATGAGCCCGCTGCTACGGGTCATGCCGACCGCCTCGAGGGTCGACTCCTCCGTGGCATTGCCGTGCCACACGAGATAGCCGTCGCTCTCGATGCGGCCCGCCATCGTCTCGTCGTTGTCGACGACGACGAAGGGGACCCCCGCTCTGGCGAGCTCTCTACAGACGACCCGCCCCACCCTGCCGTAACCGCAAATGATGTAGTGGCCGCTGAGCCTGGTGATATCGCGTTCCATTCTGCGCTTGCCTAGGACGTCTTGTAGCTCGCCTTCCAGAATCAGCCGCGTGACGCTGGCGCCGAGCAGGGTGAGCGAAGCCAATCCGAAGCCGATGAGCCCCATCGTGATCAACTTGCCCGTGTCGCTCAGCGGGAGGACCTCCCGGTAGCCTACCGTGCTCAGCGTGATGATCACCATGTAGAAGCTGTCGAAGTACGACCATCCTTCGAAGCGATGATATGCCCAGGCCCCAACCAGTATCGTCGCCATGAGCATGCCGAGCGCGACGCGCAGCATCGTGGTGGCGGTGTTCGTGCGCTTCATCACGGCCGGCGTCGCCGTCTGCCGCCGGGAAGGCGTTCGACTACTCGTCGGGTCCGGGATCATCGTGCAGCGTGGCGAATTCGATCACCTCGTAGTATCGGGTGCCGCGCGGCGTCTCCACTTCGACTTCGTCGCCTGCGGTGCGGCCCACGAGAGCCCGTCCGATCGGCGAAGAAACCGAGATCTTGCCGTTTGCCGGGTCGGATTCGTCGGGGCTGACGAGGCGGTAAGACACCTCGTCGCCACTGTCGATGTCGAGGATCTGCACCCGCGACCAGAACCCGATCGAGTCGCGTGGAATCATACGTTCGTTGATGTTGGCGAGAGACTGGCGCTTGTCGTACAAGCGCGCGAGCTGCGCCTGTACCAGCTCTTTGCGCTGCTTGGCAGCGTCGTACTCGGCGTTCTCGCTCAGGTCGCCGTGGGCCGCCGCTTCCGCGAGTTGGCGGGGCAGGTCCACCTTCAGCTCGCGCTCGATAGGAGAGATTTCTTCTTCGAGCTTCTTCAATAACCTGTCACGAATAGACATGGCAAAAGTGTAGCGGCCGCGAAAGCGGCTGCCAATCTTCCTCAGAGTCGGGTCACGCGTGCGAGGCCCACGGCCGCCGCGGTGAGTTTCGGGTCGATGTCGAGCGCCTCGCGGTAGGCAACCTCCGCATCTCGCGGTCGGTCGAGGTATTCCAGGGAGAGCCCGAAGTTGTACCAGTTGTTCGCGTCGCGCGGCCGCACGCGCAGCACGCGGCGGAAGAGCTCCGCGGCCTCGGCGTAGTCCTCGAGGAAGAGAGCGGCTGTCCCTCGTGTGGCGATGGCGTCGATATCGTCGGGGTCGCGAGCGATCAGCTCGTCGAGCAGGCGCGCCGCCTCGTCGACAGACTCGTTGCTGATCAGGACGCGGGCGAGGTTGTATTTGGCGTAGTGGTAGTCCTCTTTCAGCTCGAGCGCCTTACGAAACGACGACTCCGCCTCCTGCAGGTCGCCGCGGTTGTACGCGTCGATCCCTCGACTAGTCCAATGCTCCGGGTCGTCGGGGCCCGGAGGGCCGACGACGATGGTTTGCCTCCCCTGTTCGACCCGCGGGTTATCGCGGCGCTCGTAGGAGCCCGGAGGTGCGTCGAAGTAGTACGCGAGAGGGTCGCCGAGGGGGCCGGGCTCGGCGGCGGTCACGAAGATCTCCGTCAGGTACAACACCACCTCCCCTGCCCGCGCGAGGCCGATGCCGACGTGCGTGAAATCCGTATCCATGCGATTTCGCCGATGTCCCTCACTCGCCAGCAGCGACATATGCATTCGGATCACGCTGCGATTGCGGGCGACGTTCTCCGCCAACCGAGGCACGTCCGGAAAGGCGATGCGCACGCGTCGTTCCGTCGATAGTCCGAATTCGCTGGAGTGGTGGCTCAACCGCCCGAGATATGCTTGCTCGCCGCTGTGATGATAGGCGAGCCGTGAGAGCGCGGGATCGAGCTGCAGGGGCTTCACCCCGGCCTCGACGCGGCTGGCGTTGAGCAACTCGAAGGCTTCGGCGGCGAGCTCGGCAAGATCGCCCTGGCCTTCCTGGAAGCCGGCCTTTTCGAAAAGGTCGTCGCAGGTCTCGACCGCGGCGGACGTGCCTACGCCGGCTGCGAGCATCGCCAGCAGCGCACATAGATGTCGTGGAAAACGTCTCATCGCCATCATGAGAAGAGAACCGCCACGACGCCGCATGCGAGATTGAACTGCATCGACAGCGAAGCGATCTGGTGCAACCGATCGAAGCTCGCGCGATCGCCCGCACCGTGCTCGAGATCGGCACGCATCTGCCGCATGCGCGGCGAGACGACGCTCATGGACAGGAGCGCCGAGGCGCTCATCATGAAGATGCAGGCGTACTGGATCGCGTACCAGGGTGAGCGACGCCCGTACCACATCGCCATGAGGATACTGGTGACGGTCAGTGCGGCGATGCAGCCGAGGACGACCCGGTCGAAGCGCTGCAGCGAGAGCCCTACGATGCGACCCGCGAGCCCCCGATCCGTGGACTCGCGGAAAGCCACCGGAGCGACGATGGCGCCGATGGCGACCATTCCTCCTACCCAGAGGACAAGCGCCATGGTGTGGAAAAAATTCAAGGCCAGGAAGGTCCAGTTGGGCATCGAATCCTCTCGTCGTCCGCCGCGCCGATTGTCAGCGTCGGTCGCCGGGACGAACTCCGTAGTACCCGGGGCGCGCCTGAACGAGCCCGGGCCCGGATTTCAAACGAACCGACAACTCCCGCCACTCCCCGCCCCACGCCTGGTTGGTCGGCGAATAGGAGAGCGAGTATTGGCTCTCGAGCTCGGCGGCGATCTCCGCGTAAATACCCTCGAGCTCGTCGAGGCGCAGGGGAAAATAGGCCGATCCGCCCGTTGCTTCGGCGAGCGCGGTGAGGTTCTCGACGCCGGCACGCACGGCGTCGGACGCGTCGCCCAGCTCGGTGGCATCGTGCATGAGCTGCAGCCCGATCGTGTACACCAGTACGTCCGATTGCCGGGTGTACTCGAGCACATCCTCGAAGCCGAAATCGCTCTCGACATCGAGACCGTCGGAAAGCACGATCAGCGCCCTGCGGCCCACCCGCCGGTTGACCTTGCGCAGCGACTCGACAATAGCGTCGTACAACGCCGTCGCTCCGTCCGGGCGAGTCGTTCCGATTGCCTGTCGTAGCGCGGGGATGTCGTTCGTGAAGTCTGCGTGCAGGTACACGCGATCATTGAATCCCAACACCATGGCTCGATCGTTGCCTCGGAGCAGCGTGTCGACGAGACGGTTGGCGCCGGCGCGCGCGCTGCTGATACCACCGCCGATCATGCTGCTGCTGCTGTCGATGAGCATCGCGGCGGACACCGGTGTCTCCTCGCCGACGGCGAAGCTCTCGATGTCCTGCTCGACCCCGTCCTCGACGATGACGAAGTCGTTGCCGGTGAGGTTCTCAACGAAGCCGCCACCGGGCTGTCGCACGGTCACGTTCAACGTCACCACGTCGACGCTGGCCCCGAATCCGATGGCGCCACGCTCCAGCACGCGAGTATCGGTCGCAATCTCGCCGTCGGTACCCACGGCCAGCGCGCGGAGCACGAAGATCGTCTCCTCCTCACCGGCCTCGAAGGTGGCGCGGGGCGAATTGTCCTCTCCCCTGCCGACGATCGCATCGTTGACGTACAGCTCCCACATCAAAGGCGGAGGGCCGTCGACGGCCGCGGTGAATGACATTTCTCCCAGCGGCATGGTGCTCTCGCTCGGGCTGATGATACGAACGCCGAAGTCCGCATCCGACACCGTACCTGTCTCGTCCGGGCTCGCTTCGGCAACAGCGGCGGTCTCGCCGGGAGGGGTGGCCTCGCCGATGTGCGCGCCGCCACCGGCGACCGTCAGCTCGGCAATCGACTCGATCGTCTGCTCCGCCTCCAACCGCTCCAGCGGTGAGCCATCGGGGCCGGTTGCCTGCGCCGGCTGTCGGACCACCAGATAGGAGTTGAGCAGGTCAGCGGGGTCGCGGAGCAAGCGCTCTGTCAGGACGTCCGGGTCCTCGGCTTGCCAGTAGCGCGCTTCGATGCGGGCAGGTCCGGTGCCACGACGCGGAAACTCGACGAAGTCGCGGGCTACGAGGCGCTCCCCCGGAGGCAAGACCACGAAGATCCGTCGTTGCGTCCGGCTGGCGGGGCGGTCGATCCACTGCGCGCTCACGAGAAGCCCGAGGCCCAGGGGCTCCTCCCCGAGGTTGCGCAGCGTGACGGAGAAGTTCTCGACACGCTTGCGACCCACCTGTTCGATGTTGCCGTCGAGGTGCAGCTCGCCGATCTCTACGAGCTCGTCGAGGGGAAAGAAGGCGCGCACACGATCGGCGTTGCCGAAGCCGAAGCGGTTGTTGCTGCGGTTCACGTCGGGAAGCAATCCGTCGGGATCGATGCGCACGTCGACGGGGCGCTCGGAGACATCGAGCTCCCAGGATTCCGTCTCCACGCCGGCAGGTATGTCGGCGTACACGAGCGAGCCATCGGCCAGTCGTACCTCTACCTGGGTCCATACCGGCACGTCGCCGGCGCGTGTCACACGTCCACGAATACGTCGACCGCCGTCGACGACCTCGACGCCGTCGAGCGCCAGGTCGAGCTTCGACCGTGGCTCGAGCCACGCGTCGAGGAGCGCCCGCGGCTCCGGTACGAGATCGGCGGGCAGATTACCCACGGCGGTCTGCCGGATGCCCTCGGCAGCCGGTGCGTTGGCGGCCAACAGCAAGAGGTTGGTGACCGCAGCCTCGCCGTACAGCGCCTCGAGCAACCGGAACGTAGCCAGCGATTTGCCACGTGCCGCGTCGCCGGCGGCCGCGCGTCCTTCCCCGGTCAAGGGGATTCCCGCGTCCGTCCGGGCGCCCCGGTTGTAGGCTGCCTGCAGGTTGTACAAGACCGGCGTCGTCGAGCGTTCCCCGCGTGCCAGCAGCTCCGTCATATAGAGAGCGGCGCCGTCAATCCACCAGGCCGACGGGTCGTCCGCGCGCGAGAAGTACAGACGGGCCACCGCGTACCCGGTGATCCATCGGGCGTACCCTTGCGCGAAGGCCACTCCGTAGTCCTCGGCGAGAATCGCGAAAGGATCCGAAAAGCTGATGGTGACGGCGTTTGATCCTTGTGTGACGTCGACGCTCGCCGACGTTTCGCTGGCCACCAGCGGATCGGGCGTCCACCGGATGGTCCCGGCTGGTGGCGCCGCGCCAAGGATTCCCGTGAAGGTCTGTGCGGCGGCGTCGGCGAAACCCGCGAGCTTGCGCGCCCATTGACCCCGACCGGCGGGCGCCACGAGGGTGATCGGAGCACTGGAGAGCTGAAGCGTTTCGCTCTCCTGTACGCGCCCGGCCTCGAGCGGTGCGGCCCACGAGACCGGCACCCCGATAAAGGTGGGAACAGTCATCGACACGGCCGCGAAGGTCGCGGCGGCACGAAGGCAAACGAGTTTCCTCAGAGTGGGAGGCATAGTTTGAGTATAGCATCGGAGCGATGTGGGGCTGCGGTTGAGAGGGGTTCGAGCCCGTGCTACGATCATGCCTGAGAAGGGCACCCTAAGTACTTTAGTTTCAACAACTTACAACGGGACATGCGTGTCCTCTATAGGGCGATTGTGGGCACCGTGACGCCCTCGCCCGGATTGTCGCGAATATGTCCAGCGAGCGTTTCGAAGTCGTCGTCGTCGGCGCCGGTCTCTCGGGGGTTGCCGCCGCGCTGACCCTCGCCCGGGCGGATGTCGAGGTTCTGGTCATCGAACGCGGAGATCACCCCGGAGCGAAGAACCTCTTCGGGGGCATTCTCTACTCCGGCGTTCTCGCCGAGCTCGTTCCGGAGTTCTGGAACGACGCCCCGGTCGAGCGCCACATCGTGAACCGGCGCTGGGTGACGTTGAACGAAGAGACCCAGGTCGCGCTCGACCTCAAGAGCGAGCTCTTCAACAAGCCGCCCTACAACAACACGTTCACCGCGCTCCGCGCCAAGTTCGACCGCTGGTTCGCCGAGCAGGCAGAGGCGGCCGGCGCGTTCATCATCAGTGAGACCAACGTCGAGGAGTTGCTGTTCGAGAACGGCAAGGTCGCCGGTGTGCGCACGGGAAGAGACGATGGCGACGTCCAGGCCGACTGCGTGATCCTCGCCGAGGGCGCCAACGCCCTTATCAGCGAGGCGGCCGGCCTGCGCAAGCCGATGAGCCCGACAAACCGTGTCAACGCGGTCAAGGAGGTACTCAAGCTTCCGCCGGAGATCATCGAGGATCGTTTCCACCTGGAGGGCAATCAGGGAGCGGCGTACGAGTACTTCGGTGGAGCGGTCAAGGGCATGGTCGGCTCCGGCTTCATCTACACCAATCGCGACAGTATCTCGGTGGGCGTCGGTTGCTTGATCGACGACTTCCTCAACCAGAAGATGGCGCCCTACGACTTGCTCGACTATTTCAAGGCCCATCCTTCGGTCGCCCCGCTACTGCGAGGTGGGGAGACGGTGGAGTACTCCACGAAGATGATCCCCGAAGATTCCTATAACGACTTCACCGACATGTACGCCGACAACATCATGCTCGTCGGAGACTGCGCAGGCCTGGTGAATCCGTCGATTCATCACGAAGGCACCAATCTGGCGATGGCGTCGGGGGTGTTCGCGGCGGAGGCGTTTCTCGAGGCGAGAGAGAAAGGCGACTTTTCTCGCGCCTCTCTCTCCTCCTACCGCGCGCGCCTCGATGAGTCATGGGTGATGAAGGACCTGGCGCACTATCGTGACGCCGTGCATTTCCTCCGCAGCAACCGTGAGTTCGTCGACGACTACCAGCGACTCACGGTGGAGCTCGTGCGCGACTACTTCACGGTCGACGACACGCCGAAGACCGAGGTGCGCAAGCGCCTCATCCGCAAGGTGCGCGATGAGGTAGCCTTCCTGCGGCTGGCCCGGCAGATGTGGCGGGCTCGAAAGACGCTCGTCTAGAAGCTGAGGATCGAAGATGGCAATCGATGTGAAGAAATACCTCGAGCCGCACGTCAGCCTGTCGCTGGAAGAGCGCCTCGATCTCGTTCGCCGTCGTTTCGCCGACGAGAGTCATATCGAGGTCGACCAGGAGGCCTTCCGTAACGATCCCGACCGGGCCGTTCTCTTCATCTGCCCGGCGCAGGTGTTCAAGCTCAACGAGGAGTCCGGCGCCTGCATCGTGAACTACGAAGACTGCCTCGAGTGCGGCACCTGCCAGGTGGCCCGCAGGTACACCACCTGGCGCAACCCCAAGGGTGGTTACGGCGTCACCTACAGGTACGGCTAGTGTGCTGTCTCCAACATAGCTTGACACTTGCAGAGGGAATTGCGGGCGAGATCAAGGAAGGGCGAGGAAGGCGATGCTTCGGCATCGTCGACGAGCCCTGACGCCGAGATCGCGCGCAATCCCCTCTGCCCGCAGGGTAGCGGCGGGGCGGGGCGATTCCTTTGTCGCGGCTTCTCGACGATGTATGCACATCGCCGTCGTCGCCTCTCCGCGGACTCGCCCCGTCGCGCTC
>CAYSHI010000469.1:0-9040 GCA_964430745.1 uncultured Acidobacteriota bacterium | reverse complement strand
TTGATCTCGCCCGCAATTCCCTCTGCAAGTGTCAAGCTATGTTGGAGACAGCACACTAGGTCGCGGCCGCGGCAACATGAACACGACCTCGTCGCCCCCCGGCAGGTCAGGCGATTCGTCGGGCGATCACGGTCATGAACGGCAGCAGTGTCGGCGCGGCAGCGGTAACGACCCGACGGACCGCATCGTCGTAGCCGCCGCGGAAGATGAGGCGCGTCGATTCGAAGCCGATGCGGGCGAGGAATTCGACGACCTCGCGCGATGTGTACTCGCGTACGTGCCCCATGTGCCCGAGAGTGTCGAGCTTCTCATACTGCGTATAGACATCGCTGGTGCACGAGTACGACTTGTTGCGCAGAACGAAATTCAGTAGTCCGTTGAACGACCGCAGGTTGGGCGTCGACAACAACAACTGACCACCCGACCGAAGCACGCGATGCACATCGCGCATCGTCGAAATCGGATTGATGCGCAGGTGCTCGAAGATCTCGAAGAAGACCACGGCATCGAATGAGCCGTCCTCGAACGGCAGCGGCTCGCGCTCGATGTCGCAGGCCACCACGCTCAGTCCGAGTCGGCTGATGGCGTCGCCAAACCTTTCCGGATCGAGGTCGACGCCCTCGATGTCGAATCCGGACCTCTTCATCGCGCCGGTAAACAGCGGCGGAACACTGCCGACCTCCAGGACGCGGGCATCCGGAGGGACGACGCTCGACACGAGGTCGAAGTCGAAGGCCAGACGACGCCGGTGAGTCTCCGCGTAGCCCAGATACCACTCCTCGAGTGCGCCGTCCGTAGGACGCACCTCGTCGGCAATCTGTCGCAGCAGGTCGAGACTCGAA
Organism: uncultured Acidobacteriota bacterium; assembly: GCA_964430745.1. GTDB lineage: Bacteria > Acidobacteriota > UBA890 > UBA890 > UBA890 > CBDCGW01. The sequence goes on along the minus strand of CAYSHI010000469.1, from coordinate 8,198 downwards.
GCGGCGGGATTCGCCGACTCACGTCCGCGAGGGACCTTGGGTGCAGGCACCGGTCCTAGCGCATCCTTTCCCGGCTCCTCGGAGCCGCTATTTCTCACTGCCGAAGTGAAACTCGAAACGGGGCGTGTACCTGCTGACCGACTCATACTGATCGGGCCAGTCCAGTTGGAATCCCTGCATCGCGGCGGCGTGGCGGGTCCAGTACGGGTCGAACAGGTGAGCGCGCGCCAGCAGGCAGAGGTCGGCACGGCCGGCGGCGACGATCGTGTTGACGTCCATCCACGAGGACACGTTGCCGACGGTCATCGTCGCGATGCCGACCTCGTGGCGCACCTGGTCGGCGAACGGCGTCTGGAACAAGCGGCCGTACACCGGCTGCTGGTGCGGAACGGTTTGTCCCGCGGAAACGTCGACAATATCGCACCCGTGCGCCTTCAGTGCGCGGGCGACCTCCACCGTATCCTCCGGCTGCATGCCCCCGGGCGCCCAGTCCACGGCGCTGACGCGCACGCTCATGGGCTTTGCGTCGGGCCAGGCAGAACGGCAGGCATCGAAGACTTCGAGCGGGAAGCGGAGCCGGTTCGTGATGTCGCCCCCGTAGTCATCATCGCGCTCGTTGGTCAGCGACGAGAGAAACGACGCCAGCAGGTAACCGTGCGCCATGTGGATTTCGATCATGTCGAAACCCGCGTCCTCGGCGTACACGGTGGCGCGAACGAATTCGGCGATCGTGCGGTCCATGTCGGCACGGCTCATCTCCCGCGGCGTCCGGCTGAGCTCGGGAAGATACGGAATCGGCGAGGCGGATATGATCTCCCACGAGTCCTTCTCGAGCGGCTCGTTGTCGCCTTGCCACATGACCTTGGTGGCCCCCTTGCGCCCCGCGTGCCCGAGCTGGACGGAGATCTTGGCCTCGCTGTTGCCGTGGATGAAATCGACAATGCGCTTCCAGGCACCGACGTGTTCGGGCTTGTAGAGGCCGGCGCACCCCGGTGAGATGCGTGCATCCGCGGATACGTCGGTCATCTCGGCGCAGATCAACCCGGCGCCACCGACCGCGCGGCTGCCCAGGTGTTGCAGGTGCCAGTCGCCCACGGTGCCGTCCTCGGCGCAGTACTGACACATGGGTGAGACCGCGACCCGGTTGGGCAACACCAACTCCCGGAGCCTGAACGGCGTGAACATCGGCGGGGGCGGTGGATCAATCGAGACCTGCCGTCCGCTCTGTCTGGCAGCAGCCTCGGCAACGAGCACATCCACTTTCCGTGTGAGGTGCGGATCACGCAGCCGGAGGTCTTCATGGGTGATGCGAAGGCTACGGGTAAGCAGCGTGAAGGCGAACTGCTCCGGATCGAAGCCCTGGTAGCGCTCGGTGGCCTCGAACCACTCGAGGCTGGCCTGCGCGGCACGCTGCAACGACTCGACCTGGGGGCGACGCTGCTTCTCGTAGGCCACGAGGGCCTGCCGGATGAAATCTGCGGATGGCCCACCGTGCTCCGAGGGGTCTGACAATGCCGCCTCGCGCTCTCGCATCAGTGGGTCGGGCCGCCCATCGTCGCCTTCGCACCTCTCCCTCAGCGCTTCGCGCAGGGCGATGGCATCGAGCATAGCCATGCGCGTGCCGGACCCGACGGAGAAATGAGCCGTGTGCGCCGCATCCCCTATCAGCACGACGTTGTCCGTCGACCAGCGCTCGCAACGAATGGTCGGGAATCTTCGCCACAACGAGCGGTTCCGAACGAGCTGATGGCCCTCGAGCTCGTCACGGAAGAGAGCTTCGCAGTAGGCAACCGTCTCTTCTTCCGAAGCCTCTTCCATGCCGGCGGATCGCCAGGTGTGCTCGGTGCACTCGACGATAAACGTCGATCGACCGGGCTCGTACTGGTACGCGTGGACCCGCCAGAGGCCGTGCTCGTCCTCCTTGAAGTAAAACGTGAACGCCGGAAACGGCTTGTCCGTGCCCAACCAGACGAAGCGGTTCGGGCGCCAATCGAACGCCGGGCGAAATTGCTCCTCGAGCCGGCCGCGCACCGTGCTGTTGGCGCCGTCTGCGCCGACGATCAAGTCGGCGTCTCCGAGCTCTTCCAGGCCGCCGATCTCCACTTCAGCCCGCAGGTCCACACCCACAGCGGTCGCCTCGCTCTGCAACACGGTCAGGAGTGTCTGCCGGCTCATGCCGGCAAATCCGTGGCCCTGAGATCGGACGATCTCGCCGCCGTAGTAGACGTCGATGTCGTCCCAGCGGACGAAATGGTCGGAGATCTTGCGGTAGGTTTCGGGGTCGGCCGCCTCGACCTCGGCGATGGTGGCATCGGAGAACACCACGCCGAAGCCGAAGGTGTCGTCCAACCGATTGCGTTCGTAGACCAGCACTTCGTGGCGAGGGTCGGCGCGCTTCATCAAGATGGCGAAGTAGAGCCCGCCCGGCCCGCCACCGACGACGGCGATCTTCAACTCCGCTCCTCCGCGCCCGCGACGAGCGCGCCGGCGATGATCAGATGCTGGATCTCGGTCGTCCCCTCGTAGATCCGCAGCGCTCGAACCGACCGGTAGAGGTGGTCGACCGGATGCGAGGTCAGAACTCCACGGCCCCCCACGATCTGAACGGCGTCGTCGACGATGCGCTGAGCCGCCTCGGTGGCGAATGCTTTGGCCATGGCAGCCTCGGTAGTGATGCGCTCGGCGCCCGTGTCTCTTTCGTAGGCGGCTCGATAGACAAGGAGCCGGGCAGCCGCGAGGTCGATCGCCATGCGACCCAGCTTCTCCTGGATGAGCTGAAACGACGACAACGGCTTGCCGAATTGGCGGCGCGTCGTGGCGTGGCCGACCGCCTCTTCGAGCGCCCGAGATGCCATTCCGCAGGCGGCCGCGCCGACGGTGGGGCGGAGCTGGTCGAGCGTCGCCATACCGATCTTGAAACCCTCGCCCGCCTCTCCCAGGAGGTGGGAGGCGGGAACACGGCATTCCTCCAGCACGATCTCGCCGAGCGGGTGGGGGGCGCTCATGATTTGGGCTCCCCCGAAACCCAAGCCCGGGGCGTCGGCCGGCACCACGAAGGCGCTGATACCGCGGCTGCCGGCGTCGGGATCCGTGCTGGCAAAAACAACGTAGTAATCGGCGATGCCGGCATTGCTGATCAGATGCTTGGTGCCGTCGATGACCCAGGTGTCGCCGTCTCTCGTCGCGCGCGTCGCCATCGACGCCACGTCCGAGCCCGCTTCAGGCTCCGTCATCGCAAACGCCGACATCGCGCGCCCCTCGAGCGCCGGCGCCGCCCAACGTTCCTGCAGCGCCTCGGTGCCCGCAATCAGCAACGGCGTGATCCCCAGGCCCTGGAGGGCGAAAACGGCATCGGCGAGCGGTGAGGCTGCCGCCACGGCCTCGCGGGCGAGGCAGCAGGCCCTCAGGTCCCGGTCGGCGATCGGAGCGTACACGCCGGCGTCGCCCATGAGCTCGAGGAGCTCGCGCGCTTCACTCCGCGCGCCGTCGTCGTCATCGACATGCGGACGGCCCCGCAACACGTCGGCTGCGAAGGCGGCAACCTCGGCGGCCCATTCAGTGTGACCCGCCGCCAGAAACGCGCGCACCAGGCCCAGGTCCGGGCCGCTGCTGGCATCGAGCCCCGGCCGCCGTCCCATCAGAGAAACCTCGGGTCGCGCTTCTCGACAAAAGCCTCGTATGACTCCCGGAAGTCGGGGTGCAACATGAGCGCTGCCTGAATCTGAGCCTCGGCTTCGAGGGCCCCCGCGAGATCCATGCTCGCTTCGCGGTTGAGAGCGTCCTTGGTGATCTCAAGGGCGAACGACGGCCCCCTCGACAGCTTCGCGGCCAGCTCGGCGGCCGCGTCGAGGGCGGCGCCGTCGGCCACGACCGTGTTGTACAGGCCGATACGATGCGCCTCCTCGGCGCTGATGAAATCGCCCGTCATCAACAGCTCCGCGGCCTTCGCCAACCCTACGATCCGCGGCAGCATCCACGCCGCTCCCATGTCGGCGCCCGACAGGCCGACGCGCGTAAACAGATAGGCGATCTTTGCCGATTCCGCCGCCACCCTGATGTCACACGCCGTGGCGATCACCGCTCCGGCGCCGGCGACGGTACCGTTGAGCGCCCCGATGACCGGCCGGCGGCAGCGACGTATCGCCAGAACCAGGTCGCAGGTCATACGGGTGAACTCGAGCAGCCCCTTGAAGTCGCGCTCGAAGAGGGCGCCGATGATGTCCTCGACGTCACCCCCCGAGCAGAAGCCCTTGCCCGCGCCGGTGATCACGACGACACGCACCTCGGGATCGTCCGAGAGCTCGAAGAACGCCCGACGCAGCTCGTCGTAGACCTCGAAGGTGAGGGCATTGAGGCGCTCGGGGCGGTTCAGCGTGACGATCGCGACTCCGGTCTCAGCGTCGCACTCGTACAGGAAAGATTCCGGTTGGAACACGATTGACCTTTCTCGGTTGCTGCCTGACAGGGTGCTGAAGAACCCAGTGTCCTGTCCCAGGACACTAGAGTGGACTGTAACGGAAGAATCGTTAGTGTCGCAGATGGGATTTGCGGGCGAGGTCAAGGCGCGGCGAGGAAGGCGATGCGGAAGGCATCGCCGCGTCGGAGCGCCTTGCATCCACCCCCATTTCGCCACCACGACACTAACGATTCTTCCGTTACAGTCCACTAGTCTTGTTCAACGGCACCGACTACGGCGGTGACCTCCATCTCGACGCGGGCGCGCGGGTCGACCAAGCCCAGAACCTGCACCAACGCCATCGCGGGAAAGTGCTTTCCCATCAGCGATCGGTAAACGGGTCCCAGATCCTTGCGGCTCTGCCGATATTCGTCGATGTCGGTGACATACAACGTAATACGCCCGACGTCCTCCGGCCCACCGCCCGCCTCGCGTACGACGGCGAGGGCCTTGTCCAGGGCGATGCGAAATTGCTCGACGAAGTCGTCGGTGGCCACCTCGCCTCCCGGTACCGCCGCATCCTGCCCGGCGACGAAGAGGATCCTGCCCCCGGCGGGGGCAAGCATGCCGTTGGTCCAGCCGCTCGGGGCGCCGAGTTGCTCGGGGTTGATGAGCTCATAGGTCATTGCGTGCCGCCCTTCCCGTTGAGCGTCGTGTTTCCGTCGCACTCAATTGTTGATCACCAAGGTCTTGCCGTTGGTCGCGGCGTCCGCCACGCACACCTCGAGAATCCGCGCCGCGACCTCGTCGGTCGCCAGCAGCCGTGACTGGCCGCTCTGCGCGAGGATCGCCTCCAACGCTTCACCCTCCGCCGCGCCGGTCTTTTCCGCGACTCCCTGCACGGCCCTCCGAGTCATCGGCGTGTCGACCCACCCAGGGCACACGGCGTTCACCGACACTCCGGTGCCGACGACCTCCTCGGCGAGCGCGCGCGTGAGGCCGACGACGGCATGCTTGGAAGCGGTGTAGGCGCTGACGTACGGAGCCCCCTCGAGCCCGGCCACCGAGGCGACGTTGACGATCCGGCCCCAGCCGCCGTCGAGCATGCCACCGAGCACGGCCTGCGTGCACAGAAACGTCCCGGTCGCATTGACCGCCAGCAAGCGGTTCCACTCCTCGAGGGTCGTGCGCCGGAACGGGTCGGAGCTTGCGGCTCCGGCGTTGTTCACGAGAATCCCGATCGGGCCCATCGCCTGCTCGGCAGCGCGTGCGGCTGCCGTCACGTCGTCGGCATCGGTGACATCGCAGCGAAAGGCGAAGGCTTCGCGCCCCTCCGCTCGGATGCGCGCAGCTACTTCCTCGACCTCGGCGATCGTTCGTGCGGCAACGCCGACACGGGCCCCTGCGCACGCCAGGGCCTCCGCCGTCGCGGCTCCGATTCCTCTGCCGCCACCGGTAATCAGCGCAGCCCGCCCGTCCAGGTTCACGCGGCCCCCCTCGACGAAACCTCGGCGATGACCTCGCCGAGGATAACGATGGCATCGGATAGCTGCTCGTCGCTGATATACGGCGCCGGACCGAGGCGCAGCGTCGAGCCGCGGAAGTCGCTGAAGAGGTCGCGATCACGCAGGCGCCGACTGATATCACCGGCGCGGGGCGCTCGCAGCACCAGAAACCCACCGACGTCCTCGAGCTTCACGGAGCTGTCGCGGGCAATGACGTCGGGGTCGGCGTCGAGCTCGTCGAACGCGGCCGCCAGGAGGCCGACCTGACGTTGGCTGATGCGCCGCAGGACGTCGGGCGTGAGCCCTTGATCGACGAAAAAATCGAGCACGGCCGCCGCCCGGTAGTGGCTCGTCGGATCGTAGGTGGCGCCGGCAAAGCGCGCCGAGCCGCTACCGTAGCTCACCCGGCCGGTGACGTCGGGCGCCTGACCCAGCGATTCGAAATCGCTGAACCACCCGGTCACAACGGGCCGAAGCTCACAGCCCGGCGGAATACGCAGAAAGCCGTTGCCTTCGCCGAGTTGACAGTACTTGTAGCCACCACCGACGACGAACGCTCCCTCGAGTCCCTCGTCGACGAGAGAGAACGGAATGGCGCCGAGCGCGTGGTACGCATCGACCAGCAGAAGCGCTCCCGCCGAATCGCACGCCCGTTGCACCTCCGCCAAACCACGCACGATGCGGGCGGACTCGAAGAAGACACACGAGATCGCGACGGCGGCGGTGGCATCGTTCACGGCGGCCGCCGCTCGCTCCGCCACCGAGTCGACGGGGTCGGCGGAAACGCGAACGATCTCGACGCCGACCTCCGAGAGACGATCGAGCTGGCGTCGCAGCGTGTAGAACTCGCCATCCGTGGTGACAATCCGCGGCCGCTCCCGTAGGGGCAACGCCGACAGGAAGCGGACGACCAGCTCGTGCGTATTGGCCGCGAGGGCGATGTTGCCGTCCCGGTCGTCGAGCAGCGCAGCGTATCCTCGCGCCACACGATCGGCCTGAGAGAACGCGCGATCCCACTTGTCGTCGACCAGGTCGGCGGCGTCGAGCCAGGCTCGTTGCTGCGCCGCGAAGCCGACGTCGGGCCAGGCCTGGTGCGAATGCCCGGTCAGCAGAAGACGCTCGCCGACGCGGAAACGACTGTAGTTCGGCGCCAAGACGCCGGGCCAGCGGCTGAGGTCGTCGTTCTTCACAGCTCGCTGCGAATCGCCCAGAGGTCGGGAAACAACGGCTTGAAGAGCGTCTTTCGCAGATATTCGACACCCGGCGAACCGCCCGTGCCGCGCTTAGAGCCGATGGTGCGCTCCACCATCTTGACGTGGCGGTACCGCCACTCCTGCAAGCCTTCGTCGAGGTCCGTCAAACGCTCACAGAGGTCGGTCGTCGCCGGATCGGTCTTGTAAACCCCGACGAGGATTTCCTGCACCTCTTCTGACGCCGGATTCGGCTGGGAGAAATCACGCTGCAACAGCTCCGTCGGGATCGGGTAGCCCAGATGCGCCAGGTAGTTCAGGAACGTGTCCCACAGGCTCGGCGCGACCAGCCGCGCCTCGAGGCGCCGCCATTCGGCGCTGTCCGTTTCGTAACGATCGAGAGCGGATGCCCTTTTCGCGCCCAGCGCAAACTCGAGCTCACGGAACTGGTACGACTGGAACCCACTCGCCGATTCCAGTCGATCCCGAAACGTCAGGAATTCCACCGGGGTCATGGTCTCGAGGATGTCGAGCTGAGCCACCAGGATCTTGAAGATCGTCAGCACGCGCTTGAGGGTGTGCTGCGCGCGCGGCGCGTCTGAGCCGGTGAGCAGGCGATTGAAGTAATCGAGCTCGTGCAGCACCTCCTTGAACCAGAGCTCGTACACCTGGTGCACCACGATGAACAACACCTCGTCGTGCTCGGGTTCTCCGGCGCGCGGCTGTTGCAACGCCAGCAGTTCGTCGAGCCTGAGGTATTCGCCGTAAGTCATGACGTGCGCATCCGCTGCTGTTCCGGGCCGCCGCGCGTCGAGGTGCCGGCGCCGAGTGCTGCGCTGACGGCCTCCTGCAGGATCGTCCCCAGGATCTCGATCGTGGCTTCACCCTCTTCCGGGGTCGCCCGGGCAGGATACCCGAAATAGGCACGCGGCCCACCGGCGTCTTCGAACGTCGATTTCCCGGCACGGATGGCATCGGAGAGCGAAGCCGCGTTGTCCGCGAGGGCGACTTCCGTGAACTCTCCGCTCGCCGTGGCCTTTTCGCCCATCAGTTGCATGTCGATTGCAAGCGGGCGAGTCCACCAGACCGCCCCGCCGGCGATCCCGC
>CAYSHI010000468.1:0-5469 GCA_964430745.1 uncultured Acidobacteriota bacterium | reverse complement strand
ACTGGTACAACATCAGCGGCGGCGACGGCTATCACGTGCAGATCAACCCGGACAACTGGCGCGAGGTGTACTCGGAGCCGCACCCGGGCAACACCGGCGGGCGTATCCAGAAGCTCGATGCGTACACCCGCGAGAGCGAGTCGATCCGGCCCTCCAAGGACGCCAACATCGTCAACTACGACGAGTACATCACCCCGGGCATCGAGGCCGTGCAGGCCGAGAAGGGCTGGGGGCCGATGGGCGCCTTCCGTTGGAACTGGTCGAGCCCGATCGTCATGTCACCGCACAATGGCGACGTGGTCTTCTTCGGTGGCAACCACGTCTTCAAGACCACCGACGGCGGCGAGAGCTGGTACATCATCAGTCCTGACCTGACGAAGAACGAGGACCACAAGACGATCAAGGAGTCGGGAGGCCTGACGCCCGACCACGATCCCGGTGGCGGCGCCGAGTTCCACGGCACCATCATGACGCTCTCGCAGTCGGCCATGAACGCAGAAGTGATCTGGGCCGGCACCGACGACGGCAACGTGCAGGTAACGCGCGACGGCGGCACGAGCTGGACCAACGTGCAGCCGAACCTGCCGAACATGCCGGCGGCGGACCTCTGGATCAGCAGGGTCGAAACGTCGCACTTCGACGAGGGTACGGCTTTTGTGGCGGTCGACGGGCACCGTAGCTCGTTGTTCGAGCCGTGGATCTTCAAGACGACCGACTTCGGGCAGACGTTCACCCGAATCACCGACGGCATCCCGAGCGACCAGCCCGTCTACGTGGTCAAGCAGGACCACAAGAACCCGAACCTTCTGTTCGCCGGCACCGAGTTCGCCGTCTACTACTCGATCAACGGCGGCGACTCGTGGGCGAGACTCAACAACAATCTGCCGACGGTTGCCGTCCACGACCTGGTGATCCATCCACGCGACCCGGACGTCATCATCGGCACCCACGGGCGCGGCCTGTGGATCATGGACGACATCTCGGCGTTGCAACAGATGACCCCCGAAGTGATGGCCTCGGAAGCCCATCTGTTCGACAGCACGGTGGCAACCCGTTGGCTGCAGATCCAGCCTCAGGGCACGGGCGGATCGCTTGCCTTCCAGGGCGAGAATCCGAGCCGCGACGCGGCCATCAGCTACTTCGTCGGTGACGGCGTTTCCGGAGATGTGACGCTGACCGTGTCGGACGTCACGGGCGAGAACCAGCGCACCTACACGATGCCGGCCCGGCCCGGGATCAACCGCGTGGGGTGGGACATGCGCTACGACGCGACGCCTGCGCAGGTGCGTGCCTTCGAGGAGCGTATGGAACGCTTCCGCCAGACCGGGCGCGGGGGACGTGGCTTCAACCAGTCGGGACCGCAGGGTCCGGAGGCGCCGGTCGGCACCTATCGTGTGGTGCTGACGGTGAATGGCAATGACTACGTAGGCTCGGTTACTATCCGTGAGGATCCGATGCTCACGGAAGATAGCCAGTGACCCGGCGACCTTGAAAACAGCGATGATCTCCAGGGCAGCGGGGCGACGACGCGTCGCCCCGCTGCTGTTTGCCGCCGCCCTCGTCGCCGCGTGCTCGGGCGGCCAGCAGCCTGCCGAAGACGGCTCGGGTGCGTCGGAAGCGTCTTCGAATGCCTCGCCGGACTCTCCGCAGGGGTCGGTGCTCGAGCGCGACGGGTCGCCCTCCTGGTCGCCCGACGGCAGCAAAATCGCCTTCTACAGCGAGCGCGACGGCAATGCCGAGATCTACGTCATGGACGCCGACGGCACGAACATCGTGCGTCTGACCGACAACGCGGCGGACGAGGGTTATCCGGCGTTTTCTCCCGATGGCACGCGCATCAGCTTCGACTCTGACCGGGACGGCGCGTTCGAGATCTACACCATGAACGTCGACGGCTCGGACGTGCGCCGGTTGACGTACAACTCCGCCAACGACGTATCGGCTGCCTGGTCACCCGACGGCGCGCAGATCGCGTGGATGTCGACGCGCAGTGGCCAGTTCGAGGTGTGGATGATGGACGCCGACGGCTCGAATCAGCGGCAGTTCACCGGCGCGGAGGCGCCGTCGGAGGGAACGCATTGGTTCCCGCAATGGTCGCCGGACGGTGAGCGTCTGGCCTTTCATGTGAATCGTGACGTGTACACCGTGCGCCGGGATGGCGGCGGCTACACACGCCTGACCGAAGATCCCGACAACGGAATGGTGCCGAGCTGGGTGAATGGAGCCGACCGTATCGTCTTCATGAGCTGGCGCACGGGGGCGACCGAGATCCACGCCATGAACGCCGACGGAAGCGAGCAGATTCGCCTCACCCACACCGAGATGGGCGAGTCCATCGACCCGCGTGTCTCACCTGATGGACGCCGGATCGTCTACACGTGGGTGCCTGCCGGCGGCGCCGGCCCCAAGCACCTGATGCTGATGAACGCCGACGGCAGCGATGTGACCCAGTTGACGGGAACGCGGCGCTGAGGCGGTCTCACCTCCGGCCGCCGCGCGGCTCAGTCCGAGCGCAATGCTACCGTGGGATCGATACGTACGGCGCGCATCTCCGGCGGCGGGCGTCACCGCCGGCGAGCTCCTCGACTGGCGCCGCTCCAACGACGTCTACGATCAGCGGCCGATCCCGATCATGACGTTGATGGTGCGTACCGAAAACGACCCTGCGCTGCTGGTTCGTTCCGCCGAAGAGGCGGCGTGGGGCATGGGATCGGACATGAACGTGTACCAGGTCGAGCCGATGCGCGATCGGCTCGACGACGTGGTGGCCGTGGCGGCCTGCGTGGCGCCGGCGCTGCGAGCCACGCGCGTCGATCCGATCGTGGCGCTCAGGGCCTCGTAACAGGCCGGACGCGCCGTCGTCGCGGCAGCGGCAAGAGCGCATCGCTGCAGGTCACCGGCCCTCGTCCCCGATGAGCTCGAGTCGCTGCCTCACAACTCCGGCCTTCCGCGACCGAACGACGATGTCGACGCTCGCAGGGAGCGAAGGGTCAATCACCTCGGCGTTCCAGAACATCTGGTTCATCTTCGCCGGCCGATCGGCGCGCGCGCCGGGCAATACACCGAGCGACTGGCGGGCGAAGGTCAGCCCTTCCGGCGTACGGCCGGGGACGTCCGGGGGCATCTCGGCGTTCGTCAAGGTGATCTCCACCATTACCGGTTCCGCCGTTCCGAGTACCTCGACGGCGTGGGCCGTCGCGGTGGGCATCCAGCCGATGTTGGCGATGCTGGCCTGCACGGCGAACAGGCCGTCAACACCCCCGACCTCCTGCGCGGTGGCTTCGATGATCGCTATGCGTGGCAGCTTGTTGGCGAACGAAAGCACCCAGCGGGTATTGCGTTCGAGCTCGTCGACGATCATGTGCTCCGGTGGGTTCGAGACGGAGAATCGCTTCCAGCCGCCGATGTCGGCGATAACCTCGCGCACCTGGTTCGGACTCGCGGCCTCCGCTCCGGCGGCCGCGAGGCTGCCGCTCGACTCGAGGAGTTGCCGGGCGGCGCCGAGCAATTCCGGGTGCGAAACCGGCCTCCAGTCGACGAAGCCGGCGCCGGCGAGGACCTCATCGTTCCAGCGAAAGCGCGCTCCCGCCCCCTGCCCGAAACCGTTGCGCCACAACTCGGTGGTAATCGCGAGGACGCCGAATTCCTTCGACGCCCAGTCGTTGAAGACGCCGTGGCCGGGGCTCATGAGGTCGACGATCGCCTGCTTGTCGGCCGCATAGTGAGCGTAGCCCGTCTCGCGCACGCCGTCCTCGGCGATCAGACGGTAGTCGTCGAGGTCGGCCTGCGGAAAGTCCCAATCTTGGTCGGCGAGGGTGGGGAAGCGCAGGATCAGCCCGCCGCTCGTATGGTACGTGTGGATCGCGGCGATGTTGGGACGGTCCGTAATGTAGTTGACGAGCGCCCAGGTTTCCGGTTCGGACAACGGGAACGGCCCGGAGCCGAATTGAGCGGCGTTCCAATTGGCGGGAAAGTTGCGGTTCAGGTCGATGCCGCCGACGCGATCTTCGTTGAACTCGCCGTCGCCGTCGTTGTCGGTTCCCTCGCTGATCATCTGGTAGAAGGGTCCCTCCCTGTCGCCTCGGCCTCGGCGCACCATGGCTCGCGGGTCGTCGGGAGAGACCTTCCACGGTCCGCGCGGGTCCTGCACGCGAATGTCGAGGATATGGCCGTCGCCGTCGATGTCCTCCGGTGGGTCTTCATCGACCCGTCCGTCCCCGTCTTCATCGAATGGGCGAATGTTCCATCGGTGATTTTCGGGAGTGTCCATCGAGATCGCCCTCCCGTCGGGGTTGACGATCGGGACGACGTAGAACGCGGTCGTGTCCAGCAAGCGAGTGATGGCGGAATCCTGACCGTAACCGCTCAAGATGGTGTCGATGAAATGCAACGCCGCCTCGCCGCCGAGCAACTCGCCGCCGTGGATATTGCCGTCGACGTAGAAGCCGGGCTTTTCGGATGCCGGTCCCGTCGCCGGGTTGTTGATCTCCACGGCGAGCAGGCGCCGCCCGCCGCGGCTTTCGCCGAACTGCCGCAGCGTCGTGAGCTCCGGATATCGATCGGCCGTGGCGTCGAGATAAGCCTCGATCTGGGCGAAGGAATGGTAGCGATCGAAGGCGATGAGCGGCTCTTGGCCGGCGACCGATTTCCCGGAGGCAAGGAGACCGACGACGGCAAGCGGCGCGAGAACGAGGCCGGCGACACGGGCACGGGGCATTGTCAGAAGCTCCAGAAGAGGGGGATCAACAGGGAGGAGACGATCCAGAACATGACGGTGAGCGGTCCACCGAAACGGACGAAGTCGACGAATCGATACCCTCCGGGGCCCATGACCATCAGGTTGGTCTGGTAGCCGTAGGGTGTCATCAAGCCGGCGGAAGCGGAGAACGCGACGGCGATCAGGAACGGTCGCGGATCGACGCCGAGGTCGATGGCCAATTGCACGGCGACGGGAGCGAGCAGGATCGCGGTGGCGTTGTTGGAGATCGTCTGCGTGAGCAAGGAGGTGAGCAGGTACAGGACGGACAGGATGACCGCGGGGGTGAAGATCTCGGGGCTCAGGTCCCGCAGCCGCAGAATGCCGCCCGCGAGGAATTCCGCCGTTCCGGTTTTTTGCATGGCGGCTCCGACGGGCACGAAAGCGGCGATCAGGAACAGCACCGACCAGTCGACCGCCCGATAGGCCTCGGTGGGGCGCAGCGCTCTCACCGCGAACAAGACGATCGTGCCGATGATGGCCGCCTTGAGGATGTCCACCACGCCGAGCGCCGCGAGGACAACGACTACCGGCAAGATCACGAGAATGGCGGAGCGGCTGCCGGACAGGCTGGTTTCGACGCCGTCGCCGCGGGAGGTGACGATGAGATCTTCCGAGTGGCGAAGCTGTCCCATGCGCTCTTCGGGAACGACCAGCAGCAGGTCGTCAGCGAATTGCAGCCTCGTGCTGGCGATCTTGTCGTGCAGGATCGC
>CAYSHI010000467.1:0-9711 GCA_964430745.1 uncultured Acidobacteriota bacterium | reverse complement strand
GCCGCGATGCTCCTGAACGATTCCGTAGGTCACTGACAAGCCCAAACCGGTCCCCTTGCCGGTTCCCTTGGTCGTGAAGAACGGGTCGTAGATCTTGTGGATTTGTTCCTTCGGAATTCCGCGCCCGGTATCGGAGACCTCGAGGACCACCTCGCCGTTTTGCTGTGCCGTGCGGATGCTCAGATCTCCGCCCTCCTGCATCGAGTCGCGGGCGTTCAAAACCAGATTCATCAGAACCTGCTGCAGCTTCCCGGAGTCGCCCCAAACCGGAGCCAATGAATCGCCGAGATGGAGGTCGACGCGGACCTTGCGCTTCGACAACGGCAGCTCGGCGAGTGCCAGGGTCTCCTCGACGACGGCGTTGACGTCGACGGGCTGCATGTCCGAGGCCTGCTGGCGAGAGAAGTTCAGCAGGCTGTTGACGATACTCGAAGCGCGGAATGTCTGCTTCTCGATCTTCTCCAGGATCGCCCGCCGCGGATCACTCTCGGGCATCTTGCGCTGCATCATCTGGACGTAGCTGGAGATCCCCGCCAACGGCGTGTTGACCTCGTGGGCAACGCCGGCGGCGAGTAGCCCGACAGAGGCCAAGCGGTCCGACTGTCGGAGTTGTGACTCGAGCTCCGTCGCCTCGCTGACGTCATCGACGATAACGACCGTGGGCTGGCGCCCCTTCTCGCCGAGCAACGGCGCCACCGAGATATTGACGATGCGGTCGACGCCGTCGAGACTGCGCACGGCAACTCGATAGGCCGAGGCGATCGGCTCGGCGCCGACCTCGACCCGACGCCGCGCCTGCTCGAGTGCCTCGGAAAAGCTGGCGGGGAAGAGCTCGGCGACCTGCTTGCGCATGGCCTCGTTCGCGGGGATTCCCAGGGTCGCCTCCATCGAACGATTCCACGAGCGCACACGCCCGTCGGTGTCGAGCACCATGACGCCCACCTTGATGCTCTGCACGATGTTCTCGTTGTAGTTCTTGAGCTGCTCGAACTCCTGCGCGCGAGCATGCGCCTGGCGGTACAGCAGGGCGTTGTCGAGCGCCAACGCCGCGTGCGACGTGAGCATCTGGAGGACCTTGAGATCCTCGGAGGACAGGTAATCGCCCGAAAGTGTGCGACCCAACGCCAGCAAGCCCAGAACCTCTCCCTTGACAACAAGCGGCAGGAAGTAGGCGAGGTCCTCTTCGGCGAGCAGGTCGCGATCCTGAGGGAACTCTTCGAGGAGATTCTCCATGTCCTCGATGTACACGAAGTCGCGATTGGCGAGGGCGGCGGCGAGGAACTTCGAAAACGCGCTCGAGAGCTGGGGGCCTTCGGTCATGGAACCGTCGTCGGAAACGAGTCGCAGCCGCGGACCTTCCTCCTCCTTGAGGAGAACGGCGATCCTGCCCACCGCCACCATCTTGCGCACGCGCCGAACCAAGAGCGCCACGACCTGGCCGAGATCGAGCTCCGTGTTGAGGTCGCGGGCGAAGTCGAGGATCCCGCGGCGAGAACGGTAGCGCTCGCGGTAGTAGAGCCGGTCGAGTCCGTCCTGGACGCGGTCGCGGAGAGGCGCGAAAGCGGTGGCCACGAGCAACGTCGCGAGAAAAGCGCCCGCCAGAGCGAGCTCCTCGTCGAGCACGCGCGAAATCAGGCTCTCCGCACCGACATAGACGCCGAGCACAGCGAGCGCGGTCACCGAATATGCCAGGGCCCCCTTGAGGATCACCTCGACATCCCAGAGGCGGAAGCCCACCGCCGCGTAGCCGAAGCAAACGGGAATCGCGACGAACGGCAACACCGTCAATTCGAGCAACGGGTGGGTGATCCCGAACACGTAAAGCGGCACGTAGATGGTGACGAACGGAAACAAGCCGATCGCCGTGCCACCGATCAGCCAGGTCAGCCGACGCCGTTCGATGGGGGTTTCGGTAACGCGATAGCTGTGCGCGATGAGCAACAAGCCGAGACCGAGCGAGACGGCGAGATACACGAGGTCGACGCTGTTGAGAAACGACAGCAACGGGTAGGAAACGGCCGGCGTCAACCGCAGCGCCTCGGCGCCGCCGACAAGCACCGCATACGAGAAGAAGAGCACGACGCCCGGCCCGAAGATGCCGAAGATCCATGCGTTTCGATGCTGCTGAAAATGCGGCTTGGGGCGCGGAAAGGTCAGCGTGAAGTACAAGAACAAGCCCGGGAGAGCGTTGCGAGCAAGTTGGTCGACCCACCAGATAGGACGAAAGAAGGGATCTTCCAGGCGCGTCGGGGACAACACGCTGACCGCGTAGAACGCCAGCGCGAGCCAGAAGAAACGCGCCGCCACACCCGACATATGCCCTTGGGCGCCGGCATCCGCTTCTCGCCGGCGCATCAATACGAACACCCCGGCAAGAAGCGACGCGGCGCCCACCAGGCAGAGATAAAGGTACACGCGATGATCGAGAGGCCGGACGCCGACGATCACCGGAGTGGCCAGAAGGTCTCCGTCCCGCTCGATCACGTAGTTGATCTGGTCGCCGGGGATCAGGCCCCACAAGACGCTGGCGACGAAATCAGGATCCGCCGTCTGCGCGGGCAGCCCACCCAACTCGACGAGCACATCGCCCACCCGCAGTCCCGCGGCATCGCCCGGCCCGCCCGCGTCGACCGCTTCGGCGACCACGGCCTGATCGCGAAGGACCCATGCGACGCCATCGGTCGGTTCCTCGAAGTGCAGCCGATTGACGATACTCACGACGCCGAGAAAGACCAGGACGCCGGTGAGCGCGATCACCCCAACCAGCCTGATCGCATCGTTCCGCTGTTGTTGTGCCGTCATTGTGGGCTGCGTATCCCCGGGGGCTCGGCGACTACCAGCCGACCACCCCTTACTGCGAGTCAACCTCACAACTGTACGTTAGCAAACCCCGTACCACTCTCGGGAGACCCGAAGCATCGAAGATTCGCCTGTTCCAGTCGGGGTTTGCGCAGTGGCCAACATTGGGCCCTCTCCGCTGTCCAAAAAGTTGAACTAATAAACCAAAAATTTGGATATCATGCCGAGAGCAACAGTCCTCAACGTCACCCGCCGTCCTCACCGGGGGGGGGAGCCTTGAACCTCGGACGAATCGTCGGGGCAAGCGTGTGCAGGAAAGAGTCTCCGGCGGAAACGGAGGGGCTAGTGTGCCGCGTCACGGCGCGAAGTGGAAAAACGGCGCGAAAACGAAGCTTCGTCGGGCGTATTACGAAAATCAGAAACGTACGGCGAGGCCACCGCTGACCAGCCGCGACAGAACCGGCGCGTTGCCGAGGCCGAAGTCGAAGACACCGTCGTACGGCGTGCCGAGCACGTTTTGCACCTGCACGAGCGCCGACCAGTCGCTGGACAGAGCGCGGAACGGCAGGGGTTGACGCACGCGGAGGTCGAGGCGCTCGTAGACACTCTCGAGGTTCCCCTCGCGAACCACGGGGATGCCTCTCTGCCAGCGGTAGGTGGCGTTCAGCCGGGTGTCGTAGGTTCCCACTACGGTCTCGAGACCGGCCGCGACCTGATGCACGACGTCGACGGCGGCGACCTCCGCGTCGAGCTCGTCGCGTAGCAATCCGCGCTCAGCCGCCAAGTTCGCCGGAAGCGGGCCACCATCGCGGCGACCGTAGGAATAGCTGACCACGCCGGCGAAGCTGTCCATGAACGAACGCCGTACGTCGAATGCGATGCCCTGCACTACCGAGTCCCCCAGATTGGCGACCAGGTAGTCGCTCGAGCCGGTCTCGTTGGCAAGGTAGACGCCTACCAGCTCACGGGAGATCTGGTCGTGATACGCACGAGCACGCCACTCGGTGTCCGCGGCGCCGGACTGCACGCCGACCTCGTACCTCAGAGACCGCTCGGGCTCGATGCTCTCGAAACCGAGCACGTCCACGTAGCGGATCGCGAAAGGATCGACCTGGAAGCGTAGCTCGGCAAGGCCTGGGGCCTCGGCGTCGTAGGAAATACCCGCGGTGAAGACGACCGACTCGACCGGAACGAAGGCGACTTGCACACGGGGCGACACCAGGCCCTGTTCCTCAAGATAATTGTAGTGCTCGAAGCGCAGGCCGTAGCCGATCTGAACGCTTTCGCCCAGCCGCCAGAAGTCCTCCGCGGAGAGGCTGCCGACCCACATACTGCGAGGCGCGTGATCGCCGTCGGGGACGCCGAGATCCCTGCCGGCGAAGCCGACGCCCACGCGCATCGCGTGTGACTCGTTCATCACCCGAGACATGTTGCTGTTGGCGCGCACCACGCCGTCGGCAAGTTGCCCCTGGAACGCCCAGTTCCGGCGATCGGACCCCACCGAACCCATGGAAAAATCGGTTGCCGAGCGACTGTCCTCGAAGTTGCCGCCCATCGGGGCAACCGTCCAGAGGCTCAACTCACCACCCACGTTGGCCCACATCGAGCGCTCGCTCAGGTTGCTCATCCAGCCAGTGTCGACCGGCGGCACGGAGCCGTCGATCGTATTCTCGCCCTTGCGCAGGACGTCGCGCACCCGCGGCCGGAACGCCCAGCCGATGTCGAGCGGGGCGCTGTCCGACAACAGCGAGACTACCTGCCGCTCGTTGCGAAGCTGTAAGCGGACGGGTTCGGCGTGGGGAATCTGCAGCTCGGGAACGACGGCGCTCACGAAGCCGAAGCTGCGCGCCATCAACGTGTACACGCCGGGATCGACGGTAAGCGAGAAACGACCGCTCTGGTCCGAGACCGTGATGGCTTCGGCCTGCTCGCCGCCGGGAAGCGCCAGCGCGACCAGCGCACCGATCAGGGGCAGCCCGCGGCTGTCGTACACGGCGCCCGTGAGCTGGGCATCCTGCTGCTCGGAACCCTCGCCGATCGGCTCCGCCAGCGCCGGCTGCGCCGCGAATGCCGTGACCGCGAGGGCGACCAGCAGGTGAAGACACCGGCCCCCCGAACTCTGCAACTGTTTACGAGTGATCATATGGATGCAGATGTAGCCCCTTTGCAGGCTACTCTAACACCAGTATTCGACGACTATCAACAGAGAGGAGCGCCCGTAGATGTTGGGCATATTACGGCCGGAATCGACCGCTTGACGGTCGTTGATGCATTTCGGCGCCCGGCACCGCACGACTTGACGCCGGCCCACCCGCCTGACAGCGTCCCCGGGTGACCGCCGCCAAGAAGACACGCATCTTTCTGATAGACGCCAGCGGGCATATTTTCAGGGCTTTCTACGCCATTCCGGAGCTCACCAACTCCAAGGGCCTGCCCACCAACGCCACGCTCGGCTTCACCAACATGATCCGCAAGCTCCTGCGCGAGCGGAAGCCGGACTACGTCGTCGCCGCCTTCGACCCGCCCGGCCCGACGCTGCGCCACGAAGCCTTCGAAGGCTACAAGGCCTCGCGCGACGAGACCCCCGAGGACCTGCTTAAACAGCTTCCCTACGTCCGCCGCGTATGCGAGGCCCTGCGCCTCCCCATCGTCGAGGTTCCCGGCTACGAGGCCGACGACGTCATCGGTACGTTGGCCCGCAAGGCGCAGGAAGCGGGCATAGAGGTGGTGATCGTCTCGGAGGACAAGGACCTTCTGCAGCTCGTCGACGACGGCGTCACGATGTTCTCGGAGCGCCAGGGCAATGTCACCTACGATCGTGAGCGCGTGGCGGAGAAGTACGGCGTTCCACCGGAGAGCATCCCCGACCTGCTGGCCCTGATGGGCGACAGTGTCGACGACATCCCGGGGGTGAAAGGCATCGGCGCCAAAGGTGCGCAGATGATCCTGCAGGAATACGGCACGATCGAGACCGCCATCGAGCACGCCGCCGAGATCACGAAGATGAAGTACGGCGAAAAGCTCGAGAAGGATGCCGACATGGCCCGCCTCTCCAAGGAGCTTGCGACCGTGCAGACGGACCTGCCGATCGAGCTCGACCTCGATGCCTTTCGCCTCGAGGAACCGGACCGGGCGCTGGCGCGGAAGCTCTTTTCCGAGCTCGAGTTCCGCTCCATCCTCGAGGAGTTCACAGAGAGCGGCATCGAGGGCGTCGAATACGTAACACTGGCGGGCGCCGACGATCTCGCCGCGGCCCTCGATGCCGCGCGCGAGGCCGGCCGCCTGTCGTTTGACCTCGAAACCACGCACGAGCAACCGGTACGAGCGGAGATCGTCGGCGTGGCGCTGAGCTGGGAGTCAGGGCACGGTGCCTATCTGCCGCTGACCCACTCGACGCTGGGCGCCGAAAATGCGATGCCCTTGCAGGAGGCGCTCGACGAGCTCGGACCCGTGCTGACGGATGCAACGATCAAGCTGATCGGCCAGAACCTCAAGTACGACATCATCGTGCTGAAACGCAACGGCGTCGACGGCATTAAGCCGTGGTTCGACACCATGATCGCGTCGTACCTGCTGCACCCGACACGTACCGGACATGGCCTCGACGGCCTCGCTCTCGACTACCTCGGCGTGAAGATGACGCCGTTCAAGGAGATCATCCCCACAAAGGGCGCCACGTTCGACCAGGTTCCCGTGGCGGAGGCGACGACGTACGCCGCCGAGGATACGGACGTGGCGTTGCGCCTGAGCGAGATATTCGAGCCCGAGCTCGAGGCTACCGACCTTTCGGAGCTCTATCGCGAGCTCGAGCTTCCCTTGATGAAGGTGCTCGCGGACATGGAGATCGCCGGCGTTCGGATCGACTCCGACTACCTGGGCCGCATGGGCGCCAAGATCCAGGAGCAGCTCGACGATCTACGCGAAGAGATCTACGTCGCCGCCGGCGAGGAGTTCAACATCAACTCGCCCAAGCAGCTCGCCGAGGTCCTTTTCGATCGTCTCGGGCTCCCCGCGGGCGGCCGTACCGCCAAGACCGGCTCACGCTCGACAAAGGCCGAGGTACTCGAAAAGCTCGCGGGCGATTACCCGATTGCAGCGAGGATCATCGAGTATCGCGAGCTCGCCAAGCTCAAGGGCACCTATATAGATGCCCTTCCGGCGCTGGTGAATCCCGAGACGGGCCGGCTGCACGCGTCGTTCAACCAGACAGTCGCGGCCACCGGGCGCCTGAGCAGCAGCGACCCGAACCTGCAGAACATCCCCATCCGGTCGGCGCTCGGCAGGCAAATCCGCAAGGCGTTCATCCCCGCCGACGGCTGCTCCCTATTGACCGCCGACTACTCGCAAATCGAGCTGAGGATCATGGCTCACCTTTCGGGAGACGAGCGCCTGAAGCGCGCGTTCCAGGAGGGCATCGACGTTCACCGGGCCACCGCATCGGAGATCTTCGGCGTCGCGCCCGAGGAAGTGACGGGGCACCAGCGCGACCGCGCCAAGGTGATCAACTTCGGCATCATGTACGGCATGGGGCCGCAGCGGCTCGGACGCGAGTTCGGCATCTCCACCAAGGAAGCCCGAGCATTCATCGACAACTACTTCGATATCTACGCCGAGGTGCGGGGCTTCCTGGAGGGCACGATCGAGCAGGCCAAGGCCGACGGTTACGTCACCACCATGCTCGGTCGCCTTCGTTATCTTCCGGAGTTGCAGTCTCACCAGCGCTCGGTTCAGGCATTCGGCGAGCGGGTTGCGGTGAACACCCCCCTGCAGGGAACCGCGGCCGACATGATCAAGCGAGCCATGGTTACCCTCCACCGACGCCTGCAGGACGAAGGCTTCGCCGCCGAGATGATCATCCAGGTGCACGACGAGCTCGTGCTCGAAGTCCCGGACCACGAGCTCGAAGCCGTCTCCGCCATCGTGCGCGAGGAGATGGAGGGAGCCATCGAGCTCGACGTCCCTCTCGTGGTCGACTTGGGCACGGGCCCGAACTGGATGGAAGCCAAGCCCTGACGGCGGGGCCGACTGCCTTGCCGCCGCACGCACGAACGACGCCGACTCACGCTATAATCCCGGCTTCAGCACTCGCTGAATTTCCGACTTTTAATGAGACGCACGACGAGTTTTCCTGATGCCCATCTACGAGTATGAGTGCCGTCGCTGCGGCCATCGCTTCGAGCTCATCCAGAAATTCTCCGATAAGCCACGCAAGCGCTGTCCGGAGTGCTCCGGTGCCGTCGATCGGTTGATCAGCTCGCCCGCGATTCGCTTCAAGGGGACGGGCTGGTACGTCACCGATTACGCCGACAAGAAGAAAGATCCCCAGAAGGAAGCCCAAAAAGAGGCGGCCGCCGAATCGGCAAAGAGCGACAAGAAGAAGCCGACAAAGACGACGAAGGAAAAGAAGGCCTCCTGAACGCGCGCTCCGGCGCACGGCGCGGCACCTAGTCATCGCACGACCCTCTTCCAGGCAAAGGCATGCACGACCTCTCCAGGCTACGCAACGACCCGGCGCGGGCCCGCGCCGCGCTGGCCTCACGCGCCGTCGACTTCGACCTCGACGAGTTCCTCGCCCGTGACGAACGCCGTCGCGGGCTGATCCAGGAAGTCGATACCCTCAAGGCGCAGCGAAACGCGGCCGGTAAGAAGATCGGCGAGCTGAAGAAGGCGGGCGAGAGCGCCGACGCCATCATCGCCGAGATGGGCGAGGTCAGCGAACGGGTCACGGAGCTCGACGTGGAGCTCGGTGAGCTCGAATCCGCGATCCAGAGCACACTTCTCGGCCTGCCGAACCTGCCGCACGAAAGCGTGCCGACAGGAAAGGACGAGGCCGACAATCGGGTCGAGCGTTCGTGGGGCACCCGTCGCGAATTCGGCTTCAAAGTGCTCGACCACGTCGACGTCGGCGAGGCCCTCGGCATCATCGATCTGGAGCGAGCCACCAAGGTGTCGGGCTCCCGGTTTCCGACCCAGTTCGGCGCCGGCGCCCGGATGGAGCGCGCCCTGGCGGCGTTGATGCTCGACATCGCGCAAGAAGAAGGTGGCTACCTCGAGGTGTTTACTCCCTTCCTGGTGTTGGCGGAATCCATGGAAGGCTCGGGTCAGCTACCCAAGTTCGCCGACGAGGCATTTTACGTCGAGAGGGACTCGCTCTACCTCATCCCGACATCGGAGGTCCCGCTGGTGAACCTGCACCGCGGCGAGATCCTCGACGAAAGGGACCTGCCGATCCGCTACTGCGCGTACACGCCGTGCTTCCGTCGCGAGGCCGGCTCCTACGGCAAGGACACCCGCGGAATGATCCGCCTGCACCAGTTCACCAAGTGCGAGCTCGTGTGGTACGCCAAGCCGGAAGAATCCTACGAAGCCCTCGAGACGCTGGTCTCGGACGCCGAGCGCGTGCTGCAACGGCTCGAGCTCCCTTATCAGGTCGTCAGTTTGTGCACCGGAGACCTCGGCTTCGCGGCGGCAAAAACCTACGACATCGAGGTCTGGCTGCCGTCACAAGAGCGCTACCGCGAGATTTCCTCGTGCAGCAACTGCGAGGACCTCCAGGCGCGGCGGGCGGAGATCCGCTATCGCCCGGAAGGAGCCAAGAAGACCCGCCTCGTTCACACGCTGAACGGCTCGGGACTGGCCATCGGTCGCACCATCGTGGCGCTGCTGGAGAACTACCAGCAAGCCGACGGCACGGTGACCATTCCGGATGCGCTTCGCCCCTACATGGGCGGCCTCGAGCGCATCGAACCTCTCGCCCGCCCCTAGGCCGACTCTCACGCCGAGGCGACGGCTGGGGAGGTAGACGGGAGGGACGTGATCTCGATACTGCCCTTCGCGTGAAGTGCGGGTATTCGAGCGGCTTCGCCGCGCTTGCGGATCGCAAACACACGCGAGAGGACAGCATCGAGATCA